>WLGB01000002.1 GCA_009703455.1 Actinomycetota bacterium
CTAGTCCAACACCAGAACCAACACCGACTCCTAGTCCAACTCCAGAACCAACACCAACTCCAGAACCGACTCCGGAACCAACACCAACTCCAGAACCGACTCCGGAACCAACACCAACTCCAGAACCGACTCCGGAACCAACACCAACTCCAGAACCGACTCCGGAACCGACCCCAACTCCCGATCCAACTCCAACTCCAGAACCAACACCAGAACCAACACCAGAACCAACTCCGGAACCAACTCCAACTCCGGAACCAACTCCAACTCCGGAACCGACCCCAACTCCGGAACCAAACCCAACTCCAGAACCAACTCCAACCTCAGGTAAGGAAGATGAAAATTATTCAGCCCTGAAGGAGCTCCAACTAGGTGAACCTCCCGCGGCGATAACAACGGATGTTACTCAACCCCCTCTGTCTGACGACAATCCGGAGTCCCGAGAAGATTTCATTGTCAACAGTTCGCCACCTGCTAGTTCCTTACCCCAGGCCGCACAAAGCATCACGATTCCAAATCAGAGTTCTGAACCCAACCTTGGAGGGAACGGACTGTTGGCGGGGCTTTTGGCTCTGGGGCTATTTGGCTTGGTATCCGGTTTAGTTGTCGCACGACGTGGCGTACCGGGAGTGCTGTCCTTCTGACGAAGGGCAACGTGTTGAAAGTGCCTTTGATGTCAGGCTGGTAGGCTCAAATCATCGCAACTGGCGCTAAAAGATGGATTGCCATCGGGGAGCGAAGAGACAATTGGTCGTGCGCCTGGGCCATCTTTACGAGTTACATTTTTAAGGAGCCCCGGATGAGCGAGAGCAAACTACCCTCGACCTTTAGCAAGCCACTGAGCGAAACAGACCCAGAAATAGCTGCGGTGTTGCAGCAGGAGCTTGATCGTCAGCGCCACACACTTGAGATGATTGCGTCGGAGAACTTTGTCTCTCGTGGAGTTTTAGAGGCCCAAGGGTCAGTTCTTACGAACAAGTACGCTGAGGGATACCCCGGCAAGCGCTACTACGGTGGCTGTGAAGCAGTGGACATAGCCGAGAACTTAGCTCGCGACCGAGCTAAAGAACTTTTTGGGGCTGAGCATGCCAACGTTCAGCCACATTCTGGCGCGACCGCAAATGCAGCGTTGATGATGGCACTTGCTAAGCCCGGCGATCGAATTCTTGGTCTTGAACTAGCCCACGGAGGGCATCTTACCCACGGTATGAGGTTGAACTTCTCAGGACAGATGTACGACGCACACTCTTACGAGTTAGACCCCGACACAAATCTGGTGGACATGGATATCGTTCGTGCTAGAGCGATTGAAACAAAGCCGCAAGTTTTGATTGCGGGTTGGTCAGCGTATTCGCGTCATCTGGATTTTGCGGCCTTTAGATCTATTGCCGATGAAGTTGGAGCAAAACTTTGGGTTGACATGGCACATTTTGCAGGACTGGTTGCCGCCGGACTCCACCCTTCTCCAGTTCCTTACGCTGATGTTGTTTCAACTACCGTCCACAAAACTCTTGCCGGTCCAAGGTCAGGTTTGATTTTGTCCAAGGCCGAGCTTGCCAAGAAAGTTGATTCTGGAGTTTTCCCGGGCCAGCAGGGTGGACCGCTCATGCACGTGATTGCAGCCAAGGCTGTTGCCTTCAAAGCTGCAATGGGTGAAGAATTCAAAGAGCGCCAGCAGCGCACAATCGAAGGTGCCAGGATCATCGCTGAGCGGTTGGTTCACGCCGATGTGAAAGCCAATGGGGTATCGATCTTGACTGGAGGAACGGATGTTCACCTGGTGCTAGTGGATCTTCGAAACGCTCCAATCGATGGAATCACAACAGAGAACTTGCTCCACGAGGTTGGAATCACAGTGAATCGCAACTCTGTGCCAAATGACCCTCGCCCACCACTTGTGACATCGGGCGTTCGCATCGGTACGCCAGCACTGGCAACCAGAGGGTTTGGGCCAACCGAGTTCACTGAAGTTGCCGAAATTATTGCCCAGGTATTGCTTCCATCACCTGATGTTGAGGCCCTAAAGGCACGTGTTCGCAAGCTCACCGATCAGTTCCCGCTTTATTCGGGATTAGAAAACTGGTAGCTCGTGAGCGCGATACTCCTTGATGGAAGGGCAACTGCCAAGACTATCAAGTTAGAACTTGCAGAGCGGGTCACCAAACTAAGACAAGCTGGCATCACCCCAGGTCTTGGAACTTTACTGGTCGGGGACGATCCAGCTTCACACTCATATGTTTCTGGGAAGCATAGAGACTGTGCTGAAGTTGGTGTGAAGTCGATTCGAATTGATTTACCAGCTAGTGCGTCAAAGGCCGACATCTTTAAAGCAGTAGCTGAGCTGAATAACTCCCCTGAAGTCACCGGGTATATAGTTCAGCTTCCGTTACCGCTTGGTATCGAGACCAACGAGCTTCTAGAGGCAATCGATCCAGCCAAGGATGCAGACGGTCTTCACCCAATCAATCTTGGAAAGTTAGTGCTGAATGTTTCAGGTGAAATGACTTCACCGCTTCCTTGCACACCTGCAGGAATTGTGGAACTCCTTCGCCGCTACGACGTTGAGCTTGCCGGCAAGCAAGTTGCGCTTATCGGAAGAGGTATCACGGTTGGTCGTCCGCTGGGACTATTACTAACTCGAAAATCAATTGATGCAACAGTTACACTGCTGCACTCTGGAAGCCAGGACATTCCATCCGCCGTTAAAAGAGCAGACATAGTGATTGCAGCAGTTGGAGTTGCACATTTCGTAAAGCCTGACTGGGTCAAACCAGGAGCTGCTGTCTTAGATGTAGGAATTTCACGAATTCAAAAAGACGGAATTTCTACTTTGGTAGGAGATGTTGACCCAGGGGTTATGGCAGTTGCCGGCTACTTATCGCCAAATCCTGGAGGGGTCGGACCTTTGACCCGAGCCATGCTGGTAAAAAATGTCGTGGACCGCGCTAGCTCCTAGAACTTAGAGCGGATAGCCCAAAGGTCTGCAAATACCGGTTGAAACAGGGTGCTAGCGAGGTATCCAGCACCGGATGACCCGCCAGAGCCAATCTTGGCCCCAATTGTTCTTTCCACCATTTTTACGTGTCGGTAGCGCCATTCCTGCAGCCCCTCGTCCAAATCCACTAGGGCCTCACCAACCATGTTGGATTCTGGATCGTATCTATGGGCATCAAGCAGGGCGTCTTGAACTAGTTCATTTTGCTCATAGCCCAAGGCAACATCTCGATTGAGAACGTCGTTCGGGATGGCGTGTCCCCGGGAAGCAAAATACTTCAGGGCCGAGTCGTAAACACTTGGACGGTTCATCGCATTCTCGACCCTGATTCTTGCAGCCGATCCAGGAACCAAGTGAGCGGCTATTGACATTCCCGTTCCAGGCTTCGCGTCTGAGCCCGCCTGGTCTCTTCTTCCAAGAACAGCTTCAAGTTCACGAAACTGGGCCGATTGGAAACCGGAGGCAGAACTTAGTCTTCCTCTAAAAGAGTTGAACTGCAGGGGAGTCATGGTTTCAAGAATGTCTAGTTGAGCAACGCAAGTTTTCATAATGGTGCGAATGCGTCCCAACAACGAAAGCGAACGATGAGTATTGCCGGCTTCGAGCGTTAGCTGAAGTGCGGCTGTTTCGTGGAGAATCTGCTTGAACCAAAGTTCATAAACCTGATGAATAGTTATAAACAGCATCTCGTCATGCTCAGGCCCATCGGAGAGTGGTGATTGCAGATTTAACAGCTCATCAACTTTTAGATAGCTTGTGTATGTCACTGACTTCGCATGGTTTTCGTTCATTTAGGTAACCCTGTTTCCACTTTCTTGAATTTTTTCATAATCTTTTTTCTCGACTGAATCCTTGATTCTGGCAAAGCCATCAAACACTTCGGTATACGTCGTCGGAAGAGGTGAAATCGCCAGTCGAATAGAGTTTGGCATTCGGTAGTCAGGAACCACTTGGGCGTATTTCCTTAGAGCTGCCGCAATGCGCTTAGCCTCTGGGTGTCCCAGGGTAATGTGTCCTCCTCGAAGATTGTGGTCTCGCGGGGTAAGAAGCTTGAAACCCAGTGGAGCAAGCCAGGCGTCGAACAGGGCAATCATGAGCTCGGTTCCAAGCGCTGCTTTCTTGGCAATTCGGGCAATTCCAGCTCGCTCAATCATTTCGTAGCTGGCCTGGACGCCTCGAATCCCAATGATTGACGGGCTAGCGATTTGAAATCCTCGAATGCCAAGGTTTCTTTCAAAGACCGGCCCCATTATGAACTGGTCTTCCTGGGCAAACCAGCCTTGGATTGGGACCTGAAGCTGGGACTGTAATTCTTTGCGGACGTACAACCAGGCAGGAGAGCCCGGTCCTGAGTTTCCGTATTTGTAGGTGCAACCGATAGCTAAATCAACACCATTGTTATCAAAATCCAACTCAACTGACCCACCGGCATGCGCCGCATCCCACACCACAAGTCCTCCGAAGGAACGAACCAGATCAGTTATGGCTTTGATGTTTGGTCTTGCCCCCGAGCGGTAGTTGACTGCCTGAAGTGTCACCATTGCAAGGTCATCAGTGAGGAAAGGCTTGAGCAGCTCTGCCGTCATTAGTTCATTCTCGGAGTCGACTTTTACTGCCCCAGGTCCACCTGAGCCATCAGTGTCTAGGGTGATTAGATTTAGACCAAACTGTTTGGCGATTCCTTGAACGACGTATCGGTCGGTTGGGAAGTTGGAGGAGTCCACAATTATTGTCTTGCGCCCAGGTCTTGCGTTGATTGCCGCAACGCAGAGTTGATACAGGTTCACACTGGTTGTGTCACAAACTAAAACCTGGCCAGCAGCGGCTCCAAGAGTTGCACGACCCAAAAGATCTCCGGCCGGTTGAGCTTCGTCAATCCAGTGACTCCAACCGTCAACTAGTTCAGTTCCCCACTCCTCGGTCAGAAAATGATTCATCTTTTCAACAGTTGCCTTTGGCAACCTACCCAGTGAGTTTCCATCTAGGTAGCACAAGCTTTCATCTCGAATCACAAACTCACTGCGGAATGGTGCCAGTTCATCTGCTTGGTCGAGAGCTACAGCTGTTTCTCGGTTTAGCGGGTCTAGGCCTTGAAGTAGTGGGTAGTCCATGAGTTAGAGCCTAGCTCTTTGAAAACCTTCGAGATCAGAGCAGGAGCTGTTGCTTGGCAAGTTGCTTGTAAAGAGGTGTGGATTTGACCAATTGGCTGTGGGTTCCAGTGCCAATCACCTTTCCTTGATCTAGAACAATAATCTGATCACTGTCCACCACCGTTGATAGACGGTGGGCGATGACAATCATGGTTCTACCTTGAGCAACAGCATCGATGGCTTCTCGCATGCGTTGCTCGTTCAGGCCATCTAGGGCTGAGGTTGACTCATCAAGCAGCAGAATTGGTGGCGCTACCAAAAGCGCTCTGGCGATAGCTAGGCGCTGGCGCTCTCCTCCGGAGAGCATAATTCCAGCCTCGCCAACTTCCGCGTCAAGTCCGCGCTTATCTCGCTTTAGCACGGAGGTTAGATTCACTTGACTAAGCACAGACTTGAGGTCGGCATCGGTTGCGTCTGGGGAACCAATCAACAAGTTATCGCGGATTGTTCCAGCCAAGACCGGGGCTTCTTGCTCGACGTAGCCGATCTGGGATCTAAGAGTGTCTCGGGAAAGCTGACGAACCGGAACCCCCTCTAGGAGAATCTCACCGGAATCAGGTTCGTAGAATCTTTCAATCAAGGAAAGAATTGTTGACTTTCCAGAACCAGAGGGTCCAACTAGGGCAACTCGATCGCCCATTTTTATCTTGAAACTCACGTTGTCAATTACAGGCTTGCCATCGCGAAAATCTTCGGTCGATGGATAACGAAAGCTAACCTTTTTAAACTCAATTGCATTTTCGGTTTTTTTAGGTTTAGTTATTTGAGCAGACTCCTGAGCTGTCTCTTCGAGCGGCAGCTTCAGTATTTCTTCGATGCGAGCAAGTGCACCCAATGCGCTCATTACAGAGCTGTAAGCGCCAAAGGCTTGACCCAAAGGTCTGATCATCAAAAACATTAGAAGAATAAACGTGACCAGGTTCGCAACCGAGGTTTCTCCGGATGCAACTCGAAAGCCACCAACACCCAGCACAACGATAAATGCTGAGTTGGAGGCAATGCCGGCTATCGGAGAAATTAGGGCATTGATCTTGGCAATTTTTATACCTTGAACGTATGCCTCGTTAGCATCATTACTTATTCCTTCAGTCTCACGTGACTCGGCCCTGGCAGCACGAATGGTCCTAACCGCTGATAGCGCTCTTTCTACCGAAGCTGCCATGTCACCGACTCGTTGCTGGGCCTTGGTAGTTGCTGAGCGAATTTGACGAGCTGAAATGACGATTGAAACAACCGCTACAGAAATCATTCCGAGGGTTAGAAGCAATAGGAACGGATCGATAAATGCCATGGCGATTATTGCCCCAACGAATATCAGCACACCTCCAGCGGCATCAATCAGTCCCTGAGTAAGCACTGCCCTTAGCAAAGTGGTGTCTGAGCCCACCCTAGAAACCAAGTCCCCTGTTCTTCTTAGGTCGTATTCCAGAATCGGGAGTTTTAGAAGCCGAACCGCTAGCTTGCTCCTGGCCGAGAGGACAACTCCTTCGCCTGCCTTAGCCAGAACGTAATACATAAAGCCGCTTGCAACGCCAGCTCCAAAAATGATGGCCACCAAAATTGCAGCAAGTTGACCGACGTCTTGACCTTCTTGAACTGCTGTAATGATCTGGCCAACTACCAGTGGTTGGGCAAGGCTGACACCGGCGCCGATAAGAGACAGCACGACCGCAACGACTAGCGGCCCCTTATGTTCGAGCAGATACGGAGTTAGTTGATTGAACTTCGCCTTGGGTCCCGTATCTTTGGGAGCTAGGTTCCTGCCTCTGCCTGCCATGCTCATTTGCTATATCCTTCAATCATCGGGTCACCAAAGATTTCCTCGTTCAAGAGGTAATTAATCTCTTGGAGCGAAAGCGCTTCGGTATATGCGGTGTTTTTATAAAACCTTGAGTAATTAACTTTTTGCAAAGCTGTAAGTGCCTCGGGGTGTTTTAGTGTCAAGAAAAGCTGAGTGGTGTTGGGCACAGGCTTGAATTCGGTCTTAAGCTTCCCGCAACCGTAGCCAAAGATAGTCAGGGAAACATCAGCTTTCTCAGGCGATACTTTCTCGATAACGCCCATATCCCTTATCCGCATTGGGAGTCTAGGTGTGCTGGTTCTTTTCCAAATTTGAAAGCAGGTGGCAAGTCGACTCTGGGCTGAGATTAGATTGCCTTCACTGTCAACGTAGTCAATGTCTAAATCCTTGTCGATGGAAAGTTCGAAGTTTGAATCTAGTCGATTGATAACCGACCACTTTCTCCATGATCTTGGAACTATGAAGCATATGGCATCGCTAAAAGCTGCCGCATGGTTGAAAAACGGAATGCTCAAAGAATTATTTCTTCCAAAGGGGGGATTTGAGATGGTGATTAGTCCTTCCAGACCAATTTGTTGCTCGAGGAAACTTCCAGACGCCACCTGAGGATGAAGGGGTTCGATGTCAAAACTTATTACTTTTTCTATGCTCCGAACATTTACTGCGTCGATAAAAGCCCCGGTGCCACCGGCTGGTTCCAAAACAATCTTGCCCTTTAAGGGGCCAAGCTCGGCTTCAACTAAGTCGACTAGCTGATGGGCAAGTAATTGCGGAGTGTAGAACTGCTCCTTACCGGTTACTCGGGTATTGCCAAGCTTCGGGGCAGCAAGTATCTGAGTTGGCATTACTCAAGGCTAACAAGCAAAGCTCTTTGACGCCTTGGCACTAGATATTTTGAGGCTTTTTACCAGAAAACGGCAAGAACCACGTTTAGTAAAGTGAGTCCGCCAATTGTGCCAAGAAGAGCTCCAGAAACAGGCTTCTGTTTGCGCTTTAGCATCACCAAAGTCACGATTATCAAAACCACAACCACCTTGATTGCTATTTTGCTGTGATCTAAGGCTTCACCGCCGCCCATGGCTAGCTCCCACTCGCGAACCCCTACAAGCAAAATTCCAGTTAGTAGGGAAGTCCAAGCGCCGTGGACCATGGCAGGAAGTATTTCAGCCGTCTTAGCACGCATAGCCTTGATCTGAACAAGGAAGCCACCAAGCAAAGCGGATAGTCCGACCAGGTGCAAAACCACTAAGAAAGATTTCAGTATTCCAGCAAGTTCAAGCATTTCAATTCTCCTTTAAGTCCTTACTTAAAAGGATAAGCGCTTCATCAGCACTGCTGCTTCAACTGCCTCGGCACCCTTATCTTCTTTGGATCCCGGAAGACCTGCCCGGTCAAGCCCTTGCTTCTCAGTTGCAACCGTTAAAACACCAAAGCCAATTGGCACCGATGTGTCCAGCTGCACCCTAGTCAACCCATCAGTTGCCGCCTCACAAACATATTCGAAGTGAGGGGTGTCGCCTTGGATCACAACTCCAAGAGCAATAACAACCTCAGCTCCATGCTTGATTGCTTGCTGGGCAGCAAGTGGAAGCTCGAAGGCGCCTGGAACACGAACGACTTTGTAGTCGTTGTTTCCAGCAGCCCTTAGTGCCTTCTCGGCACCGGCTAGCAACCCATCGGTAATGACGGTGTGCCAACTGGTTGCAACAATGGTCACTTTCAAACCACTGGCATCGATTGTAAGTTTTGGTGCTCCATTAGAACTCACGACGTTCAACCTCCGGCAAGATGTGACCCATCTTTTCTCTCTTGGTTTCTAGATAGCCCGCGTTCTCTTCTTCTTGGCCCACCACGATTGGCACATATTCGTTCACTGCAATCCCTGCCATTTCAAGCGCGTCAATCTTGGCTGGGTTGTTACTCATCAGGCGCACACTTTTGATCCCAAGATCGCTAAGCATGGAAACCGCAGCACCATACTCACGGGCCTCACTGGGAAGACCGAGCGCCAGGTTAGCTTCAACCGTGTCCATACCTTGATCTTGCAAAGCGTAGGCCTTCAGCTTGTTCAAAAGACCGATTCCTCGACCCTCTTGGCCTCTAAGGTAAATCACCACTCCACCCTCGGGATCGCTTGCTATTCGGTCAAGAGCGTAGTCAAGTTGTGGACCACACTCACACTTCTTTGACCCAAAGGCCTCACCTGTTATGCATTCGCTGTGCAGCCGAACCAGGACATTTTCTCCAGTTGGGTTACCAGCAATTATCGCGACGTGCTCGGCGGTAGTTCGGGTGTCATAGTAGCCACGAAGTTTAAAGTTTCCATGGGTTGAGGGCATCATTGCCTCAGCTTCGAAACGAATACGCTGAACTGTGTCATCGCTTGGAATAGCTTCAGCAAGTTCACGAAAGTCAAAAATCTGTCCAATGCTTATTACTGGCAAACCTTCCTTTCCCCCAACTTCCAGAAGTTCTGGAAGTCGCATCATTTCACCGTTTTCGGAGACCATTTCGGCGATAACTCCAACTGGGATTAGCCCAGCAAGCTTTAGCAAATCAACGGTAGCTTCGGTGTGGCCGGGTCTTCCAAACACTCCATCTGGATGAGCACGCAGTGGAATAACGTGACCTGGGCGAATCAAGTGAGCAGGTTTTGACTCGGGGTTAGCCAAGACTCGAAGAGTTTCGGCACGGTCACTTGCACTAATTCCAGTGGTCACACCAGCGGCTGCATCCACCGAGACTGTGTACTGGGTTCGGTAGCGGTCCTGGTTGTTGTTAGTCATCAACGGAAGTTCAAGCCGGTTGGCTAGAGACTCAGACATCGGCGCGCACAAGAAACCAGAGGTGTGCTTTACCATCCACGATATCCATTCGGGCGAAGCGAACTGGGCTGCCATAATGGCATCCCCTTCGTTCTCGCGATTTCGGTGGTCAACTACCAGTACCGGCTTGCCAGCTTTTAGTGTCTCGAGTGCTTGCTCTACTGTTGCCAGCTTCATACTTGACTCCTTGCTTCTATTAGTTTTTCAATGTGCTTCGCCAAAATATCTGCCTCAACGTTTAGCTTTTCCCCGACTTTTTTGTGGCCGAGAGTTGTAAGCCTCAATGTCTCAGGGATCAGGCTTAAAGAAACTACGTCGTCTGTTATGTCGTTCACGGTTAGCGATACGCCGTCGAAGGTGATTGAGCCTTTGTGAACTACGTACCTTGAAAGGTCATGAGGGATTCTTACCTTCACTACTTCCCAGTTTGCACTTGGCTCACGAGAGATTATTTCGGCGACACCGTCGACGTGTCCTTGAACAACGTGCCCACCAAATCTTCCCGCCCCTGACATGGCCCGTTCTAGATTGACCACGTCACCTTCCGCAATACCGCTGAGACTTGAATGATTTAGCGTCTCAGCCATCACGTCGGCAATAAAGCCATCATCAGTGATTTCCGCGGCGGTTAGACAGACTCCGTTTACCGAAACGGACTCACCTTGAGACAGATCAGTTCGAACCAGGTCACCCTTGATTTGCAGTCGAATGCTGTCGTCTAGGGTTTCAACCCTTGCAACGCTTCCAAGTTCTTCGACTATTCCAGTAAACATCAGTTTCTTTCTGCTGGTTTGGCCACAATTAGGACATCCTTGCCCAATTGCTTTACTTCAAAAATTTCTAGGTCTTTGGCCTGGTCAATTGACGGAACATCTATCGAACCGATTGCCAGTTTGTCGCCTCCAAGCAACTTAGGCGCTAGATACACGACGAATTCATCGACCAAATCCATCTGAACAAAACGGCTTGCAAGGGTTGGGCCACCTTCGACAAATACGTGCTTTACGCCCCTTGTGTAAAGCTCTTCAAGTGCACCGTGTATGGACTGTGTCTTTAGGACCATAGTTTCAGCATCCTCATTGAAAACTCGAAGAGTAGACGGAAGATCTCTTTCCCCGAGAACGACTCGAAGCGGCTGAGTCGGATAAAACGAGCCATCCGGTTTTCTAGCCGTGAGTTCAGGGTCGTCAATTAGTGCAGTACCGGTTCCGACCAAAATGGCATCTACTTCAGATCTTCTAAGGTGCGCGTCGGCTCTGGAATCGGATCCGCTAATCCACTTACTACTGCCATCTTCGGCAGCTGCTCTGCCATCCAAACTACTTGCCCACTTCAAAGTCACAAACGGACGCTTGGATTTGGCTGAGGTTAGCCAAACTCGCAACTGGTGATCAGCTACATCAGAAAGTAATCCGGATTCAACATCAATTCCGGCAGCACGGAGTGTTTCTGCTCCGCCGCTTGAGGAATCTCCTGGATCACTGGATGCAAAAACCACTTTCGAGATGCCCGCATCAATTAGAGCTTGAGCACACGGTCCAGTTTTACCGGTGTGGTTGCAAGGCTCGAGAGAAACTACTGCGATTGCGCCTGCTGCAAGTTTTTTCTTACCAGCTAGGGCTTTTTCCAAAGCCATCACTTCAGCGTGAGGTGTGCCGGAACCTTTGTGGAACCCTTCGCCAATGACTTCACCTTGGGAGTTCAAAATCACGGCTCCAACTTGTGGATTAACGCCTTGGGCTGGACCTTCAAGGGCAAGCTTAAGAGCGCGAGTCATCGCGTCTTGAATGCTTAGCTTTTCCAAAGTGCCCTTGCCTGTAGTTCATCTGGCGAACTTCGGGGGCGGGGAAGTCAAACTAGAGCTAATCCAGTTGGCAAAAAATGCCAAGGACCAGCCCTAAGTTCTTCTCCCATCCGGACTTTAACCGTCGGCTCTGGAATTTCACCAAATCAACCGAAAAAAGCGTCTTAGACACTTGATTCGGGTCGCGGGCTATACCGCCGGCTCAGATTTTCACTGACCCCGAAGAACGTTGTTGCTTTTCTATCCTTACAGAAAACCACAACGGGCGCCTATTTATTTCCGAAGCTCCCAGCTATTTCCTAGGAAGAAAGCCGATTTTCTCGTAAACAGCGGCCAAAGTCTGCTCGGCTTGAGCACTGGCGCGGTCAGCTCCTAGGCCAAGAAGGCGGTCCAGCTCAGCTTCGTCAGCTAGGAGCTCCTCGGCTCTTTGGCGAATCGGTTCGATAACTGAAAGCACAGCATCGGAAACGGAAGTTTTCAGGTCACCGTAGCCCTTGCCAGAAAGCTCAGAAACTAACTTTTCAATTGAGTTGCCAGAAACGGCAGAGTAAATTCCAAGCAAGTTAGACACCCCTGGCTTGTTCTCAGGGTCAAAGCTAATATCACCGTCTAAGTCAGTGACGGCACTCTTGATTTTCTTTGCAGTCTTGGCAGAGTCATCCATGATGTTGATGGTGCCCTTAGCCTCGTTGGACTTTGACATCTTCGCGGTTGGGTTTTGTAGGTCAAAAATCTTTGCAGTTTCTTTCAGGATATGTGCTTCCGGGACAGTGAAGGTCTGACCGAAGCGAGTGTTGAAGCGCATCGCCAAATCACGGGTTAGCTCCAGGTGCTGTCTTTGATCTTCACCAACAGGAACTTTCTTAGGTTGATAAAGAAGTATGTCCGCTGCCTGAAGAATCGGGTAGGTGAATAACCCAACCGATGCGCTGTCGGTTCCGGCCTTTTGCGACTTGTCCTTGAACTGAGTCATGCGAGATGCTTCACCAAAACCGGTTATGCAATTCATTACCCAAGCAAGCTGAGCGTGAGCTGGAACGTGCGACTGAACAAACAGTGCAGATTTTTCTGGGTCAATTCCAGCCGCCAAGTATTGCGCGGCAGTTCGGCGGGTGTTATCCCTTAGTTGTTTAGGGTCTTGAGGCACGGTGATTGCGTGCAGGTCAACAATCATGTAATAGGCGTTGAATTCATCTTGCATTTTGACCCAGTTGGTCAGAGCCCCCAGGTAATTTCCAAGGTGAAGCGAATCAGCCGAAGGCTGCATTCCGCTTAGAAGATTTGGCTTTTTCGTGCTCACCCTAGATAGCGTAAACCACAGTCACCGGAGAATGGTCGCTCCACCGCGAGTCATAGCTTTTTGCTTTGTGAACTTTGTAATCTCCAGCCACCGCTGCGAGTGCGGGGGTTGCAAGATGGTAGTCAATCCTCCAACCGGCATCGGTGTCAAAAGCTTTGCCCCTGAAGGACCACCAGGTATAGGGACCCTGGATATTCGGGTGGGTGGATCGGCCGATGTCTACCCAACCTTGTTTTTGCATCAGGGTGTCAAAGTATGCGCGCTCCTCAGGCAGGAAGCCAGCGTTTTTGACGTTACCTTTCCAGTTCTTAATGTCCAGTTCGGTGTGACCTACGTTCAGATCGCCAACTACTAATGCGTGATCTCCAGATTTTTGAAGTTTGGCCATTCTTGCTTGCATGGCTTCCAAGAATTTGTACTTCTCTACTTGTTTTGGAGTATCAACTTCACCGGAGTGCACATAGCAACTCACGACAGTAATCTTTTTTCCACTCACTTCATAAACGCCCTCGAGCCAGCGACCGGCCGAGTCAAACTCTTTAGCACCCAAATTTTTACTTGAAGAAACAAATGGAATCTGACTAACCAGAGCTACTCCAGCCCGACCCTTGGCTGATGCCTCATCGTGAAGGATGTGCCACTTCCCACCTGATTCAGCCAGCCCGCCATGGGAATCAAAAAGATCCGCAAGATCTCGATAGCTAGCTCTAACTTCTTGAAGGGCAAGAATTTGGGCAGTTGATTTTTTTAGCCAGTCGCCCATCCCGTTTCGAAAAGCCGCTCTGACGCCGTTTACGTTGATTGATGCAATTTCAAGGCCGGTTTTACTCGGCACTAAAAGCTCACCAGGATTTGGTCACCTTCAACAATGACGTTTACCTTGCCAAGTGCGCGAGGTGCAGGACCAGATAAAACCGAACCATCCTCTGCGCTGTAGCGAGCCCCGTGGTTGTCGCACTTGATTTCGGAGTTCGCAACGTTGTTCATTACATATCCGGCGTGAGTGCAAATCGCGCTAAAGCCGCGGAATTCATCGGCTCTGGGTTGAGTAATTAAAATTTGCACACCGTCGACATCAAATTTTTTCCCGGAGCCCACTGGAATATCGCTGGTCTTGCAAACGGCAACTGGAGTCGCGGTTGCAGGTTCAGTAGGTGTCGGGGTGCTAGATAGATTGGTCACTTCCGGTGAGCAGGCGGTAAGTGCCGCTACCGCAGTGACGCCAACTGCCGAGGCAAGTACTCCGCGGCGGCTAATCATTATGCTCGACCCCTCAGGATTGCCTGTTTTACTTCGGCAATAGCCTTTGTGACCTGGATGCCTCTTGGGCAAGCTTCGGTGCAGTTAAAAGTCGTGCGGCAGCGCCAGACACCTTCTTTATCGTTCAGTATGTCAAGTCTTACCTCGGCACCCTCGTCGCGGGAGTCAAAGATGAATCGGTGAGCGTTGACGATAGCAGCAGGGCCGAAGTACTGACCGTCAGTCCAAAACACCGGACAGCTCGTAGTACAGGCGGCACACAAAATGCACTTTGTGGTGTCTTCAAATCGGGCTCTGTCTTCGGGGGACTGGATACGCTCTTTTTCTGGCTTATCGGTTGCAATCAGGAAAGGGTTGATATCGCGGTAAGCCTTGTAAAAAGGCTCCATGTTTACAACTAAATCCTTCTCAACCGCAAGACCCTTGATTGGCTCGACGTAAATTGGCTGGGTTATGTCCAGGTCTTTGATCAAGGTCTTGCAGGCAAGACGATTTCTACCGTTGATGCGCATGGCGTCAGAGCCACAAACTCCGTGAGCACATGACCTTCGGAACGTGAGCGAACCGTCGATTTCCCACTTGATCTTGTGCAGAGCATCCAGCACTCGGTCAGTGCCGTAAACGGTCACGTCGTAGTCAACCCACTTCACTTCTTCGCTTACCTCTGGGTCGTAACGACGAACCATGAGAGTTACAGTAAAGCTTGGAACCTCAGCAATTTCTTTGATATCTTCAGCCATTAGTACTTACGCTCCATCGGCGGGTAGTTGGTTATGGTCACAGGTTTCCAGTCAACGCGGATATCTTCTCCGGGCCTTTCTGGTTTCTTATCTAGCTTGTAAGCCATGGAGTGAACCATGAATTTCTCGTCGTTTCTGGTCTCGTAGTCTTCGCGGAAGTGCCCGCCGCGAGACTCGCGTCTTTCACGGGCTGTCATCACGAGAACATCAGATAAGTCAAACAAAAAGCCAAGCTCGATTGCTTCAAGTAGGTCCGTGTTGAAGCGCTTTCCGCGGTCCTGAACTTGGATGTTCTGGTATCTAGCTCTAAGCTCAGCGATTTTGTCCAGTGCTTCGTTTAGCGAGTCTTCAGTTCGGTAGACCTGAGCGTTTTTGTCCATAGTGTCCTGAAGTTCTTTGCGTAGCACAGCGATTTTCTCAGTTCCAGTTGAGTTGCGTGTTAGAGCAAGTAGCTTCTCAACTTCGCTGGTGGCGTTTTCAGGAACTGGAACAAAGTCGGCATCTTTCGCGTACTCAACTGCATAGCGACCAGCACGCTTTCCGAAGACGTTTATATCCAACAGTGAGTTGGTTCCAAGACGGTTTGCTCCATGAACTGAAACACAAGCACACTCACCGGCTGCATACAGCCCTGGAACCACGGTGTTGTTGTCGGAAAGAACCTCGGCCTTGACGTTGGTTGGTATTCCACCCATGGCGTAGTGCGCGGTTGGGAAAACCGGAACCGGTTCGGTGTATGGTTCAACGCCCAGATAGGTTCTTGCAAACTCAGTAATGTCTGGAAGCTTGGCATCAATAACCTCAGGTGGGAGGTGGGTTAGATCCAAAAGAACATAGTCCTTGTGGGGACCTGCTCCTCTACCCTCACGAACCTCGTTTGCCATGGCACGGGCAACCATGTCTCGAGGCGCAAGATCTTTGATGGTTGGAGCGTAGCGTTCCATGAATCTTTCCCCGGAGGCGTTGCGAAGAATCCCACCCTCGCCCCTGGCTGCCTCAGAAAGCAAGATTCCTAAGCCAGCCAAACCGGTTGGGTGGAACTGGTAGAACTCCATATCCTCAAGAGGTAAGCCCTTACGCCATATAATTCCAACACCGTCGCCGGTTAGGGTGTGTGCATTCGACGTGGTCTTGTAAATTTTTCCAAAACCACCGGTTGCAAAAATAATTGACTTCCCCTGGAACACGTGCAAATCACCAGTTGCTAACTCATATGCCACAACCGCGGATGGGCGCTGCTTTCCATTTACGTCGTTCATTACTAAGTCCAAAACGTAGAACTCGTTGAAGAATTCGATTCCGAGTTTCACGCAGTTTTGGTAAAGAGTCTGCAAAATCATGTGACCGGTGCGGTCGGCTGCGTAGCAAGACCTTCTAACTGGAGCCTTACCGTGGTCTCTGGTGTGACCACCGAAGCGGCGCTGGTCAATTTTGCCATCCGGGGTTCTGTTGAATGGAAGACCCATATTCTCTAGGTCAATGACGGCCTCAACAGATTCCTTGGCAAGGATCTCAGCGGCATCCTGGTCTACTAGGTAGTCGCCACCTTTGACGGTGTCAAAGGTGTGCCATTCCCAGTTGTCTTCCTCGACGTTGGCTAGGGCCGCAGCCATTCCGCCTTGCGCAGCACCGGTGTGAGATCTGGTTGGGAAAAGTTTTGAAATCACAGCAGTTTTAAGATGCGGTCCAGTTTCGATAGCCGCGCGCATGCCGGCGCCACCGGCACCAACAATCACAATGTCGTACTGGTGATGGTGCGTCTGAGTTCCGTGCTCATTCAAAGACAATTACAAATCCTTACTGGACTGGACAAAATGATGGCAGAAGTTCTGCTGCGGCACCGGCGGGACAAGGATCAAAGGTGAAAATCACCAAAGTTCCCAAAACAATTAGTGCTGTGCAAACTCCCCAGAGTGAGACCACCAGGGTTTTTCGGACCCCTTCTTTCTCGGTGTAGTCGTTCACAATAGTTCGCATGCCGTTGGTTCCATGAATAAGTGCAAGCCAAAGCATCGCTAGATCCCACCACTGCCAAAACGGTGCTGCCCACTTACCTGCAACAAAGGCAAAGTCAATTGCCTTGATTCCGCCATCAGGTACAACTAAGTTCGCGATTAGGTGAACAAAAATCAAAACGACTAGGGCAGCGCCTGAAACGCGCATGTATATCCAGCCGTACTTTTCCCAGTTTGCTTGTTTTCTCGATCTAGGAGAGTTTGGGGTCTCAATAACTACGGACATTGTTCTTCTCCTATCCAAAAACATTCATGAGATGGCGTGGGGCAAAAGCTGCGAAAAGGACAACGGAAATACCGATTACAACCCAGAACATTACGTTCTGATATTTGGCGCCCTTGCTCCAGAAGTCGATAAGGATTACTCGAATGCCATTTAGGGCGTGGAACAAGATTGCGGCTACCAGACCCAGCTCAGCCAGACCAATAAGTGGAGTCTTGTAAGTGGTGATAACCACGTTGTAGGCCTGTGGGCTGACCCTAACTAGGGCGGTATCTAGCACGTGAACTAGCAGGAAGAAAAAGATTGAGACACCGGTAATTCGGTGCAGAACCCAGGACCACATACCGACTTTCCCACGATATAAGGTGCCTGCTGGCATTGTTGGCACGAAACCCCTCCTAGGGTACAAATGGCTTTAAACAAAAGTCTAACCTTGAAACTATCGGGGTATCGCTCAAGGCATGGTCCAATGCGAGTCAGTGAGCTAGTGTTTTTATCGTTATGACAAATCCCAGAAAACCACTTGACCGATTCCACGCAGTCATCCCTGCCGGTGGTGTCGGAAGCAGGCTTTGGCCACTTTCTAGAGCCTCAGCTCCAAAGTTTTTGCACGATCTGACTGGCTCTGGTCAAACCCTGTTGCAAGACACCTGGGATCGGATAACCCCGATTGCCAAGCCTGGTCGAACCATGATTGTCACAGGCCTAGCCCATGAAGAAGCCGTCAAGGCTCAGCTTCCGGATTTACCAGAGGGCAATCTGGTAATTGAGGCAAGTCCCAAAGACTCCACAGCGGCAATCGCGCTCGCCGCAGCTATCTTGGCAAGGCGCGAACCTGACGTGATCCTTGGCTCTTTCGCCGCCGACCATGTTATCCAAGACAAAAAAGCTTTCCAAAAGACAGTATCTGAAGCAGTTGAATTGGCAGCCACCGATCGAATCGTAGTAATAGGTATCGAGCCAACCGAACCCTCGATGGGTTTTGGATATATCAAAACCGGGGAAGCACTTGGCATTTCTGGAGCGCCATCGGCTTTGAAGGTTGATAAGTTCGTCGAAAAGCCAAAGCTCGACAGAGCCAAAAAGTATGTCGAGTCAGGCAAGTACTTATGGAACGCCGGAATGTTTATTGCCCCGGCTGCATTGCTACTTCGCCAGTTAGCCAAGTCAGAACCTGCACTCCACGCCGGAGTGCTGGAACTGGCTGCCGCTTGGGACACCGAACAAAGAGCTGCCGTTATAAAGAAGGTCTGGCCGACACTCAAGAAAGTTGCAATTGATTACTCAATCGCAGAGCCTGCAGCTGAGGCTGGATTGGTTGCCGTGATTCCCGGCAATTTTAGCTGGCACGACGTTGGAGATTTTGCAGCAATTGCTGAGCTTCAGTCCCAGGGTAGAAAAAACAATTTGGCAGTTCTAGGCTCGGCCAGAGTGCTATCTGATTCTTCGAGCGGAATCTTGGTCAGCGACACTAAGCGCATGATTGCTGTTATCGGCCTCGAAGATGTCATTATCGTGGACACCCCTGATGCCCTACTTGTTACAAACAAGCAGAACGCCCAAAAGGTTAAAGCTTTGGTTGATTCTTTAAAGGCAACTGGTCACGACGAGATTTTGTAAACCTGCGTTAGTTTGTATCAATTTCATCTCGAAACCCAAAATCCTGCGGTGTTGCGCCAGTTTTGCCTCTACCAGTCGGCTACCCTTGTCCTATACAAGCCATCCGTGACCGACACGGCTGGCAATAAATAGGAGGAACCTAAGTGAAGCTATTTTCACGCTCAAGTGCTGCCAAGGCACTTTCACTAGCAGCTGTTTCAGCTCTAGTACTTTCTGGTTGTGCTGCCGCACCAGACACAGCACCAACCGCAGAGCCAATTGATTTTCTAGCTTGTGCAGTATCTGACGAAGGTAACTGGAATGACAAGTCCTTCAACGAGGCTGTTTACACTGGTTTGAAGCAGGCCGAAGCTGAACTAGGTGTTCAGATCAACGCACTAGAGTCCGCAACACCAGAGGACTTTGAGCCAAACCTTCAGGCAAGCGTTGACGCAGGTTGTGACATCATCATCGGTGTTGGATTTGCACTTGGAGACGCAATCACAAAGATCTCTGCTGAAAACCCAGACCTAAACTTTGCACTAGTTGACTCGACTTCTGAGAGCACTAACGTAAAGCCATTGCTATTCGAAACTGCTGAAGCAGGTTTCCTAGCTGGCTACGCTTCAGCTGACTACTCAACTTCCAAGACCATCGGTACCTACGGTGGACTTCCTTTCCCTTCCGTGACTGACTTTATGACCGGTTACTACTACGGTGCAATGCAGTGGGGTATGGACAACGACACTGAGGTGACCGTACTTGGTTGGGACCCAATGAACCCAGACGCAGGTAGCATGATGGGCGGATTCGCACCAAACAGCCCAGAGTCTCTAGCACTTGCCAAGACTCAGATTCAGGGTGGCGCGGACGTAATCCTTCCAGTTGGAGGAAACCAGTTCACTGCCGTTCAGTCTGCAATCGATGAGCTAAACCCAGATGCAGTAATGCTCGGTGTTGACGTAGACATCGCCGCTGGTAACCCAGATCTAGCCAAGTACATCTTGACTTCGATTGAGAAGAGAATGGCAATTGCGACATTTGATGTAATCAAGGGACTAGTTGACGGAGCTGCATTCGATGCAACCCCTTACCTTGGAACTCTTGCGAACAAGGGTGTTGGAATCACCGCGTTCACTGACTTTGCCTCAAAGGTAAGCTCCGGACTAGCTGACAAGCTAGTTGAGCTTGAGGCTGGAATCATTGACGGCACCTACAAGCCAAAGGGCTAATAGCTAAAAAACTATTGAAGACCGGATGTCCCGATTGGGGCATTCGGTCTTCAATTTTTTATGTGAGAGAATATTGCGAGGTCAAAACACATTGCACATAGGAGTGCGGAATGAAACTAGAGCTAAAGGGTATAACTAAGAAATTTGGTGCCCTGGTAGCTAACGACTCAATTGATCTAGTTGTTGAGTCTGGAGAAATACACAGCCTGCTTGGAGAAAACGGTGCCGGCAAGTCGACTCTTATGAACGTGCTTTATGGACTGTACAAAGCAGATCAAGGGCAGATACTCCTAGACGACAAGCCAGTAGATTTTTCCGGCCCAGGCGACGCGATGGCTGCAGGAATCGGCATGGTCCACCAACACTTCATGTTGATTCCAGTTTTTACCGTTGCAGAAAATGTTGCTTTGGGTCACGAACCTACTAACAAGCTCGGAGTTCTAGACCTTGAGGCGGCAAGAGCCTTGGTTCGCAAAATCTCTGATCGATTTGGATTTGATGTAGACCCGGATGCACTGGTTGAAGATTTGCCCGTCGGAGTTCAGCAGCGAGTAGAGATCATCAAATCACTGGCTCGAGATGCCAAGGTTTTAGTACTTGATGAACCCACCGCAGTATTGACTCCTCAGGAAACTGACGAGCTAATGGAAATTATGCGAGGCCTTGCCAAATCAGGGACCTCCATTGTTTTTATTACGCATAAGCTCCGCGAAGTAAAGGCCGTGGCGGACAAGATAACCGTTATTCGCCAGGGTCGCGTTGTCGGTCAAGCCAAGCCAAGTGCTGAAACAAAAGAGCTTGCAAGCATGATGGTTGGACGAGACGTTGGGCTCACGGTTGAGAAGAAATTAGCCGATCCTGGCAAGGTAGTTCTGAAGGTGGATAACTTATCCGTTTTGGACGACCGTGACCAGCGGGCTGTTAACAACGTAAGTTTTGATGTTCGAGCAGGCGAGATACTTGCAATCGCAGGGGTCCAAGGAAATGGTCAAACTGAGTTGGCCGAAGCGATCCTGGGCCTTAGAGCTTTGCACTCCGACACCGGAGATATTTCAATTTCTGGAACCAGCGTTCGAGGCAAATCGGTTAGAACGATTCTTGAAAAAGGTGTCGGCTACGTTCCCGAAGATCGCCAAAAAAACGGACTAATTTCTGAGTTTTCCATTGCCGAAAACCTAATGCTCAACGGCTCCTTCACAAAGCCTTTCTCTAACGGTTTGGGCATTGCCTTTGCGACCCGGAACCGACTGGCCGAAGAAAGAGTAAAAGAATTCGATGTTAGAGCAACCTCGGCTCAAACCCCAGCTGGAAAGCTCTCGGGAGGAAACCAACAAAAGGTGGTGTTGGCAAGAGAACTCTCACGGGAAGTGGAGTTGCTGGTTGTTTCTCAACCGACCCGTGGAGTTGACGTAGGTTCTGTTGAATTCATTCACAAGCGTCTGGTGGATGAGCGAAACAGTGGAAAAGCTGTGCTTTTGATCTCAACAGAACTCGATGAGGTTTTGGCGCTGGCAGATCGAATTGCCGTTATGTACCGAGGTCAAATTGTCGGGATTGTGGACGCAAAAACCGACAGAGCCAAGCTGGGCCAAATGATGGCGGGAGTAACAGTATGAGTGGGACAGTAAAGAAGGACCCGATTGATTGGAATGCAGCTCTAAAGGAGATGCTTTCCGGTGGGATTACCCGAACGATACTCTCCGTAATTTTAGGATTTGCTGTCGGCGCATTTTTCATGATTGTTTCCAATAAAGAGTTCCTTCAGAGCATTGGCTTTTTCTTCGCTGATCCACTTGCCAGTTTGCGAGCTGCAAGTGACGTTGTAGGTGCCGGATACGGCGCGTTAATTAAGGGCTCGGTCTATAACTCGGCCGCTGCGTCTTTAGAGGGATCCATTAGACCGTTAACTGAGACTTTGAGGCTAGCTGGTCCGCTAATTGCGGCCGGGCTTGGGATTGGACTTGGTTTTAGAGTTGGGCTGTTTAATATCGGTGGAACCGGTCAGCTAGTTTCTGGTTTGATTTGGGCAACCTTCGTTGCTACTCGTCTAGAGCTGCCGCCCGTGATTCACTTCGTTGTTGCAATCATCGCTGCGATAGTGGGGTCAACACTTGTCGGTGCTTTCGTAGGTTTCTTAAAAGCTAGAACCGGAGCCAATGAAGTTATCACCACAATCATGCTCAACTACATCATTGTTAGCTTCTTTAACTTTTTACTATTGGACAATAACTTACTGCAAGGTGCTACGGCTGGTGGCCATACCAAATCTGATCCTGCTTTCGATACCGCAAGACTTCCAGGATTGCTAGGGGATAGCTTTGCGCTCAACTTAGGATTTGCCCTGTCTTTGATAGCGGTAGTCATTTACTGGTGGCTCATGGAGCGATCAACAATTGGGTTTAGGTTGCGGGCAGTTGGATTCAATGCATCTGCTGCAAAGACTGCTGGAATCAACGTTGAGGGAACTTACGTACTTGCACTGGGTTTGTCAGCGGCCTTTGTTGGGATAGCTGCCGCCAATCAAGCCCTTTCTTCTACCGGTGGAGTAACCCCAACCACTCACGCGGGTATTGGCTTTGATGCCATAACTGTTGCACTTCTTGGAGGATCCTCAGCTTCTGGTGTGCTACTTGCTGGGTTATTGTTCGGTGCTTTTAAGGCAGGTTCATCAGCCATCCAGATCGAAGGAATTTCGCCCGACGTTCTTGGAATTGTCCAAGGCGCAATTGTTTTGTTTATAGCGGCACCGCCTTTGATTCGGGCAATTTTCCGTCTTCCACCACCTCAAACGACCAGCATGCTTAGTGCTCTGAGGTCTAAGTTATTTGGCCGAGGAGGGAAATAATGAGCACTGAAACCAAAAAAGAAGTTCGAGAGTCTCGTAAGACTCCCGTTGTTATGGGTTCGCTGGCTACCGTTATTTTGTTTTTCTTTGGGATTCTTGGCAAACCAGCGACTGTGTCCTTCGAACTTACCGGAGTAAGAGAACTTGTCCAGCTTCCCAACCTTGATGTCCCATCTAATCTCCTTGGCACTTCCGCTGGGGTTTTACTTCTAGCCATAACAGGATTTGTGGCTTGGCAAGTTCGTAAAAACATACGCCCATCTATTTGGTTCTCTTTGGTTTTTGGTGCCATCGCGCTTGTAGCTCTTTTGGGATGGCTTGCAGCTGGTGCGGTTGTTCCGGTCGCCTTTATTTTGGGATCCGCCTTGGTCTTGGCAGTTCCAATCATCCTTGGCGCCATGGCGGGAGTCATGAGTGAGCGAGTCGGCGTTGTAAACATTGCAATTGAAGGCCAACTACTAACCGGTGCCTTCGTGGCCTCTGTCGTGAGTACCCTAACCGGAAATCAGATTATCGGCATCCTTTCAGCGATGATTACCGCTGCACTTTTCTCAGCAGTGCTGGCGGTATTTGCAGTGCGATTTATGGCTCAGCAAATAATCGTCGGTGTAGTGCTAAACGTGCTGGCTATTGGAATAACAAATTTTCTTTACCAACAGTGGGTCACCGAAGATGAGTCCGCAACAAATAGCCCGGGCACTCTTCCGATCATTCATGTACCTTTTCTTAGCGACATCCCAATAGTCGGACCGGTGTTGTTTCAGAACCGAATAACAGTGTTCCTTGCTATCGGGATAGTGGTAGTTCTTTGGTTTGTGCTGTTTAAGACCAAGTTGGGTCTTCGAGCCAGAGCCGTGGGCGAGAACCCACTAGCTGCTGACACTGTTGGTATCAATGTCTCACGGACACGGTTTTGGTGGGTCACTGTGGGCGGGCTTCTTGCCGGTCTCGGGGGCGCTGCCTTAACGATTGGAAGCTCGGGATCATTCGGACGCGAAATGTCCGGCGGATTGGGATTTATCGCTTTGGCTGTTGTTATCTTGGGACGTTGGCACCCAGGATATGCCACTGCGGCAGCGCTACTATTTGGCTTCTCTATTATTTTGCGCATCTGGGCTAATCAGGTAAGTCCTGGAATTCCAACTAGCTTTATCACCATGGTTCCTTACATTGTGACAATTATTGCCGTTGTTGGTTTCGTCGGTCGATCCAGGCCTCCTGCTGCCGATGGCATTCCATATGTGAAGGGCTAATCATGCAAATTGACTGGGAAGTTCTAAAAACTGAAGCCATTAAAGCCATGCAAAACGCTTATGTCCCATATTCCAAGTTCCCGGTAGGGGTTGCGGCTCTTACTGAGGACGGAAGAGTCGTGTCCGGCTGCAACATCGAAAACGCATCCTATGGAGTGACATTGTGCGCAGAATGTTCAATGGTGAGCGATTTGTTTAGAACCGGAGGCGGAAGACTAGTGGCTTTCTATTGCGTGGATAAGCACAACAATATATTGATGCCCTGTGGACGTTGTCGCCAACTTCTCTACGAACACTCTGCTCCTGGCATGCTTCTTGAAACAGTTTCTGGAATCAAGACCATCGACGAGGTAATTCCAGATGCGTTCGGCCCAAGAGATTTGGAAGCTAGAGCTTGAGCGCTTTTGACGCAGTCGACCTGATTATTGCCAAGCGAAGTGCGGAAGAACTCTCCACCGAAGCCATCGATTGGCTAATTCAGAACTACACCTCGGGCCTCGTTGCCGATGAGCAGATGTCTGCCATGGCGATGGCAATCTTGCTCAATGGTATGAACAGCAGGGAAATTAAAGACCTGACGATGGCCATGATTGCATCGGGTGAGCGGTTGAACTTTGACTCCCTTGGTGTTGCAACAACCGATAAACACTCAACTGGTGGAGTCGGGGACAAAATCACGCTTCCCCTTGCACCGCTGGTCGCGGTATTTGGAGTTGCGGTTCCTCAGTTATCAGGTCGAGGTTTGGGGCACACCGGAGGAACTTTAGACAAGCTGGAGTCAATTCCTGGTTGGCGTGCAAATCTATCAAATGATGAAATGACCAAACAGCTTCAAGAAGTTGGTGCAGTAATTTGTGCAGCGGGCTCGGGACTGGCACCAGCTGATAAAAAACTTTATGCACTTCGCGATGTCACCGGAACCGTCGAGGCTATTCCTTTGATTGCAAGTTCCATCATGAGCAAAAAAATAGCCGAGGGCACTGGCTCTCTAGTTCTTGATGTAAAGGTGGGATCGGGCGCCTTCATGAAGGAACTGTCCAAAGCTCGTGAGCTTGCAGAAGTATTGGTCCAGCTTGGTAAAGATGCGGGGGTAAAGACCTCAGCACTGCTGACTGATATGTCAACACCGCTGGGACTAAAAATTGGAAATGCTCTCGAAGTTGAGGAGTCGGTGGAGGTCCTAGCTGGCGGCGGGCCGGCAGACGTGATTGAAATCACAGTGGCGCTTGCAACTGAAATGCTAAGACTTGCGGGCAGGGTAGATGTCGATGTCGCGGCTGCTCTCAAAAACGGCCAAGCGATGGATAAGTGGCGCGCCATGATCAGCGCTCAAGGTGGGGACCCTGATGCCAAGCTTCCAGTTGCCAAAGAGTCCCAGACCGTGACTGCTAAGTCAGATGGGGTCATAACCAAACTTGACGCACTGGCAGTAGGACTGGCCTCCTGGAGATTGGGGGCTGGAAGAGCCAGAAAAGAAGATCCGATTCAGTTTGGTGCGGGAGTTACATTGCACGCTCAACTGGGAGACACCGTGAAAGCTGGCGACCCTTTATGTACCTTGTATACCGACGAGCCGGCTCGCTTTCAGCGCGCATCCGAGACTATCGAGAATGCTTATAGCATTGAGGCTCAGGCAGTGGTTGCTAGAAAACTGATTCTTGACCGAATCGGTGGCTAATTCTTTATAGAGGAAAAACAAATGAACTCAAACATCAAAGCACTGCCCAAAATTTCTTTGCACGATCATCTAGATGGTGGTCTTAGGCCACAAACCATCATTGAGCTTGCCGATGCCGTTGGACACAAGCTTCCTCACACCGATTCAAGTGAGCTGGGGGACTGGTTCTTCAAGGCAGCAGATTCGGGATCCTTAGAGCGCTACTTGGAAACTTTTGATCACACTACTGCCGTGATGCAGACCAAAGAAGGCTTGTCTAGGGTTGCTAAAGAGTTCGTGCTAGATCTCCACGACGATGGAGTTATCTACGGGGAAATCCGATGGGCTCCTGAGCAGCACTTGCGATCAGGTCTAAGCCTTGACGAAACAGTCGAAGCCGTCCAGGACGGCCTCGAGCAAGGAATGGCAGACGTTGAATCCAAAGGTGGATTCATTCGAACCGGCCAGCTAGTGACTGCAATGCGTCACGCCGACCGTGGGTTAGAAATTGCCGAGCTAGCGGTTAGACACCGCGAGAATGGCGTTCTTGGTTTTGATATCGCAGGTGCCGAGAAAGGCTTTTTGCCAGTTAGACACAAGATCGCTTTTGAATACCTAGCTGAGCAGCTTTTCCCAGTCACGGTCCATGCCGGCGAAGGCGATGGAATTGAAAGCATTAAGGATGCAATTGTTTCAGGTCGAGCACTTAGGTTAGGCCATGGTGTTCGCATCATTGAAGACGTGATGTTCTCTCGCACTGAGGGGGACACCGACTTGGTGGTCCTCGGCGAGGTAGCTGAATGGGTTCACGACCGTCAGATTGCTCTGGAATTGTCACCATCTTCAAACTTGCAAACCGGCGCAATCTCGATGCTGGGCGACCAGCTATCGGATCACCCCTTTGACATTCTTTATGGTCTGGGATTCAAAGTTACAGTCAACACTGACAACCGCCTGATGTCGCGCACTTCACTCACCCGCGAGATTGAGCTTTTGATTTCCACCTTTGGCTATACGCTTGCCGACATCGAGCAGTTCCAGCTAAACGCTGCCGAGGCCAGCTTCCAGGCACTGGATGATCGAGAAGAACTAATCGACATGATCAGCGACGGCTTCGCTAGCGCTTAATGAGCGTTCTTTCCGACTCCTTCGGGATCGCCTCAATAGCTATAACAGAATCAGTTGCGGACCGCACAAACGCAATTTCACTAGCCGGGGAACTACTTGTTGCAAGTGGCAAGGTCACCCCTGAATACATCGACTCAATGCTTGAGGCAGTTGAAAAGTTTGGCCCATACATTGTGATTGCACCAGGGATTGCCCTAGCTCATGGGAAACCAGGAGACTCGGTGATCAAAACCGGTCTTAGTTTGTTAGTAATTCAGCAGGCCATCGAGTTTCAACACTTGCAAAATGACCCCGTACAACTGGTGTTTGGCCTTGCCGCTACTGATCACGAGTCCCACATATCCGTCATGGCAGAGCTTGCAGAGTTTCTAAGTGACCCAGACAAAGTAAAGTCCCTGTTAACTTGTTCCGAATCAGAGCAAATCCGTGACCTGCTGCGCTGAGTTATTGACACAATAGAAAAATGAAGATTATTGCCGTTTGTGGGATGGGCATCGGCACCTCCGTGCTTTTGAAGCTAAACGCCGAAAAAGTGCTACGCATGCTCGACATCGAGGCAACTGTTGAAGCGGCCGATATGGCAACCGCTCGAGCTGCATCTTTCGACGCCCAGATTGTTCTGACCACACCGGAGCTTGTGGAGTCGCTCAAGGGTATAAACGCCGAAATCATCGCTATTGATCACTTTTTTGACCTTGAGGAGCTAAACAGCAAGCTTTCGAAAGCTTTGCTCTGAAGCTATAAACTCTAGCCATGTCCTTACCAAATCCAGGTCAAACAGATAGAACCACAATCAACCGTCTTAAAAAGCGCTCGGTCGAAGACCGAGACCAGATGTATGACATCTTGGACTCCACAATTCTTTGTCACATTGGTTACGTGGAAGATGGTCAGCCTTTCGTTCTTCCATATGGCTTTGTTCGAGACGGTGACCGCATATTGCTGCACGGCTCCTCTGGCGCAAGATTCATGAGAGAGCTTGCCAAGGGAATTCCAACTTGTGTGACTGTCACCAAACTAGACGGAGTTGTGGTTGCCAGAACTACCTATGACTCAAGCATGAACTACCGCTCGGTGGTAATACTTGGCAAGGCCGAGGAGATCACCGGTCCAGAAAAAAATGGCCTGCTCGAAAAGCTAAGCGACGGACTCATTCCTGGAAGAGTTGGTGAAGTGCGAGCGTCAACTAATAAAGAACTTGCATCCACCACGTTATTGTCCCTGTCACTGGCAGAAGCATCCGTGAAGGTTCGAACCGGTATGCCAGAAGATGGTGAAGGCCCCGGCACCGGCGTATGGGCAGGGGTGATTCCAATTCGAGTTGTAGCTGACCAAGCCCTTGCAGATGAAGAATCCCAGTCGCTGCCTGTGCCCGAAAGCGTAAAAGCTTTTATCAAAAACCCGAAGGCCTAATCGAGCACTTTCTGCATTGCTGTTTTAAGCTCTGTTAGAAGCGCCTGCGACTGCTCACGGGTATCTGCAACTGCCTGAAGATAGCACTTGAGCTTGGGCTCGGTTCCCGAAGGCCGGACGATTACTCGTCTGCCATCTACTAGATCTAGTTGGATGGCATCGCTTGCGGGATACGCTCCCCATCCAGCTAAATAGTCTGTGAATTTGACCGACACCCCAGCCAGTTCGCTAACTGGCTCCGCACGCAGTCTGGTCATCAAGTTTTCAATAATTGATAGGTCACTAACTCGGAAAGAGATCTGACTGGTTGCAAAATAACCGTCTCGTTGATTGAGCTTTTCAAGCTGATCACCAATTGTGTAGCCTTGGGCGGCTAGGGTGGTGGCGATGTCAGCAACCACTATCGCTGCCGAGAGACCGTCTTTGTCTCGTACCCGTTTTGGGTCCACACAGTAGCCCAAGGCTTCTTCGTAACCGAAAATCAAGTTCGGAACTCTTCCGATCCATTTGAATCCAGTAAGAGTTTGAGTAAAGGCAAGACCGTAATGTTTTGCAACTTGACCAATTGCGGAGCTGGAAACTATTGAGCATGCCAATACCCCAGAAACTCCCTCTCTTTTGGCGCGACCGGCTAGCTCCTCTGCCAGCAACAGCCCCAGCTCATCTCCGCTTAGCTGAACGAAGGTTCCGGAAGAATCCTTATAGGCAACGCATAATCGGTCTGCGTCTGGGTCATTGACAATCACAAGATCCGCATCTGCCGATTTTGCAGTTTCCATGGATTTATCCATGGCTCCTGGTTCCTCGGGGTTTGGAAATGAAACTGTGGGGAATGTACCGTCGGGTGTTTGTTGAGATTCAACTTGAATCAGTGGATTCATTCCTGATATCTCAAATATTTTCTCAATGAATTGAGATCCAACGCCGTGCATTGCCGAGTAGACAATCTTTACATTTTTTCGCTCGGAGTGTCTATTCAGAAGCCCGCTAACTCCCTGAAGGTAATCAACCGAAATGCTTGCGGGCACACTTTCGTAGTGGCTAGATCGCACCAGATCAGCAACTGATTCATGTTCGGCAAACTGCAGAATTTCAGAGGCAATCATGGAATCTGAGGGGGGAATAATTTGGGATCCGGTGTCGTCGAAAACTTTGTAGCCATTGTCCGCTGGCGGGTTGTGAGAGGCCGTGACCATGATTCCAGCTGAGCATCCGAGTTCACGAACAGCAAAAGCCACCATTGGCGTAGCCACGAGCGAGTCGTAAAGGTAGGCCCTAACCCCTAATCCCTTTAGAATCTCCGCCGAGTCTTTGGCAAAGATGTCTGAGTTTTTTCTGGCATCGAAGCCAATCACACAGCTTGGGTCATCAAAGTTTGCTTTTAGATATCGAGCAATCCCAACAGCTGCTTGGGCAACCAGCACCCGATTCATTCGATTAGGCCCAGCTCCAAGCTCGCCCCTAAGTCCTGCGGTTCCAAAACCTAGGCGAGAATTAAATCGATCGACGAGTTCAGGCTCGTTCCCTGATGCAATTAACTTATCTAGCTCAGCTCTTGTCTCGGCATCCGGATCTTGACTTTGCCAGAGCTTGGCTTTCGAAACAAGTTGCTCCAGTGAACTCATAGCTTTTCGATTATTGACGCCAAAAGCGCGCTTATTCTAGGCTCGGCCTCACGTCCGGCCTCCAGTACCTCGGCGTGCGAAAGCGGAGTCTTCTGAACACCAGCTGCCAGGTTTGTCATTAGCGAGAATCCTAAAATTTCCATTCCAGCTTCGCGAGCGGCAATTGCTTCAAGAGCCGTTGACATTCCAACTAGGTGACCACCCATGTGCTTGACCATTTGAACTTCAGCTGGTGTTTCGTAGTGCGGTCCCCGAAACTGTGCGTAGATACCCTCATCGAGTGATCCGTCAACGCTCCTGGCTATTTCACGCAGGCGTTTTGAATACAAATCAGTTAGGTCAATGAACGTTGCGCCTTCGAGAGGGCTATCGGCTGTTAGGTTAATGTGGTCACTAATCAAAACCGGAGTGCCGGGAGTCCAAGTTTCCTTGATACCGCCACAGCCGTTAGTTAAAATCATTATCTTGGCGCCGGTAGCAGCCGCAGTTCTTACACCGTGGACTACTCTTCTCACTCCGTGCCCTTCGTAGTAGTGCGTTCTGGCTCCAAGCACGAGAGCATGTTTGCCACTTGGAAGCTTTATCGAGCGAATCGATGCCACGTGACCTTCAACTACCGGAGCCGAAAAGCCCACGATGTCCTTTGCCGGAACCGTGGCAACCGTCTCACCAATCAGATCAGCGGCTTTTGCCCAACCAGAACCTAAAGTCAGGGCAATGTCATGGCTTGCCACTCCAGTGGCTTCTCGGATTTGCTCGGCAGCCTGCTTCGCAATTTCAAAGGGATTATTGGCTAGTGTTTCTAGTGGATTAGTCATGGATTTGAGTCTAGCTCCAGGCAGGAGCCTCGAAACAAGGGCCAATTACTAGGCAAACGCCGCTATCTCGGCTACCGTGCGGCCTGCCGAAAGGTACCGGTCTAATCCTCAAATTCAATCAGTACGGTTCCTGAAGCGATGGTCTCGCCAACGGAGACCTTGATGGCTTTGACTAGGCCAGCTCGTGGCGAGGGAATCGACTGCTCCATCTTCATCGCCTCCAGAACTAGAATCTGATCACCTTCTACGACTTTGTCTCCAACTTTCACGGCAAGTTTTACCACCGTTGACTGCATCGGAGCTTTTATAAAACCAGACTGAGCACCTGCCGAAGCATGGTGGCTAGAAACTTTTCTTCGAGGAGCTCTGCCGGCCGTCGGAGAGCCCGTTCCAGTGTGCAGGAACCGCTCAGGGATACTGACCTCGATACGCTTACCTTCAACTTCAACGACTATCGAGTTTCTACTGACCGGATCAACTTCCAGCTGGTCAGCTAGGCCACCCCAAGGCTCTAAGTCGTTGACCCATTCTGTCTCAATCCAACGGGTGTAAACACCGAATTTCCCGTCAGCCGCAACAAAGGCCTGGTCGTCAACAATTTTTCTATGGAAAGGAATAACCGTCGGAAGCCCAAGAACTTCCATTTCAGCAAGTGCTCTCCTTGAACGCTCAAGAGCCTCGGTTCGATCTTTACCGGTGACTATTAGCTTGGCAATCATCGAGTCAAAATTTCCAGAGATTTCGTCGCCGGATTCAACTCCACTGTCGACTCGAACACCAGGGCCACTGGGTGCTTTAAACACATGGACTGTTCCAGGCGCTGGCATAAAGTTTCGGCCGGGATCTTCGCCGTTGATTCGGAACTCGAAACTGTGACCGGAAACAACCGGGTCTGGGTAATCAAGCAAGCCCCCCTCAGCAATACGAAATTGCTCACGGACTAGATCTAGGCCAGTTACTTGCTCAGATACCGGGTGTTCAACCTGAAGCCGGGTGTTGACTTCAAGGAACGAAATAGTCCCATCTTGGGCAATTAGGAACTCACAAGTTCCGGCTCCCAGGTAGCCAACTTCTTTAAGGATGGCTTTTGAGGCGTCGTAAAGTTTTTGATTTTGCTCTGCCGATAAAAATGGAGCTGGGGCTTCCTCGACAAGTTTCTGATGCCTTCGTTGCAGCGAGCAGTCTCTGGTGGAAACTACAACTACATTGCCTTTCGAGTCCGCTAGACACTGAGTTTCAACGTGACGGGGTTTTTCCAAGTACTTCTCGACGAAACATTCTCCTCGACCGAAGGCCGCAATGGCTTCGCGAGTTGCTGATTCAAATAGCTCTTCAACCTCAGACTCCTGATAGGCAACCTTTATCCCTCGGCCACCACCTCCGTAAGCTGCCTTGATGGCAACGGGTAATCCGTGGCTTGCCACAAAGTCCAAAACCTCTTTAGCGTTAGCTACCGGATCTAGTGTTCCAGGGGCAAGGGGCGCACCGACTTTTTCCGCAACATGTCGAGCAGAGACTTTATCCCCGAGTTTTTCAATGGCCTCTGGAGCAGGCCCAATCCAGATAAGGCCAGCTTGGATAACCGCTCTAGCAAATTCGGCATTTTCTGCGAGGAAGCCGTAGCCGGGATGAACTGAATCGCAATTGCTTCTTCTGGCAATGGACAAAAGTTTTTCGATAACCAGGTAGGTCTCGGCTGAAGTAACGCCGTTTAGGGCATAAGCCTCATCGGCTACTTTGACATGAAGGCTGTCGCGATCTTGATCGGCGTACACCGCTACCGAAAGTCGGCCACTGTCTTTAGCTGCCCGAGCGATACGAACGGCGATCTCACCACGGTTAGCGATGAGGACTTTGCGAATGAGTCCTGCCATAAGACAAAAGCCTATTGGCATAAAAGACCCCGCCATTGGCGGTTAGCTACAAAAATGTGCCGGTTTTAGCTGTGATTAGCGCCAAAAACTGGGGTAGTGGACCCCAAACCCACTAGCTAGCTGGCGAAGGACTTTTAGTGAAAGCCCGACCACAGTGTGAGAATCGCCCTCAATTCGGTCAATAAAGGCACCGCCCAGGCCATCAATTGTGAAAGCACCTGCAACTTTAAGCGGTTCACCAGTTGCCACATAGTCCTCTATTTCTTGCTCAGAGAGAGTCGAGAAATAGACTTTGGTGGAACTGACCATCAGAGATCCGACTGGATTAGCTGGATCACGGTTATCAATTAGGTAGTGGCCGCTGTGCAGGACACCACTATTTCCGCTGAGTTGGCGCCATCTATTGATTGCAACCTCAGGCTCGTGAGGTTTGCCAAGGATCTCACCTCGAAATTCCAAGGCCGAGTCTCCTCCCAAGATTAGAGCTCCGTTAGTTGAAATATTTGAGAGCACTGACTCAGCCTTGGCCTTGGCTAAAAGACCAACCAGTTGTTCGGCGCCAAGATCAGGATTATCAATTTTGGCAGCAGCGGCAAGGGCTGGCTCATCAGCTTCCGGCAGCACAACCTCAGGTTTGATACCGGAAGAGCGCAAAAGTGCCAGTCTTGCTGGTGAGGACGAGGCCAGTACTAATCGGGTCACCTGACAAGACTACTTTGCAGCTGTGAAACACTTGTCAGATGACAAAAACTGAAAACTGGCTAGATACCGAGATTGAACTAGACATCGAGAAGGTGGCCCACGGGGGCATCTTCGTAGCCAGGCACCAGGGTCGCGTGGTTTTTGTCTCTCACACCGCTCCCGGGGAAAAAGTTCGGGCTCGGGTTTTTGAAGACAAGGGCGGCTCTTTCTGTCGAGCTGAAACGGTCGAAGTGCTTGATCCATCCGGCTCCAGAGTTGCACACATCTGGAAAGAAGCCGACCGACTCGGAGCCGGAGGTGCAGAATTTGGTCACCTAAAGCTTGAATACCAGCGAAAACTAAAAACTGAAGTTCTAGCCGAATCGCTTTCGCGCATGGGCGGTATCGAACGAGAGGTATTGGTGATGCCGGTCCCGGGGGATGAAATAACCAATGGTCTTTCCTACCGAACTCGAATTCAACTTCATGTTTCCCCAGAAGGAGTTGCTGGGCCATACAAAGAACGAACCCATGAGGTTGTTCCAGTAAAGTCTCTTCCATTGGCCGTTGCCGAAATTAACGAGCTCGGTGTCCACCTGAAGAACTGGCAAGACGTAAAGCGAATTGAAATTTCCACCGCTTCAACTGGTGGAGTCCAATGGTTCATCGACAAAAAAGTAAAGGGAGACAAAAAGCTAGTTGAGCGTGCCCTAGGGCGTTCCTTCAGAATTTCAAGTGGCGGATTCTGGCAGGTGCACCGCGGAGCAGCTGAACTGCTCGCCCAAGAGGTACTTCAAATGTCTGAAGGACTCGACCCACTTGCTAACAACCTAGACCTTTACGGGGGAGTGGGATTGTTCTCCGGAGCGCTCGCAACAAAATATGGCAAGGCTCTGAATATCACAACTGTTGAGTCATCCAAAGTTGCAACTGCCGATGCCGGAGCAAACCTAGTTGACTTAGCCAAGCACAAAGCTGTCGCGGCTCCGGTGGAAGGTTTCCTAAAAGCCCAAATCAAGCAGGGTCTAGAGCTTGGAGGGGCAACTGTGGTGCTGGATCCACCGCGAGCCGGTGCCGGAAAAGCTGTGGTTGATCAGCTGCTATTTCTTCGACCGGCCAAGATAATCTACGTTGCCTGTGATCCAGTTTCTTTGGCCAGGGACCTGAAAACATTGATTTCCGGAGGTTATCGACTGGAGGAGATAAAGGCCTTTGATCTGTTTCCCCACACCCATCACTTCGAAAGCATTGCTAGTTTGGTCTTGTAATGGAGCAGGAAATCGACATCGCAAAGCTCGCCGAACTCGGCGAGCTGAAAGTTGCGATTGTCGACGACCATGAGGCAATTCGAATCGCACTAGCTAGCAGCTGCGAACTAAACCAGCTTGCGCTTATAGCATCGGCCGATACGGTCGACGGTGCCTTCACGCAAATTGGTGATCAGCAGCCAGATGTTGCAGTACTAGATCTCTCCCTGGCAGATGGATCAAGTGTCGAAGAAAATGTTCAGAAATTTGTAGGCCGCGACATACCGGTTTTGATTTTCAGCATCGCCGACAAGTCGCACCTGGTTCGTCTAGCTCTCAAAGCAGGTGCCACAGCGCTGGTCCCCAAATCTCACAGCATGGCCGAACTAATCGATGCAATTCGAATGGTAGCGGCGGGGGTTCTAGTAAACAACTTGCAAACCACAGCTGTTATCGATGCAGATTCTGAATTCAAAAAGGCAAAGCTTTCTCCCCGCGAACAGGAAGTGCTTTCGCTATACGCCTCTGGGCTTGCGCTGAAGCAAGTGGCCTACGAACTTAAGATCACAGTCCACACCGCTAAGGAGCACATCGACCGAGTTCGCAACAAGTTTGCAACTATTGGGCGACCGGCAGTGAACAAAACAGAGTTGTTAATGAGAGCAATCGAAGATGGGCTAATCGACGAAGGGTCTTTCTAGTTGTCTCTTCTAAGACCTCTTCCCACTAAGAGCTACTCGGTGGCAAGGGTAAACAAAATGCTGGGCAAGATTTATTCAGTTGCGCTGGCTGCAATCATGACAGAGGCACTGGTAAATGGAATCCGGCAGATTGCCTTGCTAAAACCGCTAGTTTTTTGGATCTCAGCCTCGGCAGTTGTGATAGTGGTTGCTGGGGTGGCAATCACCCAGTGGTTTGCTCCTTCTCGGGCCAATTTTTGGTTGGGCGCGGTGCCGGTAGTGACAATCGCGCTTTTGCTGAGCTGGCCTCTGCATTTCGACCCAAGCCAACAGCTGGCGCAAACTTTCCAGCCCTGGATTTGGTGGACTCTTGGGATATCTTCAGTGGCAGCTGGGACCACCTATAGATTTGCCATCGGGGTTGCTTATGTATTTTCTGCAGCCTTAGGGTGGCTGCTATTGAAAACTTCAAGTTTCGGCGGATCTGGAAATCTGATAGTTGCTGGTCAAGAGGCTTTTTATCTGTTTCTTTATGCCGCGATTGTTATTGCGCTGGTGTTGGCACTTCGCTGGGAAGCAGGCAAGACTGACTCGGCGAATCAAAACGCGATTTTATCCGCAGTTAAAGCCGCCAGCGCAGACGCTGTCGAACTTGAGAGGTCTAGGCTCGACGCCCTTGTCCATGACAGCGTGCTCACAACTTTACTAGTTGCCTCAAGGGCTGAATCCGCCGATCAAATCGCTTTAGCAACAAAATCTGCAAAAGACGCAATTGCCAAACTGGGCCAGGAACGATTTCACGATACCTTCACAACCTCCGAAACTACGCTGACCAGTTTTTTTAGCGCTCTGCAACAAAGAATTCGAGAAAATGCTCCTGTATTTCTAGTTTCCGTCAATCGCCTAAACGATCTCCCAATTCCTTCTGACATCGCAACCGCCCTAACGGAGGCGACCCTTCAGGCTGTTGATAATTCGATGAAGCACGCGGGGACAGCAACGGAACGTTCGATTCGCCTTCGCGGGTATAGATCAGGTCTGAAAATCGTGATTAGTGACAATGGCCGAGGCTTCAGACCATCAAAAGTTCCGAAAGATCGAATCGGAATTTCCTCGTCGATTGTTGGTCGCGTAAGTCGTATCGACGGTCGGGTGTCAATAAACGCTTCCCCGGGTACCGGAACCACGGTGGTTATTGAGTGGGGTCGACATGATTAGACTTCCTAGCGGCTTAGTTATCACGATTGCTTCACTTTTTATCTTGAGTCCAGTTTTCACTGCAGCGATTGGCTTTGTTCACAATGGTGTTGAATTGCTGGATGCAGTTGCACTGACGCTTTATTTGTTGGCCGCCTTCACGTCGGTGCTTTACTATCGTGAGCTTCGCATGCCGCGTCCGTTGGCATTAGTTGGCCTTCTTATCAGCGTTTTTGTGCCGCTGCTTGTGAACTTTACGTTAGACGAGTCGGATTATGGAACTGTTGCCACCTGGTACGTATCTGGAGTTTCAATCCTGATGGCAATTTGCGCGGTTCGTCAAGAAAAAACTATTGCTTGGCTGGGGACGGCATTTCTCACAGTCCAAGTGTTCATCTGGGGCGGAGCCCACACCTTGTTTGACTCAGGTATAGCTGGAGCAATTGCACTGGTGGCCACGGCTCACGCCATCTCTGTTGAAATGGGAAACTCTGCCAAGCAAACTGTCTCCTACCTTCAAACCGCAACGCTGACTCAGGCCGCTGCAGCCGCAGAAGCCTCAATACGCCAGGAGCGCTCTGAACGACTTACGAAGACACTGCGCGGAGCCCTTCCAATGCTTGAGAAAATTGCCGCCGGTAATACTTCTGCTGCTGATCGAATTGAGGCAGCCATCTTGGAAGCTGAGCTCCGCGATGAGATTCGTGGTCGAACACTGATTAACACCAAGCTCAAATCTTCTGTTCGACAAGCCAGATCTAGGGGAGTGGAAGTGGTGCTGTTGGATGAGGGTGGGTTTGATGGTGTTCCAGAGCCCGAGCGAGACGATCTTCGTAGCCGCTTGGCTGATGAGTTAGACCGTATTGAATCCGGCCGCGTCACTATTCGCTCTCCCAGAGAAGATTCTTCTAGAGTCACGTTCGTGGCCAGCAGAAAAGGCACAGCTAGGCCCGATGTATTTTTGAAGCTTTAAATTGGAAGACCCGGGACTTATAAAGGCCCGAGTCTATCCCCCTGAGCAAATCCTTGCTTTCCCCTGGTAGCACTTGCAGAAAGGCTCACCTCAAAGTTAGCGAAACAATTCCGACAGTTGACTTTCTAGCCGAAATTGGTTGTCCCCATTATGGGGGACCGAACATTTACAGTGTTAGAGCCTTTCTCAATGAGTCAAGGCCTAATCCCCCCAAGTTCAAAGCCTTCTTATGAAACTTTTTTATGTCAAAGAAGGTGCCTTCTTTTGACTCAACTTCGTCCCGAATCTGCTCCCAAATGCGCTGACCGATTTTGTAGCTTGGCGCCTGTCCTGGCCAACCAAAGTAGCGGTTGACTTCAAAGAGTACAAACTCCTTTGGCATGTTGACGTTCTTTAGCATGAAATCGAGTGCGTATTCAAAGTCCCACACACCTTCGCCAGTTAGCTTTGGCTTTCCAAGGTGAACTCCGAGGTCCAGCACCACTCGTGCTGCCCGCATTCGCTGACCATCCAGCATTCCGAGTTTGTCTCCAGGATCGCTGAGAAATCCAAGTTCCAACATCAAGCGCTCCGCATACAGAGCCCAACCTTCTCCGTGGCCCGAGCTCCAGCTCACGTTTCGGCGCCAGTCGTTTAGTTCGTCTTTGTTAAGAACAGCTTGGGCGACCTGCAAGTGGTGCCCCGGAACACCCTCGTGATAAACAGTGGTGAGCTCACGCCAAGTATTGAACTCATTCACGCCAGGCGGGACTGACCACCACATTCGACCAGGCCTAGAGAAATCGTCGGTTGGACCAGTGTAGTAAATACCCCCAGACTGGGTTGGAGCAATCATGCACTCCAATAATTTCATCTGCTCGGGGATTTCAAAGTGTGTTCCGCCCAAGGATTCAATTGCCTCGTCCGACTTTTTCTGCATCCAAGCTTGAAGCTCACTGGTGCCGTGCAGTTTGCGATTCGGATCTTCATCCAAGATCTTCACAGCTTCTTCGATGCTTGCGCCAGCCCTAATTTGATTCGCGACTTCGGTCTGTTCGGCAACCACGCGCTCTAGCTCTTCGATCCCCCACTGGTACGTGGCATCTAAATCAACTTTGGCTCCAAGGAACCCGCGGCTAAATAGCTCGTATCTCTCTCGCCCGATGGCATCAACATCGCTTGCAGCCGGCAGCAGCTCTTGCTTCAGAAATTGCGCAAAGTTTCCGTAGGCGGAAGTAGCGTTTTTTGCAGCGGCAACTAGTTCTGTCTTGAGAGAGTCAGGAAGGGCTCCAGCCTCAGCCTCGGCAGTTGTGGCGAACTGAATAAAGAATCCATCATCTCCTGCAATTTCTAGGGCCTGCTCGATGTTTATCCTGACCTGTCGTTTCGCAGGAGTGTCGTTTGCCGCTATACCCTCGCGAAGAGATTCTTGGTAGCCAGCTAGGGCACCTTCAACTGCGTTCATTCTGTGAACCAAGTTCTTCCAATCCTCTTCAGAGGAAGTTGGGGAGATGTCGAAAACATCTCGAACCGCTTGCGCTGGCGATGCGATGTTATTCAAATCTCTTCTGTAAAGACCAGCATCATACATTTCCAAGGTCAGCGATAAGTCAGCACTCAGAGCGTCTAGGGTGACTCGATCGGTGTCATCCACAGCAGTTGCAACTTTTAGCTCTGCGAGAACTTTTTTGGCCTCGGAAGCATAGTTGGCTTGAGCAGCCGGTGAAAAGTCATCAAGTTTGTCTGCCCCGATGGACGAGCCGATGCTAGTTGCGAAACTGGGGCTCAATTGGGTGATTGTTTCCACCCAGCGGTTGGCAATTTGATCGATTTGCGAATTTCGAGAAATGGAGATTCTCCTTATTGTTTGGGGGCTTAAAGTCCCTGCTTGTACATAGAACCCCACTGGCCATTTCCGACAACTATGCCAGTTCTTAGGATGCTGTTGTTCATGGCCCAAGTTGAGCGCTGCTGCAACTTGAAATTGTTCTGATGCTTTCTAGCCTCCAGCAGTACGGCAATCACTGCGGCTAACTCAGAGTCAGTTGGAGATCCCGAGACCACTTCCACGGCCTCGGCAAATTCAGAATCGTCATTGATTTCCATTACAGCGGAATGTTCCCGTGCTTTTTCGGTGGATTGGTAGCTCGCTTTGTTCGAAGAGCACGAAGCGCTTTGATCACCGACACTCTAGTTGCGGCCGGCTCGATGATGCCATCCAATTCACCGCGCTCGGCAGCAAGGAAGGGAGAGGCCACGTTATAGGTGTATTCGGCAGCTAGTTGAGCTCTAACCTCGGCTATGTTTTTGCCGGCGGCCTCTGCTTCTTTAATTTTGTCCCGGAAAAGAATATTGACCGCTCCCTGTCCGCCCATAACTGCAATCTCTGCGGTTGGCCAAGCCAAGTTAATGTCGGCACCTAGCTGCTTAGAGCCCATCACAATGTATGCACCGCCATAGGCCTTTCGAGTAATTACGGTCACCAGTGGGACGGTTGCCTCAGCGTAGGCATATAGCAACTTAGCTCCGCGGCGAATAACTCCGGCCCACTCTTGATCGGTGCCAGGAAGATATCCCGGGACATCCACCAGAGTCAAGATTGGAATCGAGAAAGCATCGCAGAATCGAACAAAGCGGGCAGCTTTTTCTCCAGCATCGATGTTTAAAGTTCCAGCCATCTGCGATGGCTGGTTGGCAATAATGCCAACGCTTCTTCCATCGATGCGCGCGAAACCAATAAGAATGTTCGGGGCAAAAAGCGGTTGGACCTCTAAGAACTGGCCGGAATCAACTAGGTGCTCAATTACCGTTTGCATGTTGTAGGGCTGGTTCGGGGAGTCTGGAATCAGGATGTTTAGCTTTCGATCAGACTCGGTGATTTCAAGCTCAGAGTTCGAGTCGTAAACCACAGATTCAGAAAGATTGTTTTCAGGCAGGAAGCTAAGAAGAGTCCTTGCGTAGTCCAGTGCATCTTCCTCGTCGCTTGCTAGGTAGTGAGCTACACCTGAGGTTTGGTTGTGAGCCCTAGCGCCTCCTAGCTCCTCCATACCAACATCTTCGCCAGTCACAGTCTTAATCACGTCGGGACCTGTGACGAACATGTTGGAGGTTTTGTCAACCATGATCACGAAGTCGGTAAGCGCCGGTGAGTAAACAGCCCCGCCAGCGGCCGGTCCCATGATGATCGAGATCTGAGGTATTACTCCCGATGCCATGGTGTTGCGCTTGAAGATTTCGCCATACTTTCCTAAGGCAATAACACCTTCTTGTATGCGGGCTCCGCCCGAATCCAATATGCCTACCAACGGAACGCCGGTTGAAATAGCTAAGTCCATTATTTTGATGATCTTGTTTCCGGCGGCTTCCCCGAGGGATCCTCCGAATATTGTGAAGTCTTGCGAGAATAAGGCGATTCTTCTGCCGTGGATTGTTCCAAAACCTGTCACCACTGAATCACCGTAAGGACGGTTGGCTTCTAGGCCAAAGGAAGTTGAACGGTGACGGACAAACTCATCAATTTCAACAAAGGAACCTGGATCCAAAAATAGCTCGATGCGCTCACGGGCAGTTTTTTTGCCCTTGGCGTGCTGCTTTTCAATGGCGGCATCACCGCTGGCGTGAACTGCCTGATAATAACGGTGACGGAGGTCTTCTATCTTGCCGGCCGTTGTGGATAGGTCAGCTTCGGGCTTTTCAGTCAAGATTTCTCCATTTGTCGTTCTTTGGCGCTATCGGACCAACTTTAGCGAAGGCCTACCTCGATGCTATTGCAGGTTCTGACACAGCATTCCAGTCATTTGCTGAGGATTCCTACAAATAGCCACTGGCCTAGGCTTGAGTCATGGAATACCTCTTATCGGCACAGGCGGCAACCGGGTTCGAATTCTTGGAACAAACCGGCTCAACCAACCGTGACCTGCTCGACCGAGCGGAGTCTTGCCCTGAGTTTTACGTTCTAGCCACCAACTTTCAGACGGCCGGACGCGGGCGAATGGATCGGGCCTGGGAAGCGGCCCCAAAATCCTCAGTTATGGCTTCGATGCTGCTTCGGCCAAGATTTGCCGACTCCGCTGGCGTCGGCTGGCTTTCGCTGTTGGCAGCGCTCGCGATTCACCAGGCGCTAGGAAACTTTGGTGTTGAATCAAGCATTAAGTGGCCAAACGATGTGTTGATTGAAGATAAAAAGATAAGCGGAATCCTGGCAGAGGCATCTTCAGATTTATCCAGTGTGGTGATTGGGTTTGGGATTAATGTGACTCAATCCGCCAATCAGCTTCCCGTTGCTGCAGCTACCTCTTTGTTCATAATTACTGGAAAGGAAATTGACCGCGATCAGCTACTAGCAACCGTGATTGAAAACCTGAAAGACCTTTATGAAAAGTTTTCGGAAGCCGGCGGCAATGCCGATGCCAGTGGCTTGCGTTCAGAGCTAATCAGAGTTTCGGCAACGATTGGTCAACAAGTTTCAGTGGAGTTTCCAGATGGCACCAAGGCCCTGGGGCTTGCAATTGATATTGACTCGAGCGGCCGACTCGTAGTGCAAACTCAGATCGAGACACTCAGCGTCTCAGCTGGCGATGTGCTGCACCTTCGAACAACTTAGCGGGAAGATTGTAAAGTGACTTTTTCAACTGAGCTGACCGTAGTCAGGCTAAAACCAGCTGCGCGCAAACTGTTTGTTCCAACTCTGGTTCTTGCAGCCGTTTGCTTTGCACTGGCTTTTTTAGCGGACCAGTTTTCCTCAGCTGATTATGAAATTGCTTTGATGGCCGGGGCTTTAGTCGTCGTGCTGTTTTGGGTCTTTCCGCTACTTAGTTATCTCGGCAGCTACCTCGAGCTAACGACAAAGACGCTAACTTACCGCTTCGGATTTCTAGGATTCAGAAAAAAGCAGCTTGCGCTAGCTGAGCTTTCATCACTTGAAATCCAGAAGCCATCTGGCTTGCGTGCCAAAGTGATATCGATTTTGTCGGTCGACGGCAGCGAGCTGGTAGTTCGCGGATACTCTAGAACCAAGCTGTTGGCAGCTGAAATCGAAGCTTTAGCCAAAGCAACTGTGTAGTAGAGGTCCGGGAAATTGAGCAATCGTGTCGGGGTTATCGGTGGCGGCCAGCTGGCTCGCATGATGACCGTGCCGGCGATAAACCTGGGGCTTGAGCTAAAGGTACTAGCTGAGAGTGACAATTCTTCTGCTTCGGTTGCAACTACCACTGTCGGTGACTACAACGACCTGCAAACGGTATTGGATTTTGCCAGGGGAGTCGATGTAATCACTTTTGATCATGAGCACGTACCACTTCATATTCTTGAGGCTTTAGAAGCCTCTGGAATTTCGGTGCAGCCGCCATCAAAGGCTTTGGCTCACGCTCAAAACAAGATAGTAATGCGAAAAGCACTTGAGGCAATCGGTGCACCAAACCCAATCTGGAAAGCAGTCAAATCGGCTAACGAACTGGAAAGTTTTATCGCGGAGTTTGGACCAGAAATCATTGTCAAAACTCCGCTTGGTGGTTATGACGGCAAAGGTGTTCGCGTCATCAAATCATCTGCTGAAGTAAGCGACTGGTTAGCTAAAGAAACCCTTGAGTTACTGGGTGGAGAATTACTAGCTGAAGAAAAAGTTGCTTTCACTCGCGAGCTCGCACAGCTTTCGGCTAGAAATCCAAGCGGTGAATTTAGGTCTTGGCCGGTAGTTGAAACCAGACAAAAAAACGGCGTTTGCTCAGAGGTGCTGGCCCCGGCCCCGAATCTTTCACTAGATCTTGTTTCCAGCTCTAGAGAAATTGCGGAACTTATTTCTACCTCGCTTGAAGTCACTGGAAATCTAGCAGTGGAAATGTTTGAAACCAGAGATGGACGATTGCTTGTGAACGAACTAGCTATGCGACCTCACAACTCTGGACACTTCAGTATCGAAGGATCTACCACGTCGCAGTTCGAGCAGCACCTTCGAGCAGTTCTGGATTTACCGCTCGGGGAAACAGCAATGTCCTCGGTAGCAGTGATGGTTAATCTGCTCGGTGTGTCTGAAGATAAGGACTTTGTAGAAAACTATCCTGAGCTAATGAAGGACTTTCCAGAGGCAAAGGTTCATTCATATGACAAGGCGCCAAGAATTGGGCGCAAGCTTGGGCACATCACAGTAGTGGGCGAGAACTTAGATGCCGCCTTAGCTACCGCCAATCAGGCCCGGGCCGTGGTTTTAGGTGTCCAATAAAGCCCAATCCTCAGTAAAATTGGCGAGTATCTTCGATTCAATCTGACAGGAGTCAATAATGGCCAATCCATTGGTCGGCGTTGTCATGGGGTCAGACTCAGACTGGTCAGTTATGTCTGACGCGGCACAAGCCCTGAAAGAATTTGAAATCGAATATGAGGTCGAGGTACTTTCTGCCCACCGAACTCCCGACAAAATGATTGAGTGGGGCAAAGCTGCATCTTCCCGAGGAATTAAGGTCATCATTGCTGGAGCTGGCGGTGCCGCCCATCTTCCCGGAATGCTCGCCTCTGTGACTACTCTGCCGGTAATTGGGGTGCCGGTAGCACTTGGGAAACTCGACGGCATGGATTCACTATTGTCGATTGTTCAGATGCCTGCCGGTATTCCGGTTGCGACAATGTCTATTGGCGGAGCAAAAAACGCTGGAATCTTGGCAGCGCGAATTCTTGGAGCCTCCGACCGGACGCTAGAGACAAAACTTATTGCGTACGGAAAGTCGTTAGCTTCACTAGTTGCCGAGAAAAACGAACAGCTCAAGGCAGATATTTCTAGAGGCGGAAAATGAATTTAGCTGACTACGCGCACTCGCATGGTCTAAAGCAAGTCGGTGTTCGCCCTAAATTTATTGAGTACCTTGGGCAAGTTTGGCAAAGGCGTGACTTTGCTTTGACTATGTCGCTTTATGCGTCCGAAGCTCAAAACGCTAGAACAAGACTTGGCCGCTGGTGGTTGGTTTTACTTCCATCGCTTCAGGCTCTTGCTTACGGGTTGGTTTTTGGACTGATCCTTGGCGACTTGCGCCCTGCCAATTTCATTCCTTTTTTAATCACTGGAGTTTTTCTTTTTTCTTTCTTCTCGGGCTCGTTCTCTGCTGGGGCTAAAGCAATCACTTCTAATGGTGGACTACTTAGGACTTTAAGCTTTCCCCGAATCCTTCTTCCATTAGCCGCCGTAATCAGAGAGTTTATTAACTTCCTTCCCCAGCTAGCTCTTTTGCCACTTGTCATGGTGGCTTTTGGCCAAGACATTACCTTTGACTGGCTGTATCTAATTCCAATCGCACTACTTATGTTTTTGTTTAGCACTGGCCTAGCCATGATTTCCGCCCGACTAACAGTTCAAGTTAAGGACCTGGGGAAACTTGTACCTTTTATAACTCGACTGATGTTTTATTCCAGCGGAATCTTCTTCGAAATTGATCGCATCTTCGCTGGCTATCCAGAGCTTTTAGCCATTGCGATGTTGAACCCGGTTTATGACTTTATAAGCCTGGCTCGTGGAGCGCTGGTAAACGACATGCACATGACGCCTTTCCTGTGGGTAGTTTCTTCCCTTTGGTCGGTTGGGATCTTCCTATTTGGCGTGTTCTACTTCTGGAGAGCAGAGGCCCGGTATGGACGCGATTAGGAATGCTGAGCAAAAGCCAGTTGTAGTTGTCGACGATGTTCACGTCATCTACAAAGTTTTTGGAACCGGAAAAAAAGCTAGACAAGCTAAAGGTGCCTTGGCTAAGAAGTCTCGCATGCGCGAGGTGCACGCAGTCAAGGGTGTCTCATTTGTGGTGCACGAGGGTGAAACCATCGGAATAGTCGGTTCAAATGGCTCAGGAAAATCTTCCCTAATGCGCGCTATTGCCGGCCTTTACCCATCCACTAAGGGAGCTGTATACGCCTTGGGCCAACCCACGATGTTGGGAGTCGGTGCAGCGCTTTTACCAAATCTGAGCGGTGAAAAGAATATTATTCTGGGCGGGCTTGCCATGGGATATGAAAAGAAGGAAATTCTGGATTCCACCAAAGCCATAGTCGATTTTTCTGGGCTGAGAGATTTCATTGATCTTCCAATGCGCACCTATTCGCAAGGTATGTCGGCGAGATTGCGTTTTTCAATTGCGGCCTCCAAAAAACATGACATCTTGATAATTGATGAAGCTCTTGCCGTAGGTGATCGACAGTTCAGACTTAAGGCTGAGGAAAGAATTCGTCAGATGCGAAAAGATGCTGGAACGGTTTTTCTAGTGAGTCACAACATGAAGTCAATCCAAGACACTTGCAGCCGTGTTCTTTGGATTGAAAAAGGTGAACTTTTAATGGATGGCGAGCCAAAGCAGGTTTGTGAAGCCTTCATTGCTGAAATGGAAAAAGGCGACAGCGAATAGATGAGTGTTTCCTACCCGTCCGTGACTGTAATGATGCCGGTAAGAAACGAGCAGCATCACCTAACCCAAGCGGTTGAAAGCGTTTTAGCGCAGAACTATCCTGGGCAATTAGAAATGATTTTGGCCATTGCTCCTTCCTCAGATGAAACTCAAAGTGTTGCTAAAGAACTTTCGGCCCGCCACTCCGGCATAAAACTGATTGAAAATCCCAAAGGCCTTACAACTTCCGGTTTGAACCTAAGTCTCGATCAGGCGGCGGGTGAGGTTATTGTTCGTGTTGATGCCCACAGCGCTCTCGGTGAAAACTACATCTCCCGAGCCGTCGAAATCCTTAGAGAAACAAGTTCTGTTCTGGTCGGTGGAATTATGAGCGCTCAGGGGAAATCACCGCTACAAAATGCAGTTGCTTTTGGTTACAGATCAAGGCTTGGCCTTGGCGGGGGCCGCTATCACATTGGTGGGGAAGCCGGAGAAGCAGAATCTGCCTATCTTGGCGTCTTTGATGCCAAAGCCCTCAAAGAAGTAGGTGGCTACGACGAGAAAATAATTCGCGGTGAGGACTGGGATTTAGCCCAGCGCCTGAAAGCTAGGGGTGGCAAAGTCTGGTTCAGCCCAGAACTTGTTGTGAACTATTGGCCGAGGTCAAACATAAAGGCCCTTGCTTGGCAGTTTTATTCAACCGGCGTTTGGCGGGGAGATCTCACTAGGAGAGCCCCGACAAAAGCTTCAGTTAGATATTTTGTTCCTCCGGTAGCACTCTTATCGCTGATGGCTCTTGTTTTACTTTCAGCTCTTGGAACTGTTAGTAAAACGGCAATGATTATTCCCGTTGCTTTGTACTTGTTGCTACTTAGTTTTGCAGCCGGTACCGCCAGAGGTCTGCAGATTGCGGATCGGCTAGCTGTTTTTATCGCACTACCGGTCATGCATTTAAGTTGGGCCAGCGGGTTTTTGGTTGGCTTGGTATTTGGCGCAAGAAAAACGATTGACTCCGGGGACAAGAAGTGAAGTATTCACCGACAAGAATCCTGGGTGCGCTACGCAGGCGTCAACTTGATTGGCTGCGTGGAGCGGTGTATCGCAGCTTTTCTAAAGCCAAGCTCGCAGACACCATGTTGTTCGAATCCTTTCAGGGCAAAGTAATCGGGGACAATCCATATGCAATTTTTGCGGAGGTGAAACCAAACAATTCAAAGTTTGAACTGCTGTTCACTGTGAATTCTTTGACCAAAGCTCCGGAAGGAGCTAAGCCCATTCGACATGGTTCTCTTGCCTGGTTGAAAGCCCTAGCCTGCTCGAAGGTTTTGGTGAACAATACAAATTTCCCCAGCTATTTCAGAAAACGTGAAGGGCAAAAATATATCCAAACTTGGCACGGCACACCACTTAAGCGCTTAGGCCGTGACATTTTGGATGTAGTTCCAACCGGTAGCTACCTGAAGATGATGGATAGAGAGGCCTCGTACTGGGATTACTTGATTTCACCAAATAACTACTGCACTGAACTTTTACCCGGAATTTTTGGATACCAAGGGAAAATTCTTGAAACCGGCTACCCGCGAAATGACATATTGGTCAACCGGGTAGGAGACCGGGAGCTAATTAGACGCTCACTTGGCATAACGGATTCGAGCCAGCTGGTTGTGCTCTACGCTCCAACTTGGCGAGATACCAAAAGAACAGCAACTGGAAACTGGAAGCCGGTGAATTTTCTAACAGGCAATCTCGGCCCAAATGTGACGTTGCTGTTTCGCGGTCACACCAATACTCACCAGGCCCATAGCGATCAGGTTGCAAGAGGTGCTATTGATGTAACCTCACACAAAAACGTAGCTGAGCTTTATTTGGCAGCCGATGTTCTGGTCACCGATTATTCATCTTCGATGTTTGATTTCAGCGTCACTGGAAAACCGATGATTTTTCTGGCCCCCGACATGGATGACTACATAGCAAAAAGGGGCTTTTACTTTGACTTTGAGCAACTAGCTCCTGGACCAATTCTCCGCGATGAGGCGAACCTGAGTGAAACCTTAGAAAACATTGAGAGCGTGAAATTGCAGTATGCCGAGCGCTATTTGGCTTGGCAGCGCAAATTTAACCAGCTCGAGGATGGCAAGGCATCGAAACGAGTAGTGGATCAAGCACTCTAGAGCGTTTCACAGCCTTTTTTCAGAACATTAAACCTAGACTTTAGGGTGTCTAGGAGTAAAGCATGAGAAAAATCCTTTTGATTTCCACAACGCTGGTTGCGTCAGCGACCCTAGCTGGTTGCGCTCTTTTTTATCCGAATATCGGAACCGATGAGACTCCAGGCGATCCAATGAACCCAAGCCCGACTGCCTCACCGTCAGCCCCCACCGAATCCGAGAGCCCTTCTGCTTCTCCGACCAAGGAGCTTGCCAAACCAAGATTGTTGTCCTACGACATCGTCGGTACTGATCTTCAAATCATCGCTGAAGTTGTGAACTTTGCCGAAGATGGCGGCGAGTGCATAATTACTTTTTATTCTGGTAACACTCCTGTTGTCATGGAGCGCGTTCCAGCCGAGCACAACGTCAGCACAACCCAGTGCTTCCCGCTAACGATTGCCCTTTCAAGACTTCCTAAAGGCATCGGCGAAATAGTCGTGGGTTACGAGTCAGAAAAGTACGAAGGTAAATCCGAAAAAACTGAGGTGAATATTCCCTAATGTTCAAACCACTAGGTAAGTTTTGGTCCGCAACTTTAGTTGCGACCCTTGCATTTTTTGGAGTTGTTGCCGTACCGGCTGAACAAGAACCTGCTCAGGCACTCAACGGCTCCATGTTTAATCCCGGATTGATTATTTCCGACAGTGTTTTCTATGACTTTGGAACAATGACCGTGGCTGAAATTCAGCGATTCTTGGATGGCAGAGTGGCGTCCTGTCAAGCTTCTTCCGACAGACCAGGATGTCTTAAGGACTACCGCATCTCTACCCCAGGAGCAACCGGTTCTCCAGGCCGTTGTGAGTCACTACCTGCCAAGAACAATATTTCAGCCGCCGAACTCATTTATGATGTGGCTCGCGCTTGCGGGATTAATCCTCGGGTTCTACTAGTGAAGCTTCAGAAGGAACAAGGATTAGTAACTTCAACAAACCCAAGTGCTCGGGCTTATGATTTTGCCCTGGGAATGGATTGCCCAGATTCACCCAGCGGCTGCAGCGCTGCCTCGGCTGGTTTTTTCTGGCAACTTTACAAAGGCGCCGGGCAGCTTAATTGGTACAACAACCCAGCCGGATCTTTTACGTGGCTAAAACCTGGAACAGTAATCACTCGCCCGTATCAAGCAAATAAGCCGAGTTGTGGATCGCAATCTTTCAAGCTTGAGAACAAGGCAACTGCCGCCCTTTACTACTACACCCCTTATGTGCCTAACCAGGCAGCATTAAATAACCTTTACGGAACCGGCGACAGCTGTAGCGCATACGGAAACCGAAACTTCTGGAGATTCTTCTCAGACTGGTTTGGTTCCCCAATTGGTGGTGGCTTCTTGCTAAAAGCCGCCAAGGGAGACACCTTCTTTATCGTCGACGAGACCAAGTACCGCATCCCAGATGCCGCACTACTCGAATCCCTCGCACCGCTTGGTCCAATCGGTGTAATCTCTCGGGACTACCTAAATAGCTTTGCGACTTTGGGAGACATGACTCCGCTAATCAAAAGTGACAGCGCGGATGACTACTTCTTCGTTGATGCTGGCAAGAAGATTCAATTCGAAAGTTGTGATCAAGTCGCAGATTACGGTTTGAATTGTGAATCAGCGGTTGCTCTTACCAGCTCGCAATTTAGTGCGCTCGAAACAGGTGGCAACGTCACAAACTTGATCGTTGGAGCCGATAACGAGAGGTACTTCGTTCAGGCCGGCCTTCTTCGCGAAATCTTGAACGACTCCTCGGCAGCTGAGGCTAGCATCCCGTTCAGTGCAGCCACAGCAATTCGCAGGGCTTCTTTGAAAAACCTTCCTATCGGTAAGCCAATTGCCCTCAATGGGTCAATAGTTTCAAACCGTGAAACTGGGGCTGTTGGCATAGTAGCGGACGAGAGTTTTTTCGCAATAGACAAGGACACCGCTAAAGACGTCAATTTTGAAACTTGGTTCCCAAGTGGCGGTTCAACCCTTGGCACCCAGAGCATTAAGGCTCTTACCCCTGGTCCAGTTATTCAATCGATTATCGCCGATGAAGATGGGCAGCAGTACTTGCTTACTCCAACTGGAAAGCGTCTAATCCAAGACAGCGCGAATTGGGTAAAGTCCCCGCCGGTTCTGCCGGCGTCCGTGTTGGAAGCCATTCCTACTGCCCCAGAGGAACTGGTAGCTCCGGCAGTTGTTAGATCCACTACCAACGCGACAATGTTCTTAGTAAACGCAGGACAGCTGCGGCCGATTGTGAAAGCTGACCAGAAGGCAGTGCGCTCGAGCCTTTCTGATTCAACCGTGCACCGTATCTCCCCATCTGCGATTACGCAGATGCGTAAGGGAAGTCAGGTAATTCCACCTGGCGCACTGGTTCGAGTTGGAACAACCAGCTACCTAGTCGATGGACTGACTCGCTTGTATAAAATTCCTACTACTGAGCAGGCCAGAGCACTTGGTTTAGGTTCAGCCAGACCTGTTAAAAAGTCAGCGATTTCTTCGTACAAGAAATCCGGCGCGCTATCTGGTATCAAGGTGACATGTAGCTCAGAGCCACATATCGTGGTTTCCGGAAAGCTCCTGCGAGTTAGCCAAGAAACTTTCTCTCACTACCCAACGACATCAAGACAACTCGATCCCGGCACTTGCGAAGCACTTTCCGTAGGTAGCGTCGCCGCGTCGAGATTCATCAGAACGCCAGATCAAAAGTTGTTCCTTGTTGAAAACGGTAAGAAGCGTCCTATTGCAACCGTGGCTTTGTACAACGCCCTCCGCGCGGGTGGACCAAAGCTCTTCGCTGTGGACAACGTTTTTGCTTCACGAATTCCAACCGGAACCTCAGTCAAGGACACAACTGAGACCGTGAACGACGAGGTCGCTGCCTCGCCAACTCCTACACCTACCGTAAAGCCAACACCGACGCCAACTAAAACCCCGATAGCGGGCAGCAGCACATCGACTACGACTTACAAAGTCAAGTCGGGTGACACACTTAGTGGCATTGCGGAGAAGTTCGGCACCACTTCAAAGAAGCTTCGTGATTTGAACGGTCTATCTTCAGACGTGATCCAGGTTGGGCAGGTTCTTAGGATTTCTGGTAAGCCAACCCCCGCCCCGACTGTGACGGCCGCTCCTTCGAAATCTACCTACACAATCAAATCAGGGGATACCCTAAGTGGCATAGCTTCCAGGTTTGGTACAACCACGAAAAAACTAATGAATCTAAACGGAATCACAGACGCGAATAAGATTCGCATCGGTCAAGTGATCAAACTTCCCTAAGCTTGGAGCTATGTCCACACAGGTAATCATCCTGGCGGCCGGAATGGGAACAAGACTTGCCCGCCCGCTACCTAAGCCTCTAACCGAGCTTCGTGACGGCCGGTCCATTATGAAGCAGCAGATGGATAACCTGTCGCTAGCCTTTGGTGAGAAATTCCGAGCCATGATTGTGGTCGGGTTCAAGCTGGAATCGATCATAGAACGCTTCCCCGAAGCCACCTTTGTCTACAACGAGCTTTATGACCAGACCAACACCTCTAAGTCACTGCTGAAAGCACTTCGAGCATCCAACGACGGTGGAGCGCTTTGGCTAAATGGGGACGTGGTTTTTGATCCCGAAGTGCTTAGACGAGCCCTTGGGCTAGTTGAGTCAGATCAGTCGTTTGTGGTGGTAAACACCTCTCGAGTAAGTGATGAAGAAGTCAAATACACCCTCTCCGAAGACGGCTACATCGACCAGCTTTCCAAGAAGGTCGAAAATGGCCTCGGAGAGGCAGTTGGAATCAACTACGTTTCATCCTCGGACAAGCAGGCCCTTATCAACCGGTTAGCGGAAGTTGATGACCAGGATTACTTTGAGCGTGGCATTGAAGTTGGAATCGAATCCGACGGGCTGCGATTTCGCGCTTTAGATATTAGCGATCTATACGCGGTCGAGGTCGACTTCGCAGAGGATCTCGAGCGAGCCAACGAACACTTCAAAAGCTAGGAAACCTCTTGCTAGTTCGAGTCAGCGGGGAAGTAAAAAATCACGCCTGGGGATCTAAGACTTTAATGCAAGACCATTTTGGAATCGGCGATGGCACCGAACCGGTTGCAGAGGTTTGGTTCGGAACTCATCCAGGTGGGGAATCAACAGCAATAGCCTCGGGAAAAAACCTTTCAGAGCTAGTCGGAAGCCAACTTTCCTTCCTTGCTAAGTTCCTTGCGGCCGCATCTCCACTGTCGATCCAGGTTCACCCAAACTCCGAACATGCAAGAGCCGGTTACGAAAAAGAACAGGCGCTTGGACTTTCGCTTGACGATGCGAGTAGAAATTATCGAGACGCCTTTCACAAACCTGAAATTCTCATTGCCCTGAGCAAATTCCGAGCACTGTGTGGTTTTCGCCCAAGGACCGAAATCCTTGAGATTTTTCTCGCGTTTTCAGAAAGCCAACCTAGATTTGGCGAGCTAGCCGCCATGGTTGCTACCGAGGTTCCCCTTAAGGAAATCGTTGGTTGTCTTTTAGAGGATAAGGGTCTGGCCGCTGGATTTGCCGAAACGTTTGGAGGCGAAGGCGTGTTGACTCCCGAGCAAGTTTTTCCCATTCAGGCTAGGGATTTGGCGCTTGAGCTGCTTGAGAACTACCCGGGCGATACTGGAGCACTCGTTGCACTTGTCATGAACTACGTCGAACTAGACCCAGGTCAGGCCATCTTCCTGCCAGCTGGAAATCTCCACGCCTATCTATCTGGGCTGGGAGTGGAGGTGATGGCTTCCAGCGATAACGTGATTCGCGGAGGTCTTACCCAAAAACACATTGACCGCGCAGAGCTAATGAAAATCACTGATTTTGCAGTACTTGCCAATCCGCTGGTTGTTCCAAAAAAGCTGGCTGAGGGGCTTGTTGAGTATTCGGTGGGAGCGCAAGAGTTTCGCGTCTACAAAGCCGATATCACCGGATCAAATCTTTTGGCTGATTTGGAATTACCTGCCGCAGCCATGGTTTTGTGCGTGAGCGGGGAGGTCGCAGTCAGTACCAGCCTTGAGGAGCGCGAGGTTCTCAAAAAAGCAGACGTTGTATACATGTCTGGAGCCAAGAAATTTAGCCTCAGTGGCAGTGGAACTGCGTTTGTAGTCTTAGGGGCCTGAACTGGCTGAAGCTAGCTAATGGCCTTCCAGGCACTTTCAACAATCTCGGCAAGTCCGTTTTCTGATTTCCAGTTCATTTCATTGTTTATTCGTCTCACGTCAGCGATCAGACTTGGTGGGTCACCGGCGCGTTTTGGTGCCATTTCATATTCAAAATCAATTCCGGTGGTGGTCTTTATCTGGTCCATCACTTCCACGACACTGGAGCCTCGGCCTGTTCCAACATTAAACACGTTGTGGGCTCTTGTGTCGGTATCTAAATACTTCAACGCGGCAACATGCGCTTTAGCAAGGTCCATCACGTGAACGTAGTCCCGAATGCAGCTTCCGTCTGGAGTTTGGTAGTCATTACCAAATACTTTGGGTTTGCTTCCTGCCTTTAGGGCCGCGAACACAATTGGAATTAGGTTGAGCTTTTGGGTATCCGCAAGGTCATCCCAGCCGGCTCCAGCTACGTTGAAGTATCGAAGGCTAACGTGAGATAGACCCCAGGCTGTCTCAGCGTTGCTTGCCATCCACTCACCAATTAGCTTGGTCTGGCCGTAGGGGTTTATTGGATTTGGAGTCTGATCTTCTGACACCAGGTCCACGTCAGGGACCCCATAGCTTGCAGCGCTGGAAGAAAAAACCAGCTTCTTCACTCCGGTGTTTCTCATGGCAGTTAGCAAATTGGCTTGCCCGCCCAGGTTTTTTAGGAAATATTGCTCTGGCTTGTTAACAGACTCTCCGACCTGCTTCAGGGCGGCCAAATGGACCACGGCTGAGACTTTATGCTCAGTCATAAGGGCCTCCAAGGTCGATGTGGCGCCTTGGGTAGAAAGCTCCAAATGACTGGTTGGAAGGCCCAAAACCCTTGAATCTAAGCCTGTCGAGAGGTCATCGACGACAACCACATTGGTGCCAGATTGCTGAAGAATTCGGGCCACATGGGAGCCGATATAGCCGGCTCCGCCGGTGACTAGAACACTCATACTGAAAGGATACTGGCACGATCCTTGGCATAAACCCCCCACAGGTTAGGGATTTGGACTTGACAACAGGGGAATAACACGAGTGTAATTACACGAATGAAACTTTTGCCAAGTTCCACAAAGGGGATGGCAACCAAGGGAACGGAATTGCAGTAAATGGAAAATCGCGGACAGATTCCAGATAACTGGTTTATCGACCCGGTCCTGCTTGGCGTGGCCGGAGCCTACTCAGACTTTGAGCAAGATCCACTTTCCTGGCAAGCAGATGCGCTTTGTTCGCAAACTGACCCAGAGGCTTTCTTCCCTGAAAAAGGTGGCTCAACAAGAGATGCCAAGCGAATTTGTTCCGGTTGCGATGTTAAAGCTCAGTGTCTTGAGTACGCACTGGCTAACGACGAACGATTTGGTATTTGGGGCGGCCTTTCGGAAAGAGAAAGACGCAAGCTTAAAAAACGTGCATAGTGCGTCCAACTTTTAGGAAAGCACAGTCATGACACTTAACGTTTCTGCTGTAGTTCTTTCACACGACGAACCAGGTTCAATTTCCCGAGTACTAGAACAACTTTCAAAGCAGACTGTTTCTCCATCGAGAATTCTTATCGTTGACACTTCAAAAATGAAAGCAATTCCATCTGGCGGATTTGAAACCCTAAAGCTGGACCACAGAACCAATTTTGCTTCGGCCATCGAGGAAGCCGTGAGGCACCTAGATTCCGAGGGCTATCTTTGGATTTTGCATGACGACAGTGCTCCAGAACCTGATGCACTGGCAAACCTCCTTAAAGAAGTCGAGCTAAGTCCCTCACTTGCAATTGTTGGCACAAAGCAGCTCGACTGGGAAAACTCAAAGCTGATCAAGCAAATGGGTTTGACTCTCACTCGAGCAGGAAAACTCTTTAGTCGGGTTCGCGGGGAATATGATCAAGGCCAACACGATCACCTAGAAGATGTGATGGCGGTGGGAACCGCGGGAGCTCTTATCAGCCTTGAAAAGTATCGCGAGCTTGGAGGCTTTGACCCCAAGGCTCCGGCGCTAGCTGCGGACGTTGATTTTTCAATCCGTGCCAGACTCAGCGGTGGTCGAGTAGCAGTTGCCCCAAGAGCCAAGGTGGCTCACCAAATGTTGTCCATGAATGGGCAGCGGCCAGCCAGTTGGCTTCTGGGATCACCTGGCCACGCTGTCAGATGGGCAGAATTCCATCTAGCCCTGAGCTACGCAAGTTTCATTGGGTTTGTTTTCGGTTGGCTATTGCTTTTGCCTTTTGCGGTTTTGAACTCTTTGGTACTTCTTGTTAGAAAACGTGCCGCAGATGTTCCTGCCGAGTTAAGCGGTGCAATCTTTGCGTTTGTCGGAATTGAGAAGATACTGGGCTCGAGAGCCAGGATCAAGCGCACAACTTCCGCCAAACTTCGAAGCCTGTCTAGACTCCGAGCCACCAGGCAAGAGGTGAAAAACTCAAACCAGAGGGCCAAGGACGAAGAGATTTCCAAGCAATTGCTGGATGCTCACGCTAGGGGAGACAACGACCAGCAAGCAGTCAATCCAAATTCTGGTTTTGCAGCATCAGGGGCGATTTGGTTTGCTTTGGCTCTGGTAGCGCTGAACATCATGTGGTTCCCGACCAATTTTGCAGTGACTGGATCAGGAGTCATACCACTCTCGTCTAACTGGTTGGATATTTTTTCGCAAGCCGGTTCTTCAACTCAGTCAATGGGCCTTGGGTTTGAATCTGCATCCGATCCATTTGCTTGGGTGCTCGCAATGATGAGCGCACCGTTGTTTTTTGAACCATCCTTCGCAATTACTTTGCTGCTTTATCTGGCAACCGCCATCGCGTTTACAGGTGTGTTCCGTTTGTCAGCACTGGTAAGCGAAAGTAATCCAATCCGAATAACCGCAGCGCTGTCGTACTCGCTCTGGCCGGCACTGACTCTTTCAATTAGTGAGACCAGGTTCAGTCAGGTTCTGGCACTAGCTCTTCTTCCATGGCTTGTGCATTCCGTTTCTAAAATTGCTGGGCTTGGAAATCAAAATGCTGGCACTTTTGTGTCGACCTGGTCTGAGGTTGGCGTTTCGGCAGTTTTGCTGGCGTTGGTCTCAGCAAGCTCTCCCGCTTTGGGACTGGCGCTTGTCTTGCTAATCATTGGCTTGGCACTTACCAGACCCAAAAAACTAATGGCACTGCTTTTCACAACCGGACTTACTGCCGTTTGGTTTGCGCCTTTGGTCTTGGAGCGCGTGGCGAGCAGCCAGCTAGTTTCTATACTCATTGATCCTGGTGTTCAGCGAGCAAGTAATCTCCAAGCCAACTGGACGCTTCCGTTTTTCGGCTTTCAGTTTGACTCTTTAGCTTTTGGATTATTTATTTCCATTCCAGTGATTGTGTTAGCGACCGTTTCCCTTTTGACACCAAGAGTCAGGGCTAATCTTCAGCTTTGGTTAGTAGCCCTGATAGCACTGGCCCTGGCATTTATTGCAGCCGGGATAAGTTTTAGTTTCGGGGAGCTAGTTCAGCTCTCGATTGACGTGAAGGGATTGCTGGGCCTGTTTGGCTTGGCTCTGGTTTTGGCGATTGCCCAGCTCTCAACGACAAGTAATGGCCTTAGAGCACTGGCTATCTCGGTGATTGCCATTGTTGGAATAGCACCGGCAGCTTTTTCCATGGCCACCAACCCTCCGGCTGTTTCATACTCCGATGGCCGAGGAGTCCCATCAATCATTCAAGCCGACTCTGACGCCCAAGTTTCAGTTCGAAGCCTCCGACTGGAATCGGTCGATGGGGATATCTCAGTTCAGATATTTGAGGGACCGGGAATAAAGCTTGACCAGCTTTCAACTTCCTATCAGATTTCAAAATCTGGCTTGTCATTGGATAACCCCGACTATCAGCAGCTTGGTCAATTGGTTGCGAATTTGGTTTCGGCTAACGGGGCTGATGTTTTGACACCACTTGAGAAATTCGGCATTGGGTATGTCTTAGTTTTTCCAAAAGACCGAGACTTGCAGATGGCTCTTGATTCAACAAGGGGACTTGAGTCAATCGGAGAAACTGACTTTGGTCAACTCTGGAAAGTTCAGTCAGTAACTGGTGTGGAGACGACATCAAGTTTTGAATTCGGAATGGCAAAAGGGCTCGGACTTGGTGTCCTGATTTTCTATTTGACCCTTGCTCTGCCAACGAGCTCAATCCGAAAGCGCAACGGTAAAGAAAGTTCAATTTTTGTTGACGCAGAGGAGAACAACTAGTGCTTGTTAGAATTGCCTCCTTCTTATCAGTGGTAGCTGTTTTGTTTACAGGGCTGATTTTTGCACCCGCAGTTGAGTCAAAGGTCAGTTTTGATTCAGCAAGCGGCAGCTACAGCGTCAAACCAGCTGACTTGTCCTTGGTGTGCCCTGGAGCAGTTTTTAGAACCGGTGGTGACAGCGGAACCAAACTCTCGCAGGTCAACCGCACCGGCAAGGCAACTGCTTCGATTACCGCCTTTGGGGCTGGGTCCATAGAGATATCCTCGGTTGCTGAATCCAACGTCAGCGAATTGGAGTTGGACTCGGAACGGATATTTGTCTCTCGCGAGCTAGACGATGCAACTTCGCTCACCAACCTAAATGCTCAAGAAGATCCGGTCCAGGGCGCACTTTCACTAACAGCTAGCACCAGTCAGTTGGTGGCTACCGATTCAATGAGAGGATTGGCAGCTGCATCCTGTCAGCTGCCAAGCAATGATTTTTACATAGTCGGAGGCTCAACTGCAGCCGGCCGAGAGGCACTGCTGGTGCTCACAAATCCGTCCCCAATTGACGCCACCGCCGATTTAGGAATATTTACCGACCTCGGAGCTGCAACCGTGGCGGGACTTGCTGGAATCTCTGTTCCGGCAGGATCGACAACTGTTTTGTCATTGGCAAGTTTTGCTCCAACAGTTCCAGCTCTCGCTGTGCAGGTTCAATCTCAAGGAGCCAAGCTTGCAGGTTGGATCCAACAGCGTGCTGTTCGAGGTACAGCTGCCCAGGGCGTGGATTGGATTAGCCCAAATCCAGCTGCCACTTTGCAGGCAGTTATCCCAGGTCTTGTTATTCGAGGTACCAAAGTAATCAATCAGGTTGCTAAATCAGAGGAGAACTCTGATGCTGGCCATGCGGTTCGAGTATTCGCACCGGAGGGAGCAAACGTCACGGTGCAAATCATTGCCTCCGAAGAAGATGTCTTTGGAGCAGTGTTCACGGGAATTGTCGAGCCTGGCAGTGTTCAGGATTTTCCAATTTCTGAGTTGTTAGACGGCAACTACTCGGTGTTTGTGACATCAGACAAGCCAATCTATGCCGGAGTACGAGTTGCTAGAGGAAATTCCGGTGGAACTCCAAGACTGGATTTTGCTTGGCTAAGCCCTGCCGACGAACTAGTTTCCGATCGTGCCATCACAGTCCCGGCTGATGGCGAAAC
>WLGB01000020.1 GCA_009703455.1 Actinomycetota bacterium
CTTGGGACTTTTACTCAGGCTGGGCTCGTCGGTTAGGTCGCTTCAAGCTTTGACCGGAGTCGAGTAAAACAGCATTGAAGCTACACCCGTAGAAGAGTCAGAATCCAAATATCGGACGGGGGTTCAATTCCCCCCATCTCCACCATGTGAGCAAAGCCCAAGGACACCCTTGGGCTTTGCGGCTTAAGTCACGAATTGGCTCCTTTTCAAGTAAATTAACTTGAAGCAACATCTTTTCGAGTCGGAAGCAAGCCAAACGCATACCATGGAACAATACATAGGTAAGTTCTCGCACCTTAGTCGAGTCAATCTTTGGGGGTTTTGTTGACTACCCCAGTAATTGCCGTTGTCGTACCCGCGTATAAGGTCACAAACCACATTGTTAAGACTCTTGGTGAAATCGGCAAAGAGGTCTCACATATTTTTGTTGTTGACGATGCCTGCCCTGACAGTTCTGGAAAACTTGTCCGGGAGGAGGTTTCAGACAAGCGCGTCAAGGTAATCTTCCACGCAGCAAACCAGGGCGTTGGTGGAGCAATGGTTACCGGCTACAAGGCCGCATTAGAAGCGGGTTCAGACATCATCGTTAAGTTAGACGGCGACGGACAAATGGACCCGGCTCAAATTGCAGAGCTAATTGCACCAATTGTTTACGGCAGAGCCGACTACACAAAAGGCAATCGACTGGATAACCTCACGGGTCTAAGGCAAATGCCGAGCGTCCGCTTGATTGGAAACGCTGGTCTATCGCTTCTCACAAAGATTTCTACCGGCTACTGGAACATAACTGATCCAACCAATGGCTACACCGCCATTCACCGCGATGTCTTAAAGGTTATTCCGCTAAACATGTTGAGCAAGCGATACTTTTTTGAATCCGACATGTTGTTCCGCCTTAGTCTTTACAGGGCCGTTGTTTGGGATGTGCCAATGAAGGCTAGATACGGAACCGAAAAAAGCAACTTGAGCATAATCAAGACGCTTTGGGAGTTTCCATGGAAGCATTTCAAAAACTTCCACAAGCGACTTTTTTACAACTACTATCTTCGGGATGTTTCCGCAGCCTCGATTGAGTTGCCGCTGGGGTTTATTCTTTGGTGGTTTGGTTTAATCTTTGGACTAGCCTCCTACAGTCAGTCCATCACAACCGGTGTTGCAGCAACTACTGGTACGGTAATGATTTCAGTTGTGCCGTTGATTTTAGGATTCCAGCTACTACTTGCCTTTGTTAGCCACGACGTTTCAGCAGTACCATCCCGACCACGCCACAGAGGAGATCTACCATGGTAACCAAACTCAGAGCAGAACACGCTTGGATACTGGCTCCATTTGCCCTTGCGCTGTGGTCAATTAGTCGAGTCTGGACTATTTTGCCTTCGATTATGCAGGACGAGTACATCTATTCCAGTCAAGCGAGAAACATGCCTTTCGCGGAGCAGTTTTTTTCCAACTACATTTTTTCTTGGGTAATGGGGCTAACCAATAACTGTGGAATTGAGTTTTACACCTGCACTAAGAGCATCAACGCAGTCTTTTTTATGGGCACAGTTCTCTTAACTTTTCTCATCGCCGTCCGATTCCTAAGTTTCCGATGGTCAGTATTTGTAGCCTCGGTTACCGCAGTTAGCCCGATAGCGATACCTGTTTCTTTCTTTATGCCAGAGACTATGTACTTTTTCATGATGACACTGACAATCTTGGCGACTCTGGTAGTGTCTAGGCGAGAAAGCTGGCTGTTGTGGCTGATTCCAGGAATTAGTCTTGGGGCAACAGCGCTGGTGAAACCTCACGCGATTTTTATGCTCCCAGCCTTTGCGCTATTTGCTTTCATTTTTGCCTACAAGAAGTTTGATAGCAGCTGGGTTCAAAGTGTAAAGGCAGCTGTTGCAGTTTCGGTTGGCTTCCTAACCACCAAGTTAGGACTTGGCTTCGCTTTTGCCGGATCTGAGGGATTGAAGTTCTTTGGTGGGTACGGTTCACCAATCGGTGCTCTAACCAGGGCTGTTTCGGCAGATGAGGTAACGCAAGGGGCGGTTGGTGGTCAGGAAGCTGCTAAGTCTGGGTTAGAAGTTTTTGCCACTGTCGCGTCAACTCATTTAATCGCACACGCTGCCGCCATCCTTCTGCTAGCTGGCATTCCAATCGTTCTTTCCCTAAGGGTGACGTACTCAGTCTCAAGGACTAAGCAGCCAATTAGCGAAGTCAGCTCTTTGTTTGTATTGGTTTCCTTGATCACTGTTTCGATGTTGGGAGTAGTTGCATTATTCGAAGCTTATGTAACCGCGACCGGTGACGACCACAGCGGCCGATTAATCCTACGGTACTACGAGTTCCTAATTCCTCAGTTTTTGATTATGGGTTTATTGCTTCCCCGCTTTACTGACTCAAAAAGACTTTTCAGAATTCTCCAGGGGTCGCTGATTGTTGCGGCATCGATGCTCTTCACGATTTACTATCCACTCACGTTCGCGAAGCTATTCACGGACTCCTCGACAATGCCTGGAATGGGAAACAGCCAAGGCCTCTTTATCTTCGTAGGACTGTTTGTTAGCTGTGCAGTAGTATTCTGGATAGTTAATCCAGAGCGTGGAAACCTGATAATCGGACGTGTCATAATTCCGTCCGTCTTGATTCTGGCTTTAGTTATGTCTCAGAGCAAATTGATTGAAGTCAATGGCACCCCTGCTTACTTCGACCAAGCCGGTTGGGATTCAAGGAGTTATCTTCAGGACGTTCCCGGTGACCGAATTATGGTAATCGGCCAAACCCGCGCGCAGGTCTTCACTGTCAAGTTCTGGATTGACGAAGCTAACATCAAAGACCTACTTGTGGGTGACGGCAGCGTAATTACTCCAGAGAATGTCGTTGATACCGATTACGTGGTGATGCTCGGAAACATTGGAATTAAATTCCCGCACCAAGTTATCACCGAGGGCGAGGGTTATCGCCTAGTGAAGCATGTCCGTTAGAAATGCTTGATACCAGCTGGCTAGTTCTCAATGGAACAATCCTGTTCGAGATTATTGGCACTCTCGCCTTTGCACTTTCGGGGCTCATTGAGGCAGCCCGAAAAAAACTTGATTTGGTTGGTATGGCCATGGTCTCTGGACTAGCGGCCTTTGGCGGAGGAACTCTCAGGGACATTCTGTTAGACCGCAGGCCCTTTTTTTGGATTGAGAACGACATCTGGGTTTGGGTTCTACTTTTCATCTGCTTCGGGGCACTAGCCTTCATGCGCTCTAGGCACCTCGAGCCCACAGCCCGTGCAATGCAGTGGCCAGACGCCATTGGGCTAGGGGCGTTTACTGCAGGAGGAACACAGCTTGCGCTCAACGCTGGTGTGCAACCAATCATCGCGGTAATCATGGGAGTGCTTTCCGCCATTTTCGGAGGAGTGCTAAGAGACATAGTTGTGAATGAAATCCCCAAAGCCTTTAGTGATCACATTCCATATTCTGTAATTGCATTTTCAGGAGCGTGGGTGGTAGTGGGCTTAGACGCCCTTGGCGCCGAGGCATTTGTGGCAGTGGCAGTGGCGGCCGTTTTCACAATCGGGCTTCGGGTCATGGCATTACTTCTAGGTTGGCGATTGCCAATTTGGAAAGTTTGAGGCCAGAACTACGGAAAGGTCAGGGCGTCCTTAAGCAAGGCGTAGCCAATGAAAACTGCAGCATCAAGTAAGAAGTGAGCAATCACAAGGGGCATTACCCGACCCCATCGCTGATATAAGTAGCCAAACGCTAATCCCATTACAAAGTTTCCAATGAAACCTCCGAAGCCTTGATATAAGTGATAAGTTGCCCGAAGAATGGAACTGAGAAAAAGCTGGCCATCTTTTGAAATACCAAGCTGGCCTAACCTATTAAACATGTAGCCAACCACTACAACTTCTTCTAAGAGCGACGCCTTGACGGCGGCCAAAATAAGTATTGGCACAGTCCACCAATACTGCCCAAGTGCGGCTGGAATTACCTCAGCTGATATTCCAAGTTCCCTTGCAGCCAGGTATAAACCAAGCCCTGGAATTCCAATAAGCAAAGCAAGCCAAGTTCCACGAATCAGGTCGGTAAAGGGCTGCTTGAAGTTCAAACCGAGCTCGGTAAATGGAGATTTTGATTTTTCCCAAAGTAGAAACAACACCAGCGCCACCGGCGCTAAACCAAAAGCTAGTCCAAGGAATTGATAAGCAAAGTCAAGCCATTCGCGATCTGAAAGCTGCCTGTTGATGGTAGCGGTTTGCTCGGCGAGCTGAGTTTCAGCGGTGAGTCTAGAAATGATTGAAACGATGGAGTAGACGGCGCTGGCGCCAAGACTTAGAGCGAAAACTATCGCCAACTCAGTCTTAATTCTAAATTTTGCGCTATTTTTCAAAATAGTCATCCTCGAGCTTGCACTGCCTTGTGCCTCCAGGAAGCCGGTGCCGATTGGCTGCAATCAATCGGTAGCTCAGATCCGCAATCCAGGCGGTTGGGGGAGTGGAAATAAGCCACCCCATAACTCGAAGCGCCAAGCTGGGCTGCATCTTGAGGACGGCCCCGGCTGCTAGATGTCCTCCCAATTGCTTTGAACCGGCTGGAATTTTCTGAACAAGCCAAATCCGAGACCTAACCTGGGCTTGGGTAAGTCCGAAATCTTCCGGTGTTATGCGCTGAAAGGCCACATATTTTGGAAATATTGGCAGGTTCTTGATACCAAATTCAAGGCTCAATCGGCAGAACTGGCAGTCACCATCATAAATAAGCACCCTCGAATCGCTCACTGTCTAAGGATAAGCGGTTGAAAGTGTGCAGTTTTCGCCCCTTCAATGCCTTGCTGAGTCTCAGCTCGGGGGGGCAAATCAGGCTAAACCACATAAAGGCCGAGCGTCCCAGCTAAACTGAGAACTCTTGAGGCCAGTTGAGCAGGTATTGACGCTTTGGCTCAGGTCCAGGCAAAAATCTATTGCTGCAAGCGAAGGCGCTTTGTTGCGCATATTTAAAGGAAGTTTTTTATGACTCTGGCAATCAGAGATGATCTCAGAAACGTTGCTATCGTGGCCCACGTAGACCACGGTAAGACCACATTAGTGGACGCAATGCTTCGTCAAACTGGCGCTTTCGGCGAGCACTCCAACATGGGTGAACGTCTAATGGACTCAGGCGATCTTGAAAAGGAAAAGGGAATTACCATCCTTGCCAAGAACACTGCCATTGCCTATTCAGGCAAGGCCGCTGACGGCAAAACCATCACCATCAATGTCATTGACACCCCAGGGCACGCTGACTTTGGTGGCGAAGTTGAGCGCGGTCTTTCCATGGTTGATGGCGTAGTTTTGCTGGTTGACGCCAGCGAAGGTCCTTTGCCTCAGACTCGCTTCGTACTTCGCAAGGCCATGGAGTCAAACCTGCCGGTGATTCTCCTTGTAAACAAGACCGACCGACCCGACGCCCGTATCGACGAAGTCGTAGAAGAAACTCACGACCTTCTCTTGGGCCTTGCAAGCGATCTGTCCGATGACGTTCCAGAGTTGGATGTCGACGCAATTTTGAACCTTCCAGTGATTTACGCATCGGGTCGAGCTGGAGCTGCATCACTTAATAAACCAGAAAACGGTTCTCTTCCAGACAATGCAGATCTTGAGCCATTGTTTGCAGCAATCCTGAAGTACATTCCTGCGCCCAAGTATGACCCTGAAGCCCCTTTGCAGGCTCACGTCACAAACCTGGATGCTTCTCCATTTCTTGGCCGTCTGGCTTTACTTCGAATTTTCAACGGAACCATCAAAAAAGGTCAGCAGGTTGCTTGGGTAAGACAAAACGGTGAGACCCAAACCGTCAAAATCACTGAGCTACTAATTACTAAGGCTCTGGAGCGATTCCCAACTGAAGAGGCAGGACCCGGCGACATCGTTGCCGTTGCCGGAATCGAAGAAATCACCATTGGTGAGACCCTTGCTGACCCGAACGACATCAGACCACTACCACTTATCTCAGTTGATGACCCAGCCATCTCGATGACTGTTGGAATCAATACCTCGCCCATGGCCGGCCGCGTCAAGGGAGCAAAAGTCACCGCACGCTTGGTAAAAGATCGCCTAGACCGCGAACTTATTGGAAACGTTTCTATCAAGGTTTTGCCAACCGAGCGTCCTGACGCTTGGGAAGTTCAGGGCCGTGGCGAACTAGCACTAGCTATTCTCGTTGAGCAAATGCGGCGCGAAGGCTATGAGCTAACAGTAGGTAAGCCACAGGTAGTCACCAAGAAAGTTGACGGCAAACTCCATGAGCCAGTTGAAGATCTAACAATTGATGTTCCAGAGGAGTTTTTAGGCTCAATAACTCAGCTATTGGCTTCCCGCAAGGGACGAATGAAGAACATGGTGAACCACGGAACCGGCTGGGTTCGCATGGAGTTCATGGTTCCATCACGCGGACTGATTGGTTTCCGGACCGAGTTTTTAACAACTACCAGAGGAACGGGAATTGCTAACGCAATTTCAGCAGGATACGAGCCCTGGTTTGGTGAAATCGTCACCCGCACCAATGGCTCGCTCATTTCTGACCGAGCTGGGGCAGTGACGCCCTTTGCACTTATTGGGTTGCAGGAGCGTGGAACATTCTTTGTTGAGCCAACTGACGAGGTTTATGCCGGTCAAGTAGTTGGAGAAAACGCTCGTGCCGATGACATGGAAGTAAACATCACCAAGGAAAAGAAGCTCACCAACATGAGAGCGTCGTCGAGCGAAGAATTTGAGAAGCTAACTCCTTCTAGGAAACTGTCACTGGAAGAATGTCTTGAGTTTGCTCGTGAAGATGAGTGTGTCGAAGTGACCCCAGAAGGAACCCGTATTCGCAAGCTTGAACTAGACCCAAACCTCAGAGCTAGGGCGGCATCGGCACGAAAACGAGCTAGCGACAGCTAAAACACCTAGAGTTGTGACTATGGCTAAAGCGACTTTTAACCCAAAAAAGGTACTTCTGGTGCACGCGCATCCAGACGATGAGTCGCTTTTCACAGGGCATGTAATAGCTGACCGCGTAGCCGCAAATGCTGAAGTTATGGTTTTTACTTTGACTCGCGGTGAGCGTGGTCGAGTCAAGCTAGAGGACCTAAAGCCCCTCGAGGGAAACCTTGCCTCAATGGGAGAGTTTCGATCCAATGAACTTAGAAACGCTTTAGCGCAGCTTGGAAATGTGAAGCATAAATTTGCCGGAACCCGTGCCTATCTTGATTCAGGAATGCGACTGAATGCTTTTGGCAAGCCAGTTAAGACTCGTCGAACCGACGAAATGTCTCTTGCTTCGGTATCAACCGCGGTAATCGCCGATGACATTTATCAAGTGCTGCAGGAGTTCAAGCCCGACGCGGTTGTGACATACAACCGCAAGGGCGGCTTTGGTCACCCAGACCACAAAAAAGCACACGAAGCAACAGCTATGGCGCTTCGGCGTTTTGCCAAGAACTCACGATCTCGCACTCCACAGTTTTGGGTGATTGCCGAACCTCGCGAAAGATTTGATGTTGAGGTTGGCGGACGAAAAACTGCCGCCAAGAAAAAAGCCGCACTCGAGCAGCACGCCAGCCAAGTTTCTATCGCTGCGGAGACTTATTCGCTGGTTCCAGGCAGAGATTTCCGATATGACACTCCTGAAAGACTTCGCAAGGCCTCCACGCGACCGTTGCTTTGGCTAAAACCGGTGTTCATAGCTCTCTGGGCTTTGCCGCTTGGTATCTTGATGGGATTTGCTGGAACTTTGCTGCACTCGGTCACTGCCTCGGATGATGCCCGCACACCCATTGGGCTAGTTGTTGCACTGGTTATGACTTTCGCGCTGTCTGTAGCCCTGAGGATTCTTAGAAACTCTCGCGGCGCGTTGTATCTAATGAGCCTCACGCTGGCGGCAACTGTTTTCTGGCTATCCCGGAAAACAGCAGAAGGTGATGCCTTGATCATAAACAACCAAACGGGCAACTTCTGGGTTTATGGATCCTTGATCATCTGCGCAGTTGTAATCTTGTTTCCCAAGATAAGACCCGGCACTTGGGCTAAAAACGCTTCCGGACATCGCTAGTAAAATAGCACCAGGAAGGATTTTCCAATGACTTACATAATTGCGTTGCCCTGCGTCGATCTTAAGGACAAGGCCTGCATCGAAGAGTGCCCAGTAGATTGCATCTACGAGGGGGACCGAATGCTGTACATCCACCCGGACGAATGCGTTGATTGCGGTGCTTGCGAGCCAGTTTGTCCAGTCGAGGCAATATATTACGAGGATGACGTTCCGGAGCAGTGGGCGGATTATTACAAGGCCAACGTTGAGTTTTTTGAAACCGTAGGGTCACCGGGTGGAGCTGCAAAGGTAGGAGCAATCGCTGGCGACCACCCGATTGTTGCAGCACTTCCACCACAAGCCCAACCGGCCTAATGTTTACCGATCTGCCGGAGTATCCCTGGCAATCCCTAAAACCATTCCGCGAAAAGGCTTCTCAATACAAAGACGGAGCAATAGATTTATCGATCGGTTCTCCCATTGACGAAACTCCACAGGTAGTTCAAGAAGCACTCCGGAGTTTTTCAAATGCACCGGGCTACCCCTCAACTGGCGGAACCACGCAATTTCGCGAGTCGGTGGTTAAGTGGTTTGCCTCTAGGAGGAATGTATTGGCCCTCGACCCCGATCAAGTGATGCCGACAATTGGATCCAAAGAACTAATTAGCTGGCTTCCGGTTTTATTGGGACTAGGTAAAGGTGACGTTGTCGTCCAACCAAAAGTGGCCTACACCGCCTATGCCGTAGGCGCAGCTTTTGCGGGGGCAACCTTGGTGTCTGAAGACGACCCGGAGAAGTGGCCAACCACTACTAGATTGGTGTGGATTAACTCACCTGGAAACCCAGACGGAAAAGTCTTAGCAGTTGATGATTTTGCTAAAGCGGTCAAGAGGGCACGAGAACTTGGCGCACTTTTGGCATCGGATGAATGTTATGCGGAAATGGGCTGGAGCTCTCCTTGGGACAAGGAAGTTATACCAAGCGTTTTGGACCCAAGGGTCTGTGGCGACAGCCATGATGGAATTCTTTCTGTCTACTCGCTGTCTAAGCAGTCCAACATGGCCGGCTATCGAGCAGCCTTTGCCGTTGGATCCAAGCAGCTGATTCGAGAGCTAGTAAATCTTCGGATGCACGCTGGCATGATGATGCCGCTACCTACTCAGCAAGCTGTTATCGCCGCTTTGGGCGACAGTGAGCATGTTCAGACAGAAAAGGAACTATACCGAAGCCGTCGTGACGTCTTGCTAGCAGCTGTGAAGCATTATGGGTTTGAGGTTTCCGACAGCGAGGCAGGGCTCTACCTATGGGCCACTCTTGGGGAGGACTGCTGGAAAACCGTCAAGAAGATGGCCCAGCTTGGCATAGTTGTAGTGCCAGGCAGCTTCTACGGCGAATTTGCCACTGACCATGTTCGCTTTTCACTGACTGCCACAGACAGTGATATTTCGCGGGCAGCGTCGAGACTAGAAAATGCTCTAGGCTGACAATGGAAATTTTCTCACATCTAGGAGTGCTTTGACTGACAACGAAAAAGTAGTTATCAGCTACAAAGACAAGACCGCCGAGTTACCGGTTGTAGCCGCCACCGTGGGTTCCGACGCCATGGATATCAGCAAACTTCACTCAACACTCGGACTTCATTCCTACGACCAAGGTTTTGTGAACACAGCCTCGACCAAGTCCGCCATCACTTTCATTGATGGTGAAGCGGGAATTCTTCGATACCGCGGCTACCCAATTGAGCAGTTGGCTGCAACGAAGTCTTTCCTTGACGTTAGCCATCTCTTGATTTACGGTGAGCTACCGAACAAGTCTGAGCTCGAAAATTTTGATCAGAGTCTGCGCCGTCACACTTTGATTCACGAAGATCTAAAGAGATTTTTTGACGCGTTCCCACAGAACGCTCACCCGATGTCGGTGTTGGCTGCCGGGGTATCTGCTCTGTCAACGTTTTACCAAGACTCTCTGGACCCGCATGACCCAGAACAGGTAGAGCTTTCCACGCGACGGCTACTGGCCAAGCTTCCGGTTATGGCCGCTTACGCTCATAAAAAGAGCTTGGGACAGGCCCTGCTTTATCCGGATAACTCACTTTCAATGGTTGAGAACTTTCTGCGGTTGAACTTTGGAACTCAGGCAGAAAACTACGCCCAGAACCCAATTGTCACAAAGGCACTGGACACGCTGTTGATTTTGCACGCCGACCACGAGCAAAACTGCTCGACCTCCACTGTTCGCCTAGTCGGGTCCGCCCAAGCGAACTTGTTTGCTTCGGTCTCGGCAGGAATTAACGCACTTTTCGGCCCCCTTCACGGTGGTGCTAACGAAGCGGTACTTACGATGCTTACTGAGATTCGTGAATCTGGTGAATCGGTCCAGCGTTTTGTTGAGCGAGTCAAGAATAAAGAAGATGGAATACGTCTTATGGGCTTTGGTCACCGAATCTACAAAAACTTTGACCCTCGAGCAACGATTGTCAAGGCAACCGCAGACAAGGTGCTAACCGACTTAGGAATTTCTGACCCATTGCTGAATATCGCCAAAGAGCTCGAGGCTACTGCTCTTGCGGATCCATACTTTGCCGAGCGCAAGCTTTATCCAAACGTTGATTTCTATACGGGAGTTATATACAAGGCAATGGGCTTCCCTCCAAGAATGTTCACACCCCTATTTGCGATGGGCAGACTACCGGGCTGGATCTCCCATTGGCGCGAAATGATGCAGGATCCAAACAACCGAATTGGTCGACCACAGCAGATTTACACCGGTGAGAGCGAAAGAAGCGTCTAGTTCTTTTTTAGCCAGTAAACGGCAGTGTCTCCAAAGTTTTTTGTTTCAAGCAATTCGTAGCCGTCATGCGAAATTGGCTCAGCTCGAGCTGATCTTTCAACCAACACCAGGGCATCCTTGGCGAGAGATTCCAAAAGACTCTCTAGATTTTGCTCAACTTCTGCATTTGTGATCTCGTACGGCGGGTCGATGAATACCAAGTTAAAGGCGTAAGTGTTGGCGTCGAGGAATTTCTGCACTGGTTGAATCTGGACTTTTGCGGCCACCAGATGGTCCTCGTCTTCGAGGGCGTCTTGAATTAGACGAGCATTTTTAATACAGACCGCTGCTGCTTGTTTATTGTTTTCCACTAGCAGGGCAAGACTTGCACCTCGACTCAATGCCTCAAGCCCTAGCGCACCTGTGCCAGCATACAAATCTAAGACTGCAGCTTTATCCAGAGCATTTCTTGATTCCAGCGAACCGAAGATGCTTTCACGGATTCGATCTGACGTTGGGCGAGTGCTCTTGGCGGGAGAAGCTAGTTTTCTTGAGCCAACTAGGCCACCGATAATTCTTGTCATGTCTGGCAAAGCCTAACCGTATTTGACCTTGCTCTCATGGAAGATTGAACCATGCTGCTTCCTCCCACCTTGCTAGACCGAGTCCTTGGCGATAAAACCGCCAAGAGCTTTGCCAAAAACTTAGGTTTGGTGACGGTGTCCGACCTACTGCAGCACTACCCGAGGCGTTACTCCAACCGCGGAGAGCTTACCCCGATTGCAAATCTCCCAATCGGGGAGAGCCTTTCGATAGTTGCGGAAGTAGTCGATGCCAGAGAGCGACGAACTAAAGGTCGCGTGAGTAGCATCCTTGAGGTGCGAATCACTGACGGTAGCGGTTTCCTATCTTTGACTTTTTTTAATCAGGCCTGGCGTCAAAAAGACCTAAGGCCTGGAGTTCGAGGATTGTTCGCCGGAAAGATTGGTGAGTATCAGGGGAAGCTTCAACTTGCCCATCCGGATTATGAGCTATTCCCAGAAGAACTCTCGCAGTTTGATGCCAAAGCCTGGGCAGACCAGCCGATTCCGATCTACCCCGCCTCAGCCAACGTCACCACCTGGATGATTCAAAAAGCTTTAGGTATCGTGCTTGATACCTTGGAGAGCATTCCAGACGAGGTCCCAGAAGGATTACAAAAAGAGCACAAACTACTTTCGGTCAACCAGGCCTTGGAAAAAATTCATCGGCCCACCACTAAGGCCGAAATAAATGCCGCGAAAAAGACTTTGGTTTATCGAGAGGCTTTCTTACTCCAGTCAACACTTATTCAAAGGCGAATAGATAACGAGCAAGCTCCGGCGACGGCAAGACTCAGTAAAGCCTCTGGCTTCTTAACGCGATTTGATGCATCGCTACCATTCAAGCTAACTGCTGGCCAAAAAGAAGTGGGCAGGGAGATAACAGCAGACTTGGCAAAGACCTATCCCATGAATCGACTTTTACAGGGCGAAGTTGGATCTGGAAAGACCTTGGTCGCGCTTCGGGGCATGCTCACGATTGCCGATAGCGATGGCCAGTCTGTACTTCTGGCGCCAACCGAAGTGCTTGCTTCACAGCATTTTCGTTCGATCCAAAAAAGCTTGGGCGAGGATCTAGCAAAAGAAGTAGGGCTTACTCTTTTGACCGGTCAGCTACCAACGGACGAACGCAAGAAGGCCATGCTTCAAGTGGTTTCCGGAAAGGCTCGAATCGTCATTGGAACTCACGCATTGTTTTCCGAAAAAGTCGAGTTTTATGATCTTGGACTTGTTGTTATAGACGAACAGCACAGATTCGGTGTGGAGCAAAGAGAAAAGCTCCGCCTTAAAGGCAAGCTATCGCCACACGTGCTAACTATGACCGCAACTCCAATTCCAAGAACTCTAGCCGTGACGGTGTTTGGGGATATGGCGGTATCTTCTCTTACTGAGCTACCTGCTGGTAGAAAAGAAATTGATTCCCACGTGGTTCGAGCAGGGGATAAATCGTTGGTTGCCAGAGTTTGGGGAAGAGTTGCTGAGGAGATTGCAAAGGGGCATCAGGCGTTTGTGGTCTGTCCCAAAATTGACGAAAGTGAAAAAGAGCAATCGGGCGCCTCGGTAGAGAAGACGGTTTCCTCACTTCGCCAAAATTCAGCGCTTAAAGGACTTCGTATCCAAGAACTTCATGGCCGAATGGATGCTGAGCAAAAGGCTCAAATAATGCAGGCCTTCAGTTCCAAAGAAATTGACCTGCTGGTGTCAACAACGGTTATTGAGGTAGGGGTTGATGTTCCAAATGCCACGGTTATGGTCATTTTGGACGCCGATAACTTCGGCATTTCTCAACTACACCAGCTTCGCGGACGCGTTGGGCGCGGCTCGGCCAAAGGGCTTTGTTTACTTTTGACCGCAGCTGAGGATGGCTCGATAGCGCTTGAGCGCATAGAGGCCGTGGCGGGGGAAAGTGACGGCTTCAAACTAAGCGAAATTGATTTAGAACTGCGCCGGGAGGGGGATGTGCTTGGGGCTTCGCAATCCGGTGGCAGGTCGAGCCTGAGATTGCTCAGGGTTATCCAGGATGCGAATTTGATCAAAAAAGTCCGCGAAGAAGTGGAGCAGATTTTTGCGCGCGACCGTGGCCTTGACAGTTCCCCAACCCTAAAAGCTGCTCTGGAGCAAATAAACAGCGCAGAGAATCTAGCCAAAGGCTAGTTGCTAAATCCTTGCTAACCTTAGTCCTATGGCAAAACTCGCCGTTTACCCGGGATCATTTGACCCGATAACTCTTGGCCACGTCGATATCATCGCTCGGGCTGCTTCATTGTTTGACGAGGTTGAGGTACTTGTAGTTCATAATCCCGACAAAGCTCCTACGTTTACCAGTTCTGAGCGAGTGCAATTGATCAAGGACTCTCTTACAGAGGCTGGGATTCAAGAACCCAACATAAAAGTCACTGAGCTATCTTCTGGGTTGCTAGTTGACTATCTAAGGCAGGTAAATGCCAAGGTGTTACTAAAGGGTTTTAGAAACAACGTCGACTTGGATTACGAACTTCCTATGGCCAAGGTCAACAGGGACCTGAGCGGCATCGAGACAGTGTTCATTGCCGCCGATCCGCAGTATGGCTTAGTTGCATCTTCGCTTGTTAGACAAGTTGCCGAACTGGGCGGACCAGTTGAAAACTACGTCTCCAAGGTAGTTGCCAAGGCTCTACGGGGATCAAAATGAGCAACTTCTTGGTCCCAGTAAACGACTTGACTAGAAGACCTGGCCAGATGAGTGAACTAGAGATCGACATTGATGTTTTGACTGAAATGGGGAAAGGGGCTGCGACAATACCCGTCGGAGAAGTTATAGAACTAAATCTGCGATTGGAATCGGTCCACGAGGGCATTTTGGCTACCGGCGAAGTAGATACCACTGCCAAGTCTGATTGCTCTAGATGCCTTGAGCCCTTGAGACTGGAGATTAAAGTGGATTTCCAGGAGCTTTTCGCCTATTCTTTAGAGCAGGAAGATGATTTCCTGGTTCAGGACGAGAAAATCGACCTTGAACAGGCCATCACCGATGCGGTAGTTTTAAGCCTTCCGTTCAATCCCGTTTGTAGCGAAGACTGTTTAGGTCTGTGCTCTGAATGTGGCGTGAAAATGGCCGAAGACCCGGACCACGTTCACCAGGCGCAGATTGACTCTCGCTGGAGTGAATTAGAAAGCTTTAGGAAAGAGTAAGAAATGCCAGTACCTAAAAGACGCATGTCGCGTTCCAACACTCGCGCTCGTCGCTCACAGTGGAAGGCCGCTCCAATCACTTTGGTAAAGAGCATTGAAAACGGC
>WLGB01000021.1 GCA_009703455.1 Actinomycetota bacterium
AAGGCTCAACCAGGAACTTGCCATCTGCAAAGACAACAACCGGGATGTTGGTCCTACCCGAGATAGCTCTAGCCTCTTCGGTGAACTCAGCACTTCCCTCAACGTCCTTCATTTCAAACTCAACACCGGTGGTGTTCAAAAGAGCCTTTGATCTGCGGCAATCCCCACACCATTCAGCTCCGTAAAAAGTTACTTCAGCCATTTCTATCTCCTTAGAATTTTGTCTTCCGGTATTACTAACTTCATCCCATCAAAGCTGATTCCCGCCAAATCTTCAACAACAAAGTCAGCATCGGTATCCAGGGCTCTAACCGATACCCCAATAACCAGCTTGACCCCAGCCGCTTTGGCTGATTCCACCCCAGCTTGAGCATCCTCAAACACCACACAATCGGCTGGGTCAAAACCTAATCTTTGGGCTCCAAGCAAATATGGATCAGGGGCAGGTTTGCCTTGGGTCACGTCGCCACCGGTCACAAAGTGCTCTGGCACCGGAAGACCGGCTGCCTGAACTCTTGCCAGACCAAGTTTCGGGTTAGCCGACGTGCAGATGGTCCAGCTGTTAGCTGGCAGGGAAAATAGCAGGTCAACCGCCCCGGGGAGCGGAACGGTCTCATGGGCCGATTCTTGCTCTAGTTCATTGATGCGATTGTTTGCCGCTTCAAATTTGTCTTGACCCACCAGAAAAAGAACTAAATCCTGCGCGCGAGTGCCGTAGTGATTCGAGATACTAAAGCCTTCGATACCGTATTCGATGGCCCAGATCGCCCAACAGTCATCAACGCTCTGGTGCGAATCAACTAAAACCCCGTCGTTATCAAACAACAACGCCTTGGCTTCAATGATCACTTGGCCTTGGATTTGGCCGATTTTATCGCTGCGGCTTTATTGCGCTCGGTTATGGAAAGGTAGGTTCCGGCGGCTGCTAGGAAAAGCAATATCAACGCTGGGATCATCTGCTCGATAAACCAGCTCACGGTAAATGGAGCAACTTGCCAGCTCCAGTCATAGACAGCCTCTTCTCCAGGTAAAGGCTCGACGTATGGGGGATAAATTCGTAGTTTCTCTATTGCGTCTGCTCCAAAAGCAAAAGCCATGATTGAAACAAAGCTTCCAAAAATAATTGAAAGGACAAAGTTCAAATTGGCAGCACCAGCTGCCAGAGTTGCGCGGGGTCTTGCTGGCGCAGCAACGGCCGACTTTGCTCTAGTTGAGAACCTAGTTCCAAGCAAAATTCCAGAAGCGATGATGACCTGGATAATGACCCAAACCCAGACCTGGAGATTGGTTCTGGTGATGTCATAAACCACAAGACCAAAGATGATTGCAATGGCTGTGAAGATGATTGGCACGGCGTAGCCCAAGCCAAGAGCCTTTTCAGAATCAGACATTCCCGTCTTTTTTGAACCCTTGGCTACTTGCTTCCGGAACACAAATGCCCGAAGCAGGATATAAACCACGAGCCCAGTTGCCAAAAGAATTGGGATGTAAACATCGAAGAGGCGAATCAGTAAATTCTCTTCACGGTCGATGTATTGATTGAAGGCACCAAGGAAATTGCCAATGGCATAGATAGCTCCCGCAACCAGCGAAACGATGACAGCTAAAGTTCCAAAACGGTGAGCTGCTCGGGCAAGTGAATTGTCGATACCTGCTAGCTCCCTGGCCCGAAGGGCTAAACGTTGACCATATAAAGCTGCAAGTCCAAACACCACAATTCCGGCAAGGAACAAATAAGTGGAGGGGCGAACAATCTGCTGCTCCCCTTGGTACATGCCCTGGGAGTCATAAATCGGATAAACAAATAGGTTCGCGTAAATGGCAAACATGAAAAGCTTCCAGGCGACCGCTAGCCCAATAAGAGGAGTGAGAATTGCTAGTTTCGAAAGTTTGATATCCATATCCCTAGCCTAGACCTGCCCATATACTTGGCCCATGATTGTTGTTATTGGTGAGGCCCTAATTGACCTGATTGAGGACAAAGCCAAAACCGGGCTTTACCAAGCGGTGGTAGGCGGAGCCAACGCTAACGTTGCAGTTGCCTTAGCCCGCGCCGGCACAAAACAGCAACTTCTGGCTCGAATTTCTTCCGACGCTTTTGGACAAAAAATCCGCCAGAGGCTGGTTGAGAACAACGTCGGCCTTGACTATGCGGTTGCCGCTGAAGAACCATCTAGTGTTGCCATCGCATCGATTGGTGAATCCGGTGGCGCCAGCTACGCTTTTTATGTAGAAAATACTGCCGACTGGGGTTGGGCACCGAAGGAACTTCCTTCTATTGAGACAATGAAAAACATGAGTGCAACCGCTCTGCAATTCGGCTGTCTAACAATGGCAATGGCCCCGGGGAATTTAGTGATTGAGGCCTGGGCCAAAGATTTCTTTAATCAAGAACTTTTGACCATCTCGCACGATGTTAATGTTCGTCCCGCTCTGGGCTTTGATTCGATTCAAGAGCGTTCTCGTGTCGAGCGCGTGAACACCATTTCTCACCTAATCAAAGCCTCCGACGATGACATCAACTGGCTTTACGGGTTGGAATCTGGTGCCAGCGTGGACAAAATCGTTTGGGATTGGATTGGTGAAACAGCAAAGATTGTTTTTGTTACCCGCGGTAGCGACGGTGTAAGCATTTATCGAAAAGCCGGCGTGAGGTTGGATGTTCCCGCCAGAAAAGTGGAAGTTCAAGACACCGTCGGTGCCGGAGATACTTTTTGTGCCAACACGTTGGCTCAACTTCAAAGGATGGGCTTTCTTGGAACCAGCCCACTTTCTCGCTTGGAACAAATCTCAGATTTGCAGCTAATTGAAATTGCCAGAATTGCTGGGATTGCTGCGAGTATGGCGTGCGAGAAAACTGGTGCCGAGCCTCCAACTCAAGACGAGCTGGCTGCTCAGCTAGTTTTCGTGGCTTAGAACAATCTCCGCGTAGGAGACTGTTTTGTCGACAATGCGATCCTGACGCCAGCTAATACTTAGCTCGGATAACAGCTTTGACCCGAAGCCTGGCTTTGCTCCCGGTGGGACACCTTGACCATCGTCGACCAACTCAACTATGAGCCGAAATTTATCAAGCCTCGAGACTTTTAGACTGGCGTCTGTTGCCTTACCGTGTTTGATGGCGTTAGTGATGAACTCACGAGAAATTTCGATAAGTGCTTCGCTAGCTAAAGGTTGCCCGGCAATTTCTGGTTCAAGCTGCTCGGATATTTCAACAGAAATCGTGGCAACATCGGACCAGATTTCAACAACCTGACCTAACAGTGATGAGATTGTTTCTCCTTGTAAGTTGCTTGGGCTATTGAGTTTTTCTAGTGAGGCCTGGATGTCTTGGCTGACCTCTTCAATAAGTTCTGGGGTTGGCACCGTGGTTTGCGAAAGTCTCATCGCCGAAGCAAACAAGGCCGCTTGCACTGGTCCATGCAACACCGCAGCTGTTCGTCTTCGGTTAAGCCATAGTTCCTGCCTTAGAGCGGCGTTCAGTATCTCAAGTTGTTGGTTAACAGCAGCCATCGATTCTGTAGTTGTTTTACGTTGCAGCTGAGCAAACTGTGCGGCAAATATTGCCCCTCCAACTACCGCAGCATATATGAGGAAGGCACCAATTTGCTCAGTACTAACCCGCCAATTTAGAGCCACAGCAATAATGTAGATTGGCGTCAGCGATGCTGCGTATAAAGCTGGAATTATAGTTGCGGCTAACACTGGGTGAATTGGCAACTTGAAGGTTAGCTTCTGAATCATCCCGATTCCACTGACCACACACAAAAAAGCAAATAAGACAATAACAATCGAATCCAACGGATCCTCCAGTAGAAATGCCCCTGGAACAATCGCAACTGAACAAATGATTGCTGCCCAAAGTGGCAATAAAAACTCCCCAAGCATTATTCGCCTTGGCATGGGTGCTTTTTCTGCAATTACTGCCCGCCCGGATTCGGCTTCGATTTCGTCGTTGGCTTCTGCAACTTCAACACTGAGCGGACGAACCACATCCTCAACAGTTGATCTTAAGGATTCGATTGCTTCAGTCGAAGATTTCCCGGTTAGCTTAGCTTGAATTTTTGCAATGGCTGGGTCTAGGAGGGAACTGACTTTACTCAGCAGCTCTTCACGCTGGATTTTGACTTTAGTTTTTATGCCAGCCGATCTAATCTGCAACCGATAGCGCTCGTCAGCAAGGGCTGCTAGGGACTCTCGGTGTCTTTGGTAGTTCGATACCAAAACGGCTAAGACTGTCAAGCTTGTGAAAGTGAAGATAGGTCCACCGAGCAACCTGAAGAACTCTTCTCCAGGTTGGTGTTGCCCAGTTATCATTTCGACATTCAGTAGGGTAATGCCCCGGATAAATCCCGCCAGTAGGAATAAGGACGCAATAAGCAGTGGTCTACTTTTTTCCAGTTTGCCCGTCAAAACAATTCTTGCAACAATGAGCGGGGAAATAGTTACCAGGTACCCGACCGTCGCCACCAAGAAACGCTCCAGAAACGTGGTTTCTAGCCTGAGAGAGTCAAAAACTAACCCTGTGCCGAAGGCGGGTATAAGGAATAGCAGAAGCAATTGATTGGATAGCGCATAGCGGGATCCAACTTGATTTAGAAGTCGTTTGAGGCTAGGTCGGTGAGGCTTGTAGCTTTCGCTCATTCTTCGACCGCTACTGCTCCCGATGCAATCAAATACAATTTCGTGACTTCAACCCTCGCATTGCCTTCACTTTGAGAATCTACGCCAAGGGACTGAAAAATCCTTGACACCATCCCCTCCACCGCACGAACTGTAGTGCCGCGCGCTTGTGCGATCTGCGCGTTAGACAAACCTTCGGCAACCAGCTTCAATACCGTCAGCTGTCGTTTCGACAGCGATGCAAGGGGGCGTTTGCTGCTTCGGTCGTGGCGGAAATCATCGACTTGTTCCTCCTTTAGGACAGCGTTGACCGCCCCGACTAGTTCTTTGGAATCAACCATCTGGGATTTACGAAGATATGCCTGGTTCTGCTTCACAGTCTTTGCGTCTCGATCGGCAAAGCGAGGGTCCGGAAGGTTTGTTAGAAACACCACACCAACGTCAGGGGCTTCTCTTCCCAAGTAATCGGCAAAGTCAAAGCCATTTGGGCCAGAACCTAGCTCGATGTCCACAACGCAAACATCCGGGTCGGCAGCCTTCACCGCTCTTTTGGCATCGGCTGCATTGGCTGCCGTTGAGACGCTAAAACCTGCCGACTCCAGGCTTCTGGCAATCAGATCTCTAAGCAGGGACTCGTTTTCAACCACCACGATGGTTCTGGCTAGAGGCAAGGCAGGCTCCGATTTAGTGGGAAACGAGTTTCTATTACTTCATTATGGTTGCTTGGAGTGGGCCTTCCAAGTCCGTTTTTTGGGCTAGGCCTTGGAAGCGGCTTTGTCTGAGGACCCTGCCAAACTTATAGACGATGAGAAAACTTGATTCTGAGCTTTGGTCCTTTAACACTAGAGACCTGATGCGCTCTAGCGGCTGTGAGCACTGCTCCCAGCTAGCTATTGCCCGCGAACTGGACATCCCTGGGGTTCGGGAGCTAGTCGAGCAATACTTCGAAGAGCCAGAGGGTCTGGCAATCACCTACGGTATGGCTTACGAGGAGGCTCTCGAGCAAGAGCTAAAAGAGTCCCTAGGTCCAGAAGGCTTTCAAAGACCAGAGGGTAGAGATTCCTTCGATGCCACAGTTGCGCTAATGCGAAACCAAGTACCTGTTATCTACCAGGGTTACCTAAAGCATCAAGTTGGAAACTTGCAGTTCAACGGTAAGCCCGACTTTCTAGTTCGTGGTGACTACAAGCTCGAGTTTGCCGACGGAAAGCTCACAGCAAAACAAGACATATCTGGCGAAAGTGATAAGTACGTGGCGTGGGACGCAAAGCTTGCCTCCACCGCGAAACCAAACTACCTTCTGCAGATTGCACTCTACGCCGATGCGCTTCTAGCCCTTGGAATGAAATCAGGGGGCGAACCAGGAATCATTTTGGGTTCTAGGTCCTTAGTTAGTTTCGAAGAATCCGAGATTGTTCCAGCTATGAAGCTAGCAAGACAAGAGCTTGGGCTAGCAATCAAGGCTTTCGATGAGTCAAGTTCTGTGAAGGACCTTACTCTTTACTGCGACACCAAAGATTCCTGCAGTGTTTGCGAGTACCCGGCTCTGTGCGAGCAGTCGAGGCTTGACGTGGATCACCTGGTGCAGGTAGCTGGCATAAACCGAAACCAGATTGAAAAACTTACAAGTGTCGGAATCACAACGATGGAAGCTTTAGGTGAGGCCAAAGACTCCGAGCGACCAAGTGAAATTCCTGTTCACACCTTCGACAAGATTCGCCAGCAGGCAAAACTCCAAACTGACTACAGAAAAACCAACAAGGTTAGCTACATAATCCTTCCAGACCCGGAAATCGCAGTGCTGCCTCCGGCTTCAGAAAATGACATCTTTTTTGACATGGAGGGCTTTCCTTACTTCCCCGAAAAAGGTGGGCTTGAATACCTTTTTGGAAATACCCTGCGAACCGGTGAGTTTGTTCCTTTCTTTGCTCACGACCGTGAGCAAGAAAAAGCGGCCTTTCAGGACTTCATGGGATTTCTCACCAAAAAACTTGAAAGCGACAAGACCGCCCATGTTTATCACTACGCAAATTATGAAGTCACTGCCCTCAATCGCTTGGCCGCAAGGCACGGAGTAATGGAAAAGGAAGTTTCTGAGCTTGTGGCGTCCGGCCGGATGGTTGATCTATACAAAGTAGTAAAGGGCTCTGTCATGGTTTCCCAGCCCAGCTACTCAATCAAGAAACTTGAGGCTTTTTACGAGTTTGAGCGAAAAAGCAAAGTCCTAGATGCTGGCTCTTCAATTGACGAGTATGACTACTACCGCCAGCAAGTTGAGCTCGGCGAAGAAGGTGCGGCGGAGACCCTGCAGCAAATCACTGATTACAACGAAGACGACTGTGTTTCAACCATGGCGCTTTACAACTGGCTATCGTCCATGCCAGGGGCTCACACAAGGTATCAAGAATTTGAGCGGGCCAAAGATATAAAAAAAGCCCGCGAGGCTAGGGCTCAATCCGAACGTGAGGATTCCCCCGAGTCAGCAAGAGCCCGTAAAGCAGAGTTTGAGCTCGAAAGACTCATTCAAAAGACCTCTCGAATGCAAAAAGCTATCGAGCGTTGGAGTTGGGGTAAAGATCTAAAAGCGGATTACCTGGCAAAGATCTGGCTTGCCCTCACACATTCGATGCTTTATTACAACCGTGAAGATGTGATTCGCTGGCGAGACTGGGCGATCCGGAAGGACGCTACCTACGACCAATTGCACCGAGACAGAAAAGCATTGGTGGTTCAAGGTGCGATTGCTGAGTCCGATGTCTCTGATTTTTTTGGAGTTGATCCCGAAACCAAAGTAAAACTGGTTTACCGGTACATTCTCGAACCAGGACAAACAAGTTTTATGAAACAAGATCAAAAGATTTTTGTTCGCTTTAGCCTCGGAGCCAACCAACAAGACACTGATTATGGCAAGGTGCTATCGGTCTCTGGGGACGAACTGGTTTTTGAACGTGATGCCACCTACCAAACCATGACGCTTGAGCCCAATGCAATCTTTGAGTATGAGTGGGTGCCGCCTGGCCAGAAGCCCGAAGTAGTTGGAAACTTGGTTCAAGAACTCGTTGGGCTTTGGCAATCACCCTTGAAAGAGCCAGACATTGAACACCCGGCCATGGATCTGCTACTCCGCAATCCCCCAAGACTAAAAACTATGCCTGGTTTACCTATTCCAAAAGTTGGCGATTGGCTCTCGGCAATAAACGAGGCAGTATTCGATCTTGATCATTCCGTTCTAGCTATTCAAGGTCCTCCTGGATCGGGTAAGACTTTTGTTGGATCCAGGGTTATCAAGAAGTTAGTTGATAAGGGAATGAAGGTGGGAGTTGTTGCCAACTCTCACTCCGCAATCGAAAACCTGCTGTGGGCATGCCTAGAAGCTGGAGTGTTGCCTGATGCCATGGCCAAAAAAACTCAAGCTGGAGACAAACAAGCCAAAGGTTGGGTCACTCCAACCACCAACAAAGTTATGGGAAACTGGAGAGCAGGGAACCTGGGCTACGTGGTTGGTGGAACTTCTTGGAACTTCTGCGCCAAGGAAATGTTCGAAGATCAGTTTGACTACATCTTCGTTGACGAGGCTGCCCAGTTCTCACTGGTCGATGCAATCGCCGTTAGCGCCAATGCCAAAAATTTAGTTCTACTAGGCGACCCTAGACAGCTAACTCAAGTGGTTCAAGCCATTCACCCAGGTGGTGTTGACAACTCAGCCCTTGGTCACTACATGGGCGAGACTGCCATTCTGGACCAAGGCACTGGCTACTTCCTAGATGTCACAAGACGCATGCATCCTGAAATCAACGCTCCAGTTAGTTCGCTGTCTTACCAGAACAAGTTGAAGTCACACCCTGACACTGCTTCGAACGTCGTTCAAGGGATTGCACCCGGCCTAATTGCGGTTCCAGTAGCACACCTTGCCAACTCCTCAAGCTCCGTTGAGGAAGCTGCCGTGGTTTTGGAAATAGTCAGGCAGCAAGTGTTGCTTGTTGGTCCAGCTGAAGTCCTAGTGGTTGCCCCTTACAACGCTCAGGTGGATTTGATTCGGGAGCTGCTTGATGCGTCGGGCTTGGAAGAAGTTGCGGTTGGAACGGTAGATAAGTTTCAGGGCCGTGAGGCCATGGTTGTTGTTGTGACCCTTGCTGCATCTAGTGCATTAGATGCACCGCGTGGTTTAGATTTCTTACTTGATCGAAACCGATTGAATGTTGCAATTTCACGCGCGAAGGCGAATTGTTATCTCATTTACTCGCCTAGGCTTACTAAATCTCGATTCAGAGACATTGAGGAGCTAAAGTCAATCTCGCGAATCAACGGCCTTTTGGGGTTTGCCAGGCAACTATAGCGCTCACCATTTACCTGGGGTTCATGGAGCTTTGTAAAAGTTCACGAGCGATTGCTTCTAGATGTTCTAGGCTGACAATTAGACATCCGAGGGTGGGATGCGGTGTTGGGAATCTAAGGGTATTTGATCGCCTGACAGATTGGTCCTTTAGCTGTTAGCGTTGAGGTGTCATGGGAATTGAATTTCTTTTTATTGCAGCCGGTATCGCTATTTTGATTGTGGTTCTAGCTCGGCGTCGCCTATTTGAAAGGCGTCTCATTGACAACAAAGAGCGATTATCTGGTGTGAAATTTAAATCCACTGTTCCTGCCGAGCTTGAGGCGATTCTCAAAGACGCACCTCGGCTAAAAGGGGATGGGCAATATGCATTCCAAAGTGTTGGCTGTACGTCATTTACTGAAAACTTCAATTCGATTGCAATAGCCAAGCGAATCCACTTTATTGAACCCACCGATATTGAGGTTCTGCTGATTCCAGAGCCTGGCAACTTCGAGCGCAAGCTGGGGGTCGCAGTAACGGTCGATTCAAAGCTCCTAGGATACGTCCCAACCAAAGAAGCGGCTGAGATGCACAAGTACCTATTAGCTCACTCGACTGGAGTCAGGGCAAACGCCAGAATCCATATTGGATCAAGGCCTGAATACAACGCGGTGGCGTTAGATTTTGCTAAGCCGCTTCGGCTTGATTCTCGCAGGAAGTAAATAACTCGTTTTTCCAAGGCTGGATTTGCTCAAGGCTTTCCAAAGATTGCTCCGACTAGGCTGAAGCAATGACAAATTGGTTAGACAGGTCCAAGGAAATCACCTCCCGCATACCCCAAGACTTTGTCTTTGGTGCCGCCACGTCATCCTGGCAAATTGAGGGATCAAGCCAGACCAGAGGTAGGTCAATCTGGGAGGACTTTGCTGAGACCCCAGGAAAGATTCTTGATGGGTCAGGAGCAGATCCGGCAACCGATCATGTCAACCGATTAGAAGAGGACTTAGATCTTCTAGCCAACCTTGGAGTTGACTCTTACCGCTTTTCAGTTTCTTGGCCACGTATTAAGCACTTAGGACAAGGCTCAGTTGACCCGAAAGGTGTCGAATTCTATGACCGATTGATTGATGGACTCCTAGAAAGAAACATAAAGCCAGCACTTACTTTGTACCACTGGGATCTACCAAGTGCACTTCAGGCCAAGGGTGGTTGGGCAAACAAAGAAATCTATGAGCACTTTGAAAACTACGCCGATGTTGTATCGAGCAAATTTGCAGATCGTGTCTTTAGCTGGGCAACCCTAAATGAACCTTGGGTGGTTGCTTACCTAGGCAATGCTGCCGGCATTCACGCTCCCGGACTGAAGAATCCAGCTGTTTCTCTAGAAGTGGCCTACAACTTGATGGTCGCAAGCGGTAGGGCCATGGAAGTGCTTCGCGCCAACAAGGCCAACAATCCGGGGATTGTTCTTAACCTGACGACCATCATCGCCGACGATGAGGAAATTACTTCGGCTGCGAGGCACATTGACAATCTACAAAACAAGTTCTGGCTGGATCTTCTTGCTGGTCGAGGTATCCACCAAGAGATCATCGAAGGCACCGCGGAGTTTACGGACTGGAGCTTCGTCGACGAATCTGGGCTACAGGCCGCTTCAAACAAAATCGACTGGCTTGGGCTGAATTACTACTTCCCGATGAGAGTCGCCTCGAGGCCCACCAAGGGTCCCGATCACATCGTTGGTCAATCTCCAGCGCTTTTCCCGGGGTGCCCTCCGGTTCACTTTGTTCCACGCGAGCCACAAACTGACATGGGCTGGGAGATGCACGCTCCATCACTAACTTCCACCTTGACCAGAATTTCTCGAGACCTGCCAGGAGTCCCGCAATACATTACAGAAAACGGGGGTGCCTTCCCTGACAAGCTGATTGACGGGGTAGTGGATGACCAGGACCGTATCGAATACTTCGCCACTCACCTGCTAGCTGCCATGGACGCCATTGAAGCAGGGGTTGACCTTCGCGGCTACTACGCCTGGTCACTGATGGATAACCTGGAGTGGGCCGAGGGTTGGACGAAGCGGTTTGGGATTGTAAGAGTGTCCGAGGATGACCTAGCTCGCATTCCAAAACGAAGCTTTGAGTTTCTCAGGAAAGTTTTTGGAGAGAGAAACTAAAAACTATCGAGCTTTTTTGGTTAGCCCTTTACTGAGCCAGCTAACAGGCCTCTCACGAAGTATCGCTGTAGGGCAAAAAAGACAATCAGTGGCACAACCATCGAGATAAAAGCTCCTGCTGTGAGCACTTCCCAGTTAGAACCGCGGGTACCAACCATCTCGGCAAGGCGCACTGTTAGAGGGGCGATGTCCTTAACTCCTCCACCGAAGGTAAGTCCAACCAACAGGTCATTCCATACCCATAGGAACTGGAAGATTGCGAAGGAGGCGATCGCCGGGATGCTTAGTGGGAAAACTACCTGACGGAAAAGTGTGAACCAACCAGCTCCATCCACGCGGGCAGCTTCGATAAGCTCACGCGGAATTTGCCGCAAGAAGTTATGCATCAGAAAGATAGCCAGCGGCAGAGCAAAAATGGTGTGAGCTATCCAGATTGGGATGTAGGTTCCTGTAATTCCAAGCGGTGAAATTAGCACGCTGTCACCGATCACTAATCCCTTGGCAAAAAGTTGAAGCAGAGGAACTAGGGACATTTGAAGTGGAATAACCTGCAGAGCGAAGATTCCAAAGAAAATAAGGTCTCTTCCCTTGAAGTCAAACCAAGCCAGTGCATAGGCTGCAAAGACAGCCAGGGTCAGCGGGAAGATTGCAGCAGGCAATGTAATTGCAAAGCTGTTAAAGAAGTACTGGCTAAGCGGCGGTGTCACAGCTGTTCCTTGGAATAGCGCGCTTTCGTAGTTCTCAAGGGTCACGTTTGGATTGGCAAAGAATGTCCACCAACCGGTTGCGTTTATGTCGGCTTCTGGTCGGAATGAGGAAACAAAAAGACCGAAAGTTGGAATTGTCCAGAAAACTGCGATCACTATTGCCGCGAATGAGGCCCAGGGGGAACTAAAAGCGTCCCTCATTTTCTGACGACCTGAGGATGTTGCTTCTGCTTTAGTTGCCTTATTGACGGCCTTGGCTGGCTTGTTAGCTTGAATGCTCATTAGCGCTCAGTCCTCTCGAGGCGAAGTTGGCGGATGTTGTACCAGATGATTGGAACAACTCCCAAGAACAAGATGATGGCGAGTGCCGAACCGGTTCCATAGTTAAGTGCCCGAAAAGTTTGTGAATACATCTCGTTAGCAATGACGTTGGTCTGGAAGTTTCCACCGGTCATGGTTCGAACTATGTCGAACACTTTCAAGGTTCCAATTGTGATGGTTGTTAGTACCACCACTATGGAGGCGCGAATCATCGGAATTGTTATCTGAACAAATCTTTTGAGCTGGCTCGCGCCATCAAGCATCGATGCCTCGACTACTTCATCAGGAATGTTCTTCATGGCAGCTGAGAGCACAACCATCGCAAAACCGGTTTGAATCCAAATCATTACAACAATGAGTAAGAAGGTGTTGAGGGGGTTTTCTAGTAGCCAGTTCGGGGGGTCAATGCCTAGACCCTTGGAGATTGCGCTTAGCAGTCCAATGTCTACCTTTTTTGGGCTTGGTTCGTAGTCGTATACAAACTTCCAAATAATCGAAGCTCCAACCATGGAAATTGCCATCGGCATGAATATTAAGGACTTAACAACTGAGGCTGTCTTCATTCGATCGGTGAGGTAAGCAATCACTAGGCCGATAAATGTGGAGGCGGTTGGAGCCACAAACACCCAAATAGCAGTGTTGGTGAGAACCTGGAGAATTTCAGGTCTGGTGAATGCCCAAATGTAGTTATCTAGACCAATGAATTTTTCGCTGGTGTCGTTCATAAACGACAAGATCAAAGTTCTAATCGCCGGATAGATAAGTCCGATAAGCAACAGGGCTAGGGCCGGAACTAAAAAGACTAAGTATTTGACCCACTCTTGGGCTTTGACTGAGGTTCGCTCAGCGAGGACAAATAGCAAGATGACAATTGCAGCGAAAGCTACTAGGCCAATTACCAACGTGATCAGGTTGGGAGCAATAATGTCCCAAGTGGTTTTTCTAGTGACCAAGTCGATAACGTGCATTGTTACTCCCTTGCCTGCTCTTATGGATAAATCGTTGCTGTTTTGATGCTAGTTGCTTTTTATTTCTGTTCCAATTCGAATTTGGGCAGATCGCGGACTCTGGCAGATGTGGGCCTAAGTCCTTAGAAGAAAAGTGTGGGCCCAGATTTATCTGGGCCCACACAATTCAATCAATTGCGCTTGGACTAGCTAGCTGGCCAAGATGCCTGAATGGCGTCTAGAACAGCCTTGTCAGCTTTGTCTTCAGCAACCCATGCGGTCATTTCTTTCCAGAATGAACCGGCACCGACAGCTGCTGGCATCAAGTCAGATGCGTCGAAGCGGAAGGTTGTTGCGTTCTGAAGGATTTCAACAGCAACAGCGTTAACTGGGTCAGCAACGTTTGCAGTGTCTAGACCTAGGTGAGCGGAGAACCAACCACCTAGAGACGCCTTCTTGTTGTTCCAGTCAGCAGTTGTTAGGTAAAGCTGAACAGCCTGAACTTCTGGACGGTCAGAGAAAGCTCCTACGAACTCTCCACCACCCAAAGCTGGCTTGTTGTCAGCAGAAACACCTGGGAAGTAGAAGGTTGTGATTCCACCTTCAACGTCAGTGTCAGCAGGAGTCACGATCTCGGCTCCGTAGTCACCAGCAAGAATTCCACCGATGAATGATGCCTGACGGTGCATTGCACATGAACCATCAACGATGCCTGCGCCACCATCCTGGAAGGTTGTGGTTGCAATAGCTGCAACGTCGCCTACGTAGTCAGGGTTCTTCAGGATCTTTCCAGCTTCAGCTAGAACTTCAGCAACCTTAGGGTCGTTGAACTTCATCTCGTTGGATACCCACTTGTCGTAGGTAGCTGCGTCCTGGAAGCGAAGCATTAGGTCTTCCATCCAGTCAGTTCCAACCCAACCGGTAGCTTCACCGG
>WLGB01000022.1 GCA_009703455.1 Actinomycetota bacterium
ATATGTCGGCAACCTGCTTAGCCATTTCAAGTGTTACGGTTCGGTTTGCTGCGATTACTCCACCGTAGGCCGAGACAGAATCGCAGAAGTGTGCCTTAGCGTGAGCATCAGCGATTGGATCGGCTGCCCCGGCCGAGCCAATGGCAATTCCGCAAGGATTAGCGTGTTTGATAATGGCAACAGCTGGTTCATTGAAGTCGTAGGCAGCGCGCAGCGCTGCGTCAGCATCGACGAAGTTGTTAAAAGACATTTCTTTACCACCGAACTGCTTGGCCTGAGCAATTCCTTGCGTAGCCTCGAGTCCTTGCGTTGTGTAAAGCGCTGCGGCCTGGTGAGAGTTTTCGCCATAGCGAAGAACTGCGGCCAGCGAAGCTTTTATATCCAAGCTCGTTGCGAAACCGGGGTTCTTGCTAGCGTCATAGTCAGTTCTTCCGGCATCGGTTTTCCAGGCCTGGTCTAGAGAGTTTGCCATCCAATTAGAAACGGCTGTGTCGTAATTAGCGGTGTGAGAAAAAGCCTCCAGCGCTAATTCCTTTCGCTGGCTCAGCTTTGTACCGCCCGTAGCAACTGCACTAATAATTTCGGAGTACTTACTCGGGTCAACCACCACTGCAACATTGGCGTGGTTTTTAGCAGAGGCTCGAACCATAGCCGGTCCCCCAATGTCTATTTGATCGATAGCCGCCTCTCCAGTCGCTCCCTTGGAAATTGCCTCCACAAACGGGTATAGGTTCACTACTACAAGCTGAAACGGCTCAACCCCGAGTTCCTTAAGCTGGGTCTTATGGTCGACTAGGCGAAGATCTGCCAGTAAGCCAGCATGAATTGCGGGGTGAAGGGTTTTGACTCTGCCATCTAGGGTCTCTTGGAAGCCAGTCACTGAAGCTACCTCGGTGACTTTCATCCCAGCATCGGAAATTGTTTTTGCTGTGGAGCCGGTTGAAACAATCTCAACGCCAGCATCGGATAGTGCTTGTGCTAACTCCAACAAACCGGTTTTATTCGAAACTGAAATTAAGGCTCGCTTGATGGGAACCTTGTCGAGGTGCCTATAGTCGGCTGACTGGTATTTACTTTCCATGTTTTCGCTCGCTAAATGCTGGCTAAGTCGATGCGATTTTCAGCGACACCGATTATGGTTTCAATCAGAAGCTCTCGTTCGTGTACTTTGATGCGCTCATGCAGGGTCGCTACATCGTCCCCCGGCATAACTTGCACGGTGCGCTGGAAAATGACTGGACCGGTATCGATTCCCTCGTCAACTACATGAATAGTTGCACCAGTTTCAGTAACACCAGCATCCAGGGTGTCTCGCACAGCATGCGCTCCAGGGAAAAGAGGCAAGAGGGATGCGTGAATGTTGATTAGGTTTGGAGAAAATCTTTTTATGAAAGCTGGCGGAAGAATCTTCATAAATCCTGCCAGCGCCACAAGATCTGGGCTGTAGCCCTCAATAGTTTCCTGAAGTCGTTTCGCCCAACTCTCACGGTCCGGGAACATACTGCGCTCAACCACGAAAGTTGGAACACCGTAAAGATCGGCATGAGCCAAACCTGGAGCTGGTCCATCGGACCCGACCGCCACTACTCGCACCGGCACCAGTGGGCTATCGATCGCCTTCAGAAGTGCCAACAAATTGGAACCGGTTCCGGAGATTAGGACTACGACCGACAGCATCTAGCTAGTTTACCGCTCGGGATTTTGGAGTTGCCGTCTCGGATGGCCTGGCACTATAAAAAGCCGCCAGAGTCGAAACCAAGAACACCTCAAGGAAGCTCACGATCATTAGAAGCCAAGGGTTTATACCGATCAAGGAGAGCCTCCCAGGCCCTGCTCCCCCAGAGGCAAGAATGCTCAAAAGCCCAAGCTGCAGTGAGGTGACCAGAGCAATTGAGAGCCCCAGGGAAATTGCAGCCGTCCAGGCGGTTGCAAATTCAAATCTGATCTCATCCGCTGATTTCCGAATCATCACGGTGGCGATAAATGCCGCCAACAAAACCACAACAATCGCGACCATTCCAAAATCTAATTTCCCCACCGGTAAGGCACCGAGAATCGGAACCGCGGGAAGCGGGCCAACTTGTGATCCCAGTGGAGAAATTAGTGATCCCGTTCCAATTGAGAATCCAACCCCCGTAAACCAAGAAGCACCAAAAACAATTATGTTTGGCAAGATGGCGAGCTGCCCAATAGTTAGAACCACCGCTCCGAGAATACTGACCTGCACGCTCTCATAAAGTCTTGTGATGTCAATCCAGTTGATGGCGACTAAAACTGCAACCGTGAAAGAAGAGACCATAAGAAGCATCACGGTGATTGCGGTGCCGGCTCGAAGAGCTGGCCCAACCAATGACCGAACACTCCAGTGCAGGCTCAGACGAAAATTGTTCAAGCCTCGTCTAATCCTGTCGCGTTCAGGAGCTTGATTTAGAACGTCTCCATCAAACAAGATGTCTGGTCTTCCAAATACCGATCCTAGAAATTGAAAGAGAAAAAATAATGCGGTGGGAAGTACAACGCCTTGCCAGGTCACTGGATACACGGCTTCATCAAAGGCCAGTGTGCTGACTATTAGCGATGCGTTGCCAAAAACCACTACGCCACCCAGCCAACCGGGCCAAAGCGCAGTGGCAACTAGAAATCGTTTTCCAGCGTTGTAGTAAAGACGCGCGAACCAAATCATCATGCCTAGCGGAATCAGTGAGACAACAAAGGTGGGGGTTAGCACCCCGAGAATCTCACCGGCTGGAACCACGAGTCTGGTGCCATGTGAAAGCAGCCAGAAATCAGAAGCTGCTCGAAAGGCAACTATCCAGTCGACGTTTGGATCGTTTTCCAGAATCCAAAGGATGGTTAGGGGAACCAGAGAAATACCTAATCCGATGGCGACCAGAATTGCAGCTTCGAAAGCCGCGATAAAAAAAGTTTGCCTTCTGTTCACAGCTAAGTCAGTTCCTCATCTAAAGAGAGTTGATTACCTCGCGCATGAGGGCGGCAGTTTCACTAGGAGTCTTCCCGACCTTTACGCCGACCGCTTCGAAAGCTTCCTTTTTGGCTTGAGCAGTTCCTGCAGAACCTGACACAATCGCCCCGGCGTGACCCATTGTTTTACCTTCTGGGGCAGTGAATCCGGCTACATATGCAACCACAGGCTTTGTGACGTTGTCCTTGATGTAGGCGGCGGCTTTTTCTTCTGAGTCGCCACCAATTTCACCAATCAAGACAATTGCCTTGGTCTCTGGATCGTTTTGGAAAGCCTCGAGTGCATCTATGTGAGTGGTTCCAATAACTGGGTCGCCGCCAATGCCAATTGCGGTTGACATACCGATATCTCTAAGCTCAAACATCATCTGGTAGGTAAGTGTTCCAGATTTTGAGACCAAACCGATTGGACCAGGACCTGTGATGTCGCTTGGGGTAATGCCGGCATTGGATTTTCCTGGGCTGATAATTCCAGGGCAGTTAGGACCGATGATGCGGGTCTTTGTGCCCTTGGAGACGTTGTAGGCCCAAGCCTCTGCGGAGTCATGAACTGGAATTCCTTCGGTGATTGCAACTGCAAGTTCAATCTCTGCGTCTATGGCCTCCATCATCGCGGCCTTTGCAAATGCAGGCGGAACAAAAATAACCGTGACGTTGGCGCCTGTCTGCTTCATTGCCTCAGCAACGGTTCCAAAAACTGGAAGGGTTTTGCCTTCAACCTCTACCGTTTCTCCAGCCTTGCGTGGGTTTACTCCACCAACGATGTTGGAGCCACCCTTAAGCATGCGCTGGGTGTGCTTCATGCCTTCTGATCCAGTCATACCCTGAACGATGATCTTAGAATTCTGATCTAGAAAAATTGCCATTAGATGCTTCCCTACTTACTTGCTAACTCAGCGGCTTTGTCGGCTGCTAAGTCCATGGTCTCAACAACTGTTACAAGCGGATGGTTTGCATCCGCCAGAATCTTTCGTCCCTCAATTACGTTATTGCCATCAAGGCGAACAACCAGCGGCTTCGTGGCCTTTGCACCTAGTTTGTCTAGCGCTCCAACGATTCCGTTGGCAACTGCATCACAAGCGGTAATGCCACCGAATACGTTGACGAAAACACTCTTTACTTGAGGGTCGTTCAAGATAACGTCCAAGCCCGCGGCCATAACCTCAGCAGATGCTCCACCACCGATGTCGAGGAAGTTGGCTGGCTTGACTCCGCCATGACGTTCACCAGCATATGCCACAACATCCAAAGTTGACATAACAAGACCAGCACCATTTCCAATGATTCCAACTTCTCCGTCTAACTTGACGTAGTTCAAATCCATCGCCTTGGCTTTGGCCTCTAGAGGGTCTAGTGCGTCACGCTCCATGTCATCGCGCTCGTGACGGAACTCAGCGTTGTCATCTAGTGACACCTTTCCATCTAGAGCCAGAATCTGGCCGTCTTCAGTTAGCACCAGTGGGTTTACCTCAACAAGCGTGGTGTCTTCTTTTTTGAAGACGTCATAGAGCTTTACAAAAATCGGTGCAACCTTGGTCGCCATATCATCGTCAAAGCCACCGGCTTTGGCAATTTCTAAAGCTTTTGCTAGATCGATTCCCTTAACTGCGTCGATGGCAATCTTGGCGAGCGCCTCTGGGCGCTCTTCGGCTAACTGCTCAATATCCATTCCGCCTTCGACCGAGCAAAGGGCTAAGAAGGTTCGGTTAGACCTATCCAGCAAAATAGAGAAGTAAAACTCTTTGGAAATTTTGGCGCCTTCTGCAATCATCACGCGCTTTACGACGTGGCCTTTGATGTCCAGTCCCAAAATCTTCTCGGCAGCAGCTTTGGCTTCTTCTGGAGAGTGGGCGACCTTTACTCCTCCAGCTTTACCGCGACCCCCAGTTTTTACTTGAGCCTTAACAACAACTGTGCCGCCGATTTTGGCAGCGGCTGCCTCGGCTTGTTCTGGGGTGTCTGCCACTAATCCCTGAAGGACCGGAACCTGATATTTTTCGAAAAGATCGCGTGCTTGATACTCAAATAGATCCAACTGAATTCTCGTTTCACAAATTAGAACGAATGGCTATTGCCCCTACAAAGAGAGTTTAGAGCTTTTCGATGGGGGCTATTTTGACCACCAGAGACTTGGTTGCCCCCTGGTCAAATCTGACCTCGGCTACTTGCTTTGGACCCTCACCTCGGGTTGAAGCAACTGTTCCTTCCCCATAATCGGAGTGATTGACGCGATCTCCGACCTGAAGCTGAAGTGAGCTGTTATCCCGAACCTCTCTTATGGCTCCGGCTATCTGGGTCTTCGGTTTTAGCGAAGGGGTGGGTGTGGATGAGCCCATGCCCCTAAAGCCTCCGGGAATAAAGCCACTCGATGCGCGCTCAGCTCCCTCGGTCTGCAGTAGCTCAGGTGGAATATCACCCAGAAAACTTGAGGGCAAAAAGGCAGTGGTTGAGCCAAAAAGCGTTCTTTGTAGGGCTGAGGTTAGGTAAAGGCGTTTTCTTGCTCTGGTCATGCCTACATAAAGAAGTCTTCTTTCTTCAGCTACCCCGCCTGGTTCATCAAAGGATCGAACGTGGGGCAAGGTGCCTTGCTCAAGACCTACCAAGAACACCACATCGTATTCCAGGCCTTTTGCGGTGTGGAGGGTCATCAAGGAGACGCTTCCGGAGTCATCATCAATTTCGTCGGCGGCAGCAGCCAGAGTGATGTCGGCCAAATACTCGGCAATTGTGGCATCAGGGTTTTGCCTTTGATATTCAAAAACCTGTCCAATCAAAGCGTCGAGGTTATCAACTCTTGCCTCGTCTTGCGGGTCACGGCTATCTTCTAGTGCACCTCGATAGCCCGACAGGTTAAGTGCAGCTGACAGCACATCGGCAATTTTTGAATCAACAGTCATTGCGTCCAGATCATTAAGTAGCTTTGAAAAGGAAATCAGGGAGTTTGTAAGTTTTGGAACGAGCCCGAGCTGATCAGTTCTACCAATAGCTTGTCGAAAAGAAATATCCTCACGCCTTGCAAGCTCGGCAATTTTTAGTTCAGTTTTTTCTCCAATGCCGCGAGAAGGCTCATTTAGAATTCGCCTAATTGCCTCGTCGTCTCTGGGGTTTACAATTGCAGTGAGGTATGCCAGCGCATCTTTGATTTCCTTGCGTTCGTAGAACTTGAGTCCTCCAATAACGGCGTAGGGAACTCGCTGACTCTTGAGCTCCGCCTCTAAAGAAGGAGAAAGGGCGTTAGTTCGATAAAGAATTGCGATATCTCGGTAGGCCACTGCCGAATCATGTAGTTCGGAAATTTGATCCACCACGTAGGCAGCTTCTGACTTTTCATCGAGGCCCGTGAAGGAGATGATCATCTCACCGTCGCCAGCATCTGTCCAAAGGTTTTTGTCCGGACGGTCAAAGTTCTTGGAGATAACAGCATTTGCAGCAGACAGGATGTTCTGGGTCGAACGATAGTTCTGCTCCAGCAGAATCGTGGTTGAGCCTGGGAAATCCTTGGCAAACTCGGCAATGTTTCGCATATCCGCACCCCGGAAGGCGTAGATTGACTGGTCTGAATCACCGACAACTGTAATTGCCGAGGGTCCTGGAAGCTCGCCTGTTGAAGGATTTGGCTCGTTGTGAGCATCGGCAATGGGCTTAGTGAGTTCGCGAATCAGGGAGTACTGGGCGTGGTTGGTGTCTTGGTACTCGTCGACCAGTATTTGGCGAAAGCGCCTCTGGTACTGCGCGGCTATGTCCGGGAAGGACCTAAAAAGGTAAACGGTTTCGGCAATTAGGTCGTCAAAGTCAAAGGCATTGTTTTTTCGAAGCTCCTGAGCGTATCGAGTAAATATTTCAGCGATAGCGCGGTCTTTGGGGTTGGTGGAATCAATCATCGAGTAGAAATCTTGCGAGTCTTTGAGCTCGTTCTTGGCATTTGATATTCGAGCTGCCACGCTCTGCGGTTTCAAACCCTCGATGTCACTTCCTGACTCACGTATGAGCCTCTTAATAAGTGCTCTGGTATCCCCGCTGTCATAAACGGTGAAGTTCGAGTCGTGACCTAAAAGTCCTGCTTCTCTTCTAAGAATCTGCAAGCAAGCCGAGTGAAAAGTCTTTATCCACATTCCATCGGCAACACTTCCAAGAAGAGCGTGAACGCGCTCCTTCATTTCGTTAGCTGCTTTATTGGTGAAAGTAATTGCAAGAATTTGTGAAGGCCAGGCTTCTTTGTTGTTGAGAAGGTGGGCGATTCGGTGAGTTAGAACTTTAGTTTTACCAGAGCCTGCTCCAGCAACTATCAATAGGCCTGGCCCGCGATAAGTCACGGCAGCCACCTGCTGAGGGTTTAGTCCTTCAAGAAGATTCTGGTTCATAACCGCTCAAGCCTAGGCGGTACCATCGACAATACTGCGCAGCAAATCTGGCTGATCAACAAATATTCCGTCTAAGCCAGATTGTGCCACTTTGGCAAAATATTCATCAACACTTTCGGTGGCATCTTCCGCTTTCAGTGTCCACCCATAAATTTCTATGCCGAGTTCATGAGCTAGTTCAATCGACCCGTTAGACACGGTGTGGGTACCGGAACTATCGAGATCAAGTAGTAGCGGGAGATCAAGACTTACGCCATCGAAGTCCTTTGCTAGCTGTTCGAGATAGCTGCGAGTGAGCTTGGTTTCATTGTCAGGAAGTCTTACCTGCTCGGTCAAAAAGACATACTTCTTATCCTGGCCGCAGGCATTTTTTAGAAGCATCATCATCTGGTAGTCAAAGCTTTCGATAACCAGCTTGATACCACGGTCTTTCCAGCTCGACTCAGCTAACTTTTTGCTAAGAATGCCTGAGATGTCCATACCTCTTTGGGTGAAGTGCATGCCGTGCTTGACCTCAATAACCAAGGTCTTGCCGTCCATAAAAGGGGCCGCAAGCAGCTGGTCAATAGTTGGGATCTTGAAGTTGCCGTCAAATTTGGCACTTCCTGAACGTATTTGTGGAAGGCGCTCTAGGGCGCGGACTGTATCGAGTTCAGAGAGTTCAAAATCTTCACTGAAGAATCCGTTTTCGGTTATACCGTCCGAGTAGCCAGCTCTTTCGCGATCTTTGAATTCGGGATGGGCTTGGATGTTGGTTGTGCCATTTAGCCAGTTCTCGTGGCGGATAATCAGTTGCCCATCCTTGGTTGGAACCAGGTCGCACTCGACACCATCGGCACCTTGCAAAATGGCAAGCTCGAAAGCTTCGAGAGTATTTTCTGGACGGTAGCCAGAAGCTCCGCGGTGACCTAGTACTAGAGGCGGCAAAGAGGCTACTCCCACTCGATTGTGCCGGGAGGCTTTGAGGTCACATCCAAAACAACTCGGTTGACACCTTCAACCTCGTTTGTGATGCGGTTAGAAATTTTTGCAAGGAGATCATAATCAAGCCTTGTCCAGTCGGCAGTCATAGCGTCTTCACTGGATACTGGACGTAACACAATCGGGTGACCGTAGCTTCTGCCGTCTCCCTGGACACCGACTGAGCGCACATCAGCAAGTAGCACCACTGGGCACTGCCAAATCTCTCCATCAAGTCCAGCAGCAGAAAGCTCATGCCTGACAATGGCATCTGCTTTTCTAAGCAGATCCAATCTTTGCTTTGTGACTTCGCCAACAATTCGGATTCCTAGGCCTGGACCAGGAAAAGGCTGCCGCTGAACAATCTCAGCTGGAAGCCCTAGCTCTTTTCCGATAGCGCGAACTTCATCTTTGAACAGAGCACGAAGCGGTTCAACAAGCTCGAACTGCAGATCTTCTGGCAGACCGCCGACGTTGTGATGGGACTTGATGCCAGCTGTTGCCCCACCTCCTGACTCAACAACGTCTGGGTATAAAGTTCCTTGAACCAAGAACTTGATCGGTCGGTTATCCGCCTTGGCCTCAGCTATTAGCTCAGCCTGAGCCTGCTCGAAGGTTCTAATGAACTCTCGACCTATAATCTTGCGCTTGGTTTCAGGATCTGAGACCCCGGCCAAAGCAGCAAGGAACTTCTCCTCGGCATTTACAGTTACTAGGCGGATACCGGTTGCAGCTACGTAGTCGCGCTGAACCTGCTCGGCTTCTCCTTCGCGAAGTAGGCCATGGTCAACAAAAACTGCAACTAGCTGGTCGCCAACGGCTTTGTGGACTAGAGCGGCAGCAACTGCCGAATCCACTCCGCCAGAAAGGCCACAAATTACTCGATCAGAGCCAACCTGCTGTTTGATTTTCTCTACCTGCTCGGCAATGACATTTCCAGAATTCCAGTCGGCTGGAATGCCGGCGGCGTTATGGAGAAAGTTTTCTAATACGTTCTGGCCAAACTCCGAGTGTTTAACTTCTGGGTGCCACTGAACACCGTAAATCTTTTTTTCACTGGAGGCAAAAGCTGCAACCGGTGTGGTCTCGGTTGAGGCTAGAACCTCAAAACCTGCGGGTGCTTTTACTACCTGGTCGCCGTGGCTCATCCAACAAGTTTGTGAATCTGGTTGCCCAGCAAGGATTTCTCCGGCCGCTGAAACTGTTAGATTTGTTGCGCCGTACTCACGCTTGCCGGTTTTATCAACTTGCCCGCCCAAAGCTCTTGCAAGAGTTTGGAAACCGTAGCAAATTCCAAGGATCGGAATTCCTAGTTCGAGAATCTTCGAATCAAGCTGTGGCGAACCTTCTTCGTAAACACTCGATGGACCTCCTGACAAAATAATTGCCAGTGGGTCCTTGGACTTTACTCCATCGGCGGTGACGTTGTGGTGAACGATTTCGGAATAAACTCCCGCTTCACGTACACGACGAGCAATTAGCTGGGCATACTGCGCCCCAAAGTCAACAACCAGAACTGGACGGTTAATTTTTACCCGCCCAGCCTGCTGCTCGCATCTCGGTTTCGGCAATCTTGGCGTATCGGTTCTCGGTGTAGAAAGAAAGGAAAGGAACTATGCCACCCGATGCGATGATCAAAAATCTTAGGAAGCTCCAACGCATTAGGGTCCACATTCTAAAATCAGCGAACAGATACAACACGTATAACCAACCGTGAAGCACCAAGATAGCAACCGTTAGGTTGAGTCCGGTCTCAGGAAGACCTGCTCCCTCGTTCAGGTAAGGCTCTAAAGAAACAAGTCCATTTGGGCCAAAAGCCCAAAGGTCATAACCGACCGTTGCTCCGTTGGTGACGACCTCTAGGCGACGAAGTGCCCAAGTCGCCATAAGTAGCAGCAAGAAGCCGCCAGTTATAAAGGAGGAGACCTTGTAAAGCTTCAGGGCCTTGGAAATCGCAGGTAAAGAAGCTGGATTTAGAGGCCTGGACATGCTTTCAAGTTTACTTGCTTGGAAGCACCACTACTTTGATAGCTTCGCCCGACAGAACGGCCTCAATGCCTTTTTGAACATCCTCAAGGCCTACGCGGGTGGTGATTAAGTCCGCAACCTTTACTTTGCCGGAGGCAATTAGGGCCAGTGCCTGACGGTTGTGTGACGGAGAAGAACCGTTTGCGCCCATCAGCATGAGCTCTTTGTAGTGCACCAAGTTGGAATCAGCAGAAATCATTGGCTTATCTTTAGGAAGTCCTCCAAAGAAACTAATTCTTCCACCGGGTCTTGCCATCTCAATAGCTTGCTCCTGAGCCTGACCGGAGGGAGCTGCGGTGATGATCACTGACGGGCCTTTACCGTCTGTTTCGGATTGGATAATCTCGGCCAAGTTTTCGGTTGACATGTCAATGGCACGATCAGGCTTTACCACATCAGCCGATAAGTGCAGGCGACCGCCGTTGATGTCCGCAAGGAATACTTTCTTGGCCCCAAGAGCGCGAGCAAGGCGCACGTGCAAACAGCCAATAGGCCCCGCTCCCATAACCAGAACCTCGTCGCCCTCGCCCACTCGAACCAGTTCTTGCGCGTTCAACGCGCAGGCAAGAGGCTCAACAACTGAAGCCTCTTCGTAAGAGACTCCCTCAGGAATCAGATTGAGGCCGTCAACGCGAATGACCTCGTGAGGAACAATCATGTACTCGGCAAAGCCACCGGGGAACTGGTATCCCATCGAAAGTTGGTTTGGGCAAATCGTCATTTTGCCAGCCAGGCAAGCCCAGCAGGTTCCGCAAGGAATTGCGGCGATTACCTGAACTCGGTCACCAACCTTGACTGACGTCACACCCTCGCCAACAAAAACAACTTCTCCTGCTATTTCGTGCCCGATGATCTGGGGCGGAGTAAGTCTTGGGTGTCCGTGGTTGAAAATCTTGGCGTCGGTACCGCAGGTGGCACAGGCGTGAATGCGCAGTTTTACTTCATTAGCTCCAGCTTCTGGCTCTGGAACTTCCTCGACCTTTAGATCCTGCGGTCCGCGGTAAATTGCTGCCTTCACTTTTTTGTTGCCTCTCTAGACGTTGATTAGTTCAAGTAGTTCAGTTGTGGAAGTGGTTTCCATGAGCGTTTTATAAGAGTTCTTGTCTAGAAGCTTCTCTGCTAGATTTCCCAGCAACTCCCCGTGTTCGTCCCCCTTGGCGGCTATGCCGATGCACAGCTTTACCGCCTCACCATCCCAGTCCACCGGCTCGGAAAAGCGAACAAACACTAGTTGTGCAAAGTTCACGTGTTTCCTCGAGTCGTCGGTTCCGTGGGGTAATGCCACTTGCTCGCCCATATAAGAAGAGATGATGTTTTCTCTCTCCCACATGGCATCTATGTACTGCTGATTCACAGCCCCTAGGGTGTGAAGTAATTCACCGCAAAGACGCACGGCCTCCTCTCGCGAGGAGGCCGTGGCGCCTAAACGAATTCCGGCCAACTGTAAAAAGTTAGTCATCCGAAATGTTGTCTCCATTCAAGATGGCATCGACAACAGCTTGGATACTTGGGTCACCCAGGAACATGTCAAACACCACAACTGGGGTGTCTGGCATGGCCTGCTTGGCACGACCCCCCAAGCCACGGTGACAAAGCACCACGTCTGGGTGAGAATCGGCCAACTGGTTAACCGGAGCGTGAGTGACCTCGATGCCTTGGGCCTTGAGCTGACGAGCCAACTGCTTGGCAATCATCACACTCGAGCCCATGCCGGCCTCGCAAGCCACCACTAACTTCTTAACCTTTGATCCGGAAATTGATGACATGGCTAGTGCTAGCCCTTCTTCATTTTCGAAGAAGCTGCCTTCGCACCTGCTAGGTCAGCGTAGTCATCCTGCGAGCCGGTCTTGAGAAGTAACGAACCGACTAGGAATGAAACTGTTGCTGATAGCAAAATGCCAAGAAGCACTCCGATGTGATCTCCTGCCGGAGTAACTGCGATGTAAGCAAAAATTGAACCTGGTGATGGTGTTGCTACCAGTCCAACTCCGGTGACCATAAAGGTTGCGATACCGGTGGCTCCACCAGCAATTGCAGCCAAGACCATCTTTGGCTTTAGCAGTACGTAAGGGAAGTAGATCTCGTGAATTCCACCAAGGAAGTGGATAACGATAGCTCCAGGAACAGAACCACGAAGAACCCTTGGACCTGCTAGCCAGAAAGCAACCAGGATTCCAAGTCCAGGACCAGGGTTGGTCTCAAGCATGAACAGGATGGACTTGCCAGCCTCTTCAGCTTGGACAACACCCAGTGGGCCAAGTACACCGTGGTTGATTGCGTTGTTTAGGAACAGAATCTTCGCAGGCTCTACCAAAATTGCAGCTAGTGGAAGAACCGAGGTATCGATTAGCCACTGAACACCAGCACCCAAAACATCTGAGATAGCGGTCACGGCTGGGCCGATTCCATAGTATCCACCAATTGCCAGCAGCATTCCGGAGATTCCAAGGCTGAAGTTTCCAATCAGCATCTCGAATCCTGCAGGTGTTACTGGGTCAAGGACGGCGTCAATCTTCTTTAGAACCCATGCAGCCAAAGGACCCATAAGCATGGCACCAAGGAACATAGGGATGGTGGAACCAACGATTACACCAACAGTTGCAACTGCACCGATTACGGCACCGCGCTGACCATGCACCATACGACCACCTGTGTAGGCAATCAGAATTGGAAGCAAGTTGACGATCATTGGACCAACCATTGAGGAAAGCTGCTCGTTAGGCAACCATCCGGTTGGGATAAACAGGGCTGTTAGCAAACCCCAGGCGATGAAGGCTCCAATGTTTGGAATCACCATACCTGCAAGGTTTCCACCCAGCTTCTGGAGTTGTGCACGCCACCCGGTGTGGGTGCCAGCTCCGCTTGGAATGTAACTACTCATTTAGTCGACTACCTCTCTGTAGCTATTTAGGTTGAGTTGCACTCTTTGAAGACGTCAGACAGAGAGAAAACATGAAAAATCCTCCGCCTCTCATCTTCGATTCCTCGAGTGCAACCGCACTCGAAGTTTTTTTGTCGGTTGCTATCATGCGAGAACAACCTCAATTCCTTTATCAGTAAGCGCCTCTACATGCGCTGGATCAGCATCAACGTCTGTCACTAGTCGGTCGATATTTTCAAACCCTGCAAACAGAGCAGAGTAGCTCGAGCCGAACTTGGAATTATCCGCCAAAACAATTGTCTCTGTCGCGTTTTTAATCATCACTCGCTTCACAGCAGCCTCGTCTGGATCGACAGTTGTGAAACCAGACTCTAGGTCAATTCCATTTGCGCCGAGAAAGGCAATCTGAGCTTTGTAAGTTAACAGGTCATCAACTGTTTTGGATCCAACGGCGCTCAGTGTCGTCGAGCGGATGCGACCGCCTAAGAAAAACACTGGAGTTGATGTTTCGCCGATGCGACTTGCGAGCGAAAGAGAGTTTGTAACAACCATTAGCTGTGGTTTGTTACGAAGTGACTCGGCTAGAAATTCGGTAGTGGTTCCTCCGTCAACAAATATGCAACCTTCCTCCGGAAGGTACTGTGCTGTGATTTCCGCGATGCGACGCTTCTGCTCGGGGTTTCTTCCCTTGCGCTCTGGAAAGGTGAATTCGTGTGAGTATCTGCTAGCGGCGATTGCTCCGCCGTGGACTCTTCTAAGTAAGCCTCTGCG
>WLGB01000023.1 GCA_009703455.1 Actinomycetota bacterium
CAGAAAGATGGTTGGATTTCAGAAGTGTCCGCACTGATCACCGACGGCGACCGCGTTCGCCCAGCTGATTTCACTTCCTCGCGAACTGGGAAGCCCGTACTAAGTGCCGGAGAGGCCTTCAAAAAAGAGCTTGGAGATTTTGCTGCAACAGCAACTCTCGTCGAGACAGCAACCCCAGCGGGATTTATCGAAATCGCATCGGTCCAGTCTCAGCCGATTAGCCGATGGATAACCCATATTCTGCAGACCTCAGAGAACATTGAAACTGAAATGATCGGCAAGTTGGTTTCAGACGATCTTGGATTTGACGGCTCATTCGAGTCTTTGGACCCAGCAATTAAAAGAGCCCTAGGAACCACTGGGCTGGATTTCACTGATGTCCAGATTCGAGACGCGTCTGGATTGTCCCAGCTGAATATGGTGAGTCCCAAGTTCATGGCAGAGCTTATGAGACTTATCAATTCTGAATTTGCCGACTTCGGACAAATCAAACGATCCCTTTCAATAGCTGGGGAGTCTGGAACCTTGGGCGGCCGCTTCAAGGGAAAAATTGCAGACGCAGCCGGCAAAATTTTGGCGAAGAACGGATACATCGTGGGTGTGCACACCCTCAATGGAATTATTAACGCTAAAGATGGAACTGTGTTAACTTTCACCATTTATTCCACCGGCAAAGTCGGATCCGATGTTAGAACTGCCATTGACACCCTTGCCACCGCGTTCTATCGTTGCGGCGACAACCTATCTAACGAGTAGGGATAATCAAAATGCCTCGGGCACTTTTAGTCATTGATGTTCAAAACGATTTTTGTGAAGGTGGCGCGCTGGCAGTTCCAGGAGGTGCGGCGGTAGCTGGAAAAATCAGCGACTTCATCGAATCCTTCGATTATGACCTGGTGGTCGCCTCCAGAGACTGGCACGACCCTGATAACAATAACTCGGGTCACTTTGCCGAATCGGGTCAGGAGCCCAACTTCAAAACCACTTGGCCCAAGCACTGTGTATCAAACACTCCAGGAGCCAACTACCACCCGAATCTTAGAACCCAGAAGATTGACGTACACATTTTCAAAGGTCAGGGGCAAAACGGCTACTCCATTTTTGACGGTGTCACTCAAGAAAAAGAGAGCTTCGAAGACTTGCTTCGTGGTCACAACATCGATGCTGTCGATATTGTGGGCATCGCAACGGATCACTGTGTTTTAGCCTCGGCGATGGATTCCAAAAATCATGGGCTTTCAGTTCGGGTTATTAGCTCGCTGACGGCAGGGGTTTCATCGGATAGCACTGAGGCTGCAATCGATCAAATGATTGACAGTGGTATTGAAGTGGTGGCTAGCGCCTAGATTTCGCGCCTTGCGCCGGCATCGGCCGAAACACTAAATACTGTTGGGGCAATAAAACCTCGAGTGTCGAACTCTTTAGCAACGGCGTCGGTCAACTCTGGAATTTTAGATGAATCGATCAATGCAATAGCTGCTCCACCAAATCCGCCGCCGGTCATTCTGGATCCAATGGCACCGCTTCTTATTGCCACCTCTACGGCACAATCAAGTTCGTCGACTGAGATTTCAAAGTCGTCCCGCATAGATTCATGCGAGGCCAAAAGCAAACCACCAATTGCCAGCGGACCACCCTTTTTGAGCAGCTTCACAGTCTCAAGCACGCGGGCGTTTTCTGTTACAACGTGACGGAGTCGTTTGAAAACTAGTGGATCGAGTTTAAGCTTGGCATCTTCTAAGTCTTCAACCGAAACATCTCTTAGAGATGTGACGCCAAGGTCCCTTGCTGCGGATTCACAGGCAGCCCGTCGGGATGCGTATCCGCCGTCCACCAGACGGTGTGAAACATTAGTGTCCATGACAACAATTTCCAGTGAATTTTGCTTGAGCCCAAGCGCAATTGCTTCGGAGTGAAGAGTTCGGCAGTCTAAGAAAACGGCGTGGTCGGTCACACCAAACAGCGAAGCGGTTTGATCCATAATTCCCGTCGGCGCTCCAACAATTTCGTTTTCAGCACGTTGGCCAATTTTTGCTAACTGGCTTTTGTGTAGGCCGGCCCCCCATAACTCATTTAGAGCTATAGCCACTGATGATTCCAATGCAGCCGAAGATGAAAGACCCGAACCGACCGGAACGTTTGAATCGACGAACAAATCAAAGCCTTGAGCATTCGATCCGGCTTGGATTAGAGCCCAGGCCACTCCTAGGGGATATGCAGACCAACCCGAAACGGTTTGATTAGAAACATCAGCCACCGATATCTCGATTACCTGCTCGGTAAACGAGGAAGCAACCCTCGCAATACTGTCGGCACGAAGAGAGACGGCGGCGAATGTTCTTCGGTCAATTGCAAAAGGGAGGACAAATCCCTCGTTGTAGTCGGTGTGCTCACCGATTAGATTTACTCGGCCAGGTGCCGACCACACTCCCTCGGGGACTCCTCCAAATCGAGATTTGAATCCTTCGGCAGCCGTTTGCGTCGAGGCCACGCTCAAGAAAGGGCTTGCCTTAGCTGATCCGCGATGGTCTCAGCTGGGATGTCTGCAATAAAGGCACCCATGGCTGACTCTGAACCGGCCAAATACTTTAATTTGTCGGCCGCTCGTCGTGGTGATGTGATCTGAAGCTGAAGACGAAGATTCTGTCCACCAGCTACCACTGGGGCCTGGTGCCAGGCTGCAATGTATGGCGAAGGAGTGTCGTATACAGTTTCGAAAGCGTTTAGCAAGCTTGCATACAAACTTGCTAACTCGAGCCTTTCGTCTGAGGTTAGCTCCGCGTGGTTTGTGACGTTACGTTTTGGCAGAAGGTGAGCCTCGATGGGCCACCTGGCTGCAAAAGGAACATAGGAGATGAAAGAATCCGACTCCATAAGCACTCTGCTGGAGGTTGCTTCGAACTTCAATATTTCATCAAAGAGCGAGGCATTTTTTGAAACCTCAGCCAAAAGTTTCCCAGTCTTAGGTGTGACATACGGATAGCTATAGATCTGACCGTGGGGGTGATGCAAAGTCACACCAATTTCTTGTCCCCGGTTTTCGAATGGAAATACTTGCTTGACTCCAGGCAGTCGCTGGAGTTCATCTGTTCGATCAGCCAATGCCTCAAGCACGGTGTGAACTCGAGATACTGGCATTTGTCCCAGAGAGCCCTCGTGCTTGGGGCTAAAGACCACAACCTCACATCTTCCTACAGCAGGCCTTGTGGAGCCAAGGGCAACAGCTTCACCAATCGACCAATCTTCTGAGCTTTGGCCAGGCTCTAAAGCGCCAAAGGCAGGATTTTTATTCTCAAAAACCGCCACGTCAAAATTGTCTGGAATTTCACTTAGGTTTCCCTCCGCTGCGGGACATAGCGGACACTGATTTGTGGGGGGAAAAAAGGCCCGGGTGTGACGGTGTGCGGCAACCGCAATCCACTCGCCAGTAAGTGGATCATGGCGCAACTGAGCTAACTCTGGTCGCTTGGCTGGTTCTCGAAGATCCGCCTTGCGAGTTTGTGGGTGGCTGGAGCCAGCGTCGTCGAAGTAGTGGATATCGCGACCGTCAAACAGCTTTGCGGTCACTTTTCTAATTTGGCTCATCTCGAGAAGTTTACTAACAAGCCATGCCGGCTATTCGAAATGCCTAAAAGGTAGTACTCGGGAGGTCTTTTTCGCCTTCTACTATGGCAGTGACGATCCGTTCAGCGACTTGTTCGGCGCTCATCCCAGTTGGAAACGCTGGGGCTGTTCCACCAATTGCTCGGTCGGCAAGCCCGGTTTCGGTGTGTCCTGGCCGAGCGTCCAAGACCCTAATCCCGTCCCGGCGCAGTTCTCTTGAGATTGCCTGCGAGAAGGAGTGCAGGGCAGACTTGCTTGCTGAGTAGGCGGCTAGTCCAGCCATAGGCGTTTCAGCCACCACACCAGAAATGGTCACGACGAAAGGATCATTTCCACTTGCTGCCGATGCCTTGAGCGTAGGAAGTAGACCTTGAATCAACTGAATTGGGCCAGTGGTGTTTACTGCAAAAAGTTTGTAAAGAACATCTGCTGACAGCTCTGTGTAATTTCCAAACGCCACGACACCGGTGGCATTAATAATGCCGTCAATTTTTACCTCAGAGTCAATCAGGTAATCAATTAGTACCTGAATAGATTCTTGATTGGATAAGTCAACCAGAAGTCTAGGATTGCAGGCGTGAGGTACTTTCTCGGCCGATTCAAGGGTGGATGAGGTTGCCATCACCACGGCGCCTTGACTAAGTAGCTTGGTGGCTATTAGTGAACCCAGTACGCCTGATGCCCCTAGAACGAGGATGTTTTTGGACTTTAGCTCTGACATGAGTTTTCTCCTTGAATTATCCAACAGTACCTAAGCTTTAGCCATTCCCGCTTAAGACAATAGGCTTGGTCGGTGTCCATAAGATTTATTGACCCGGCCACCGGGAAAGATATCCGCTCGAGCGAGTTCGCTCGACGCACTATGGCGGCTGCAGTCACTGATAATCCAGAACTTGCAAAAGACATCCTTGGCTCCCCGGACTGGCGCAAGTGGTATTTGCGGCTTTATGCCCAGCTAGCAATAGAAGAAGGAAAGAGCCCTGCCCAGCTAGCCCTAATAGCAACTTCCGGGCTCAATGTGTTCCGATCTCACCTGCACACTTCATCAGGAACAAAACTTTCCGAAGTGATCGAAACTGGATTTTCAGCCGACCTTGTTGAAACAGTTGTGATCAACGGCACTGGACAGGCCATGCCAATTGCTGTTGCTTCGCACACCGGCGCACTTGAGCCGCTGGCCGAGTTCTGGGCTAAAGCCGGTTGGGCCGAGCCTGGGCTGATGGAGAGTTTTCGCTTTTTAGACCAAAATCCCAATCTCACTCTCGATGGCAACTTACTGTTTGCAGTTGCCGGGGCGGCTGAATTTGCCCCAACCGAGAGCTGGCTTAGCTGGGGCGGTCAAGTTGCTGTGCTGGCCAGAAATAAGCCAGCCACGTGGACAAAACTTATTGCCATGGCTCGCGCATCGGGCGGTTCCATGCTAGTTCCGGTTATGAGAGCTGACCGATCAACCTCGCTTTCAGAACTAACCGATGAGCAGCTGGCAAACATTGCAGGTCTTGACATCCTCGAGCACTCTCAAGAAATCGCAAGTTGGATGAACCAGTTGTATGCAAAAGCAAAATCAAAGTTCATACTCGGGCTATACGCCTACACGCCAAAAGTAGACCATGTTCGAGTTCAAGGCGTGCAAGAGTCGCTGGCAGAAATAGCAATGAAGAATTTTTCCAACGACAAGCTAATCCTTAGTTGGTTAGCAACCCCAACGGACTCCACTCCAGGCCCCGCGTCAATTGGGCAAAACCAAGTTGAAAGATTTGCTCATCGCTCAAGTGGTCGAATAATCCGAGACAGTCTCCTCGGTCTATTCAATGCCGCTCGTCCAGCCAAGCCAAAGTTTTTTGATTCAGAGTCTGGAGAAAAGCTAGTGCTGATAGATGCCTCAGTTCAGCAGCAGGGACCAAGTTACTCGTTTTCAAAGAGAACTCAGCGCTGGCGAGCATATCTTGCACACTTTGCCGGATTCAGAGTTTCCTATCAGGTGTCTCCGCCCGCTCGAACACAATCCGTACTGAGTCACAAAATTCTTAGGGCTAGCTACCAAGGTGCACCGCTATTTGGCGTGAAGCCTTTTGAGGTGGACGTTGCTAAGTCAGCATCAGCTGCTGCTCTAGTGCGAGACGTCTTAGATGCAAGTGCTTATTCAAACAAGGACACCACAACCGAACTCCAAAGTTTCTCGGCTATCCACGGAGGTCTATGGAGACTGGCCTACAACCCAAAGAGCATTTGGATCGCGGCTACCTTACTTGGCCTACCGGCCCTGCTTAGGCGCGGCTACTAGACCTTATTGCCCGCCTTCAAAAAGTCCAGGTGGTTGCTCCAGTCGTATTTTGCTTGATTGGGTACTCCAGGTTTCAAATGCGAGCAGATATTGACTTAGACACTGAAAAACGTTCCAGCTGAAGGTTCCAAAAAGATTCGAATTGACAATCCTCAGCCTGGTCACCGTGGCGCCAATTACCACTCAGGAGCAGAGACGCCAATATGTTGGCGGCTCTGCTCCTCAGTGATGAACTGTGACGATACTAAATCTTGGGATTATGTTTGAAAATCCATTTAGGAAATCAACACATCGCCCATACCTAATTCGCCTGTTTAATTGGCTGCCGCGAAAGCTGTCTCCAGATCTGCAATTAGGTCATCCACAGACTCTAGCCCAACAGACAGACGAACGAGCCCAGGAGTCACACCGGCTGTTAGCTGCTGTTCAGGAGTCAGTTGAGAGTGGGTGGTTGATGCCGGGTGTATTACAAGAGATCGCACATCACCAATGTTGGCTACGTGACTAAAGAGATTGAGTGAGTCTACAAACTTTGAACCTGACTTTACGCCTCCCTTTATCTCGAATGAAACGATTGCACCAGCGCCCTTCGGTGCGTACTTCTTTGCTGCTTGGTACCAAGGTGAACTCTCAAGTCCCGCATAGTTCACTGATTCAACCTGCTTGTGCTTCTCAAGGAAGTGCGCAATCTTTTCTGCGTTCTCAACGTGTCGCTCAATCCGAAGGCTTAGAGTCTCGATTCCTTGAATGAGCTGCCAAGCACTTGCCGGGGCAATTGCTGCACCAATGTCGCGAAGTAGTTGCACGCGCGCTTTGATGATGTAAGCAATCGAATCTCCCAGAGCCGCGCTGTAGTTTACGCCGTGGTAGGAAGGGTCAGGTGTTGTAAGCCCTGGGAATTTATCGGACTTACTCCATTCAAATTTTCCACCGTCAACAATTGCACCGGCAACAATGGTCCCGTGACCGCCTAGAAACTTGGTGGCAGAGTGCAGGACAATGTCGGCTCCGTGCTCGAGTGGACGAATCAGGTAAGGGGTTGCAACGGTGTTGTCCACCAAAAGTGGCACGCCGTTCTTGTGCGCAACATCGGCTACACCTTCAATATCCAAAATTGAAACCTTTGGGTTACCGATGGTCTCGGCAAAGAAAGCCTTGGTATTCGGCTGCACTGCCGCAGCCCATTCCTTCAGGTCATCCTGGTTCTCTACGAAAGTAGTTGTGATTCCAAGTTTTGGAAGTGTGTACTTGAACAGGTTGTAGGTTCCGCCGTAAACAGTTGATGACGAAACGATGTGGTCGCCAGCTTGAGCAATGTTTAGGATTGCAAAAGTTTCAGCAGCCTGACCAGAAGCAAGAAGCAAAGCTGCTGTGCCACCCTCAAGAGCCGCAATACGCTTTTCTGCGACATCCTGAGTCGGATTCATGATTCGGGTGTAGATGTTTCCAAACTCGGCTAGACCAAAAAGCTTTGCTGCGTGCTCACTTGAATCAAACGTATAAGCAGTGGTCTGGTAGATAGGTGTAGCTCGTGAGTTGGTGGTTGGATCTGACTGAGCGCCTGCGTGTATCTGTGAAGTCTCAAAGCCCCATTTTGCTGGATCTGTGTTCATCTTTTTCCTTTTTGGTTCGTAGGTGTTGCGCTATTAGTTGGAGGATTGCCGGGCCAGCGATAGCCCATTTGTAAAGATCTGTGACCTAATTGGGTTAGAAGGTTTTTGCGAGGCTTCACCCTCGCGGCTTAGTTCACCGTTGAAAAACACGTTAGAAGCTAAGCGTCTAGAGCATTCGCTCCATAGACATCATTGACATACCCATAGCAAAACCAGCAGATTGCGAGATTCGCAGTTCTGACATGGCGGTTGCTCCTTGGGTGAAAGTTGTTAGACAAAACAATACTGGATTTACCTTTTAGCTGCAACAAATCCCCAGGCTGCGCTGACCGCTTCCCTTGGGGTTTCGGCCTCCCAGCTTCAGGGGGTTAGTATGGGCGGGAACCTAAACGGTGGACAGTGATTTCAAATATTAGAAGGATCAATAGCATGGCCAGTGCAGCAAAAGAAATTTGGTTTTTGACAGGCAGCCAGAACCTTTACGGCGAGCAGACCTTAAAAGAGGTAGCTGAGCAGTCCGAGAAGGTCTCCTCCGAGCTTGCCAATGGAATCAGCTCTGCGGTGAAGCTAGTTTGGAAGCCCGTGCTAAAGACTCCCGACGCCATTCGTCGAACCATGCTTGATGCCACAGCCGATGACAACTGCATCGGAGTTATCACCTGGATGCACACTTTCTCTCCCGCCAAGATGTGGATTGCTGGCCTTGATGCTCTGGGCAAGCCACTTCTTCATCTTCACACTCAGGCCGGCCAATCCCTTCCATGGGGGACCATCGACATGGACTTCATGAACTTGAACCAGGCAGCTCACGGTGACCGCGAGTATGCACACCTGGTTTCCCGTATGGCGATTGCAAGAAAAATTGTTGTTGGCCACCCGAGCGAGCAAGCGGTCAAGGACCGCGTTGATGCTTGGGTTTATGCCTGCATCGGATGGAATAAGTCTCAGAACCTAAAGCTTGCTCGCTTCGGCGACAATATGAGATTTGTCTCCGTGACCGACGGGGATAAAGTTTCAGCACAGATGCAGTTTGGAATGTCTATCGAGCAGTTTGGCGTCAACACTTTGGCTGATGAGGTTGCCAAGGTATCGGATCAAGACGCTGAAGTTCTTACCAAAAAGTATGAGGAGCTTTACGAGGTTGCAGCTGAGCTCAAGGCCGGTGGCGCTCGCCACGAGTCCTTGGTTTACGGAGCAAAAATCGAACTTGCCCTTCGAAAAATTCTAGAAGCTGGAAACTTTGACGCGCTCACCAGTAACTTCGAAGACTTAGGGCAGTTGCGTCAGCTCCCGGGACTTGCAATCCAGCGCCTGATGGCGGATGGCTACGGCTTTGGTGGCGAGGGTGACTGGAAGACTTCGGCGCTGCTGGCAATTATGAAGTCAATGACCAAGTCAGGCGGTGGCACTTCCTTCATGGAGGACTACACCTACCACTTCGGGCCCGGTAGCCCAAAGGTACTTGGAGCTCACATGCTCGAAGTTTGCCCAACGATTACAAAGGCAAAGCCAAAGATTGAGGTTCACCCACTAGGGATTGGTGGCAAAGAAGATCCAGTTCGCATGGTATTTACTGCAACCCCCGCAGCTGGCCGGGTGGTCTGCCTGGTTGATATCGGCGATCGGTTCCGAATCATTTCAAATGAAATCGACATAGTTGAGCCAACCGAAGATCTCCCAAAGCTCCCTGTTGCTAGAGCCGTTTGGGAACCAAAGCCCTCGCTTGCCGAATCAGCCGAGGCTTGGATGCTGGCCGGAGGAAGCCACCACACAGTTTTGACTAATTCTGTTTCCAACGAGACCCTGGAGGACTTTGCTCGAATTGCAAAAACTGAGCTAGTTCAAATAGACAAAGACACTAGTCTTCGCTCATTCCGCAAGGAGTTGGCATTTTCAAGCGCCTACTACCGTTTGGCAGAACCGCTTCGCTAATGTCCAAGCCCGCCAGCTGATTCGCTCGGCTAAAGTTTGACTATGGATGCAAAGCTGAACTGGTCGGTGCTGGGAAAGAGACCGGCTAAACCACGACCGAGCGCGATAGCTCTCGTGGTTGCATTTTTGCTTGGTTTTGAAACTTTCGTTGCCGTCACCGACGGCTATCCAAGTTACATGTCATTTCTTGCTATCGGGGCAAGCGTATGGGCGACGGTCACTGGCATCCAGGCGAAGGCATATCTTGCATGTTTGTTTGTTCCTGTTTCTCTGATTTGGCTCAACCCACTTCTTGGCGGTGACTGGTTCAGCGAGTTTGGAACCCCGCTGTTTCTTTCTCACTCAGCGCTAGCGATGCTCTTCGCAGTCTCTGGATACACCTTCCAGGCAACCGAGCGGACCACCTGATGTCCGATAGCTGGGTGGGCTTTAGGCCTTCCCCAAAGCCAGACAACTCAAGACCCACTGCTAAACGTAGTTTTGAAGCTACAAGCAATCTTTTGATTGCCAAAGTTCTGAAGCTTTTGACTACCCAAGTGGGGGTAGAGAGCTGGCTCGTTCGCTTTACCAAGTTTGATCCTCGCTTGGGAGCCAGGTTGAAATTCACTGTCAACGAAGAAAACTACGGCGGGACCTATGCTCGGATAGATATTCCAAGGCGAGTGATTTTGCTTACCGAACTTCACGGAGAGCTGGATTTTCGTCTTACCGAGAAACAGAATGGAACTGACATTATCTTGAATTGTACAAAGACCCTGACGGATGCAGAAAAGCCTGAATGGGAAAAACTTGTTCAAGATTGCTTTTCCAGATTTGAGAAGGTATTAAGTCATGCCAGCTAACTCCAAGCAACCAAACATCTACGACGTCGCGAGACTGGCCGAAGTCTCCCACCAGACGGTCTCACGAGTGATTAACAACTATCAGGGAATGAAGCCGGAAACTCGCGAGCGAGTTGAACAAGCCATGCAAACCTTGGGCTATCGCCCAAACCTTGCAGCACGCGCGCTGGTGACTTCAAAATCCAACATTGTCGGGATCCTGGCATCTGATACTGATTTCACAGGACCCGCAATGGTAGTTCACAAACTTGAGAAGACTGCCCGTAAGGGTGGCTTCTTCGCTATTACAACCAGTATCGATCCAGATTCTCCCGAATCAATCATTGAAGGTATTGATTACCTTCAAAAGTTGGGTATAGAAGGTCTGGTGATTGTCACTCCGCAAACTACTGCGGTCGATATTGCCCGGGACCGACTCCGTGGGGTACCGGTTATTACCATCGACAGCATGTATCGCATGGACGAGCAGGCGGTTTCCATGGACAACTTTGCCGGGGCGACCGCGGCCACCAACCACCTGATTGAGCTGGGGCACTCTCAGATCATCCACATCAGTGGGCCAAAACTTTGGTTCGAATCCAATGCCCGAATCTCGGGATATAGCTCCGCCATGCTAAGTGCGTCATTGGTACCAAAGATCATCGATGGCGACTGGAACATAGACACCGGATACCGAATTGGCATGCAGCTGAACATAGACCAGCCTCTGACTACAGCGATCTTTGCCGCCAATGACTACTTAGCCATGGGGTTACTACACGCCTTCCGGTTGCGTGGAATTTTGGTTCCGGAACGAATAAGCATCGTGGGCTTTGATGACCTTCCTGAGACTCCATACTTATCTCCACCCCTAACTACTGTTCGTCAGGACTTCGAAGCCCTGGGCACACTTGCGATGACACTGCTGCTGGACACGATTAATGGTCAGCGGCTCCTCGGTCACGACAGACTAATTCCGGAGCTTGTCGTTAGAGATTCAACGACCCCGCCCTCAATTTACTAGCCAGAATTCAACGGTTTCTGTCCGCTAGCTGTTATCGCTAACATGATTTATCAAGAGAAGGAAAAGGCGATGAAAGACCAGCAGTTTGTAATCGGGGTTGACTATGGAACCCTATCCGGAAGAGCGGTGGTAGTTCGGGTCTCCGATGGTCAGGAGTTGGCGAGTGCTGCTTTTGATTATCCAAACGCTGTCATGGATGAGAAGCTTAACTTCTCTGGGGAGCTACTTCCTCCCGACTGGGCTCTACAAGATGCCCACGACTATGTTGAAGTATTGAAAAATGCAGTGCCAGAAGCTGTGAAGCTTTCAGGCATCGACCCTACACAAGTAATAGGTATAGCAACCGACTTCACAGCTTGCACTATGGTCCCTGTCATCGAAGACGGCACACCGGTTAGCCAAGTACCCGAGTATAAAGACAGACCCCATGCCTACGTAAAGCTCTGGAAGCATCACGCAGCTCAGCCGCAGGCTGATCGGATTAACGAAACTGCAAGAGCAATGAACGAGTACTGGCTCCCACGCTACGGCGGACAGATTTCCTCGGAGTGGGAACTAGCCAAGGGACTCCAACTTCTAGAAGAAGATCCTGAGATCTATAGCCATATGTATCGGTTTGTCGAAGCCGCGGACTGGATCATTTGGCAGTTATCTGGAAACTATATACGCAATGCCTGCACCGCCGGATACAAGGGTAACTTGCAAGACGGTAAGTATCCATCAGAGCAGTTCTTCGCGGCACTCAATCCAGACTTTGCCTCCTTTGCGAAAAAGATTGATCACGAAATTGGCCAGCTCGGCGACAAGGCTGGAACCCTGACCGCTCAGGCTGCCTCCTGGACCGGACTACCGGAGGGCATCGCCGTGGCGGTTGGAAATGTTGACGCTCACGTGACAGCCCCGGCTGCCAAAGCCACCAAACCCGGCCAAATGGTGGCAATTATGGGTACGTCTACCTGTCACGTTATGAACGGCGACAAGCTGGCGGAAGTTCCAGGCATGTGTGGCGTCGTTGATGGCGGCATTGTCTCGGGATACTTTGGTTACGAAGCTGGCCAGTCCGGCGTTGGAGATATCTTCGCCTGGTATGTCAATAACCAGGTACCAGGACGCTACTTCGAGGAAGCCGACAAGCTTGGCAAATCAATCCACGAGCACCTAACTGATTTATCAGCTGAGCAAAATGTTGGAGAGCATGGACTGGTTGCTTTGGACTGGCATTCGGGGAACCGTTCGGTGTTGGTCGATCACGAGCTCTCTGGAGTTCTGTTAGGAGCAACTTTGACAACCAAGGCCGAAGATGGCTATCGAGCACTTCTGGAGTCAACTGCTTTCGGTACCAGAAAAATTGTCGAAACTTTCCGAGACTCAGGAATTCCCGTGACCGAGTTTATTGTTGCCGGAGGATTGCTCAAGAATAAATTCTTGATGCAGCTCTACTCCGACGTCACCAGGCTTCCGTTGAGTGTCATCAATTCTGAGCAGGGTCCTGCTCTGGGGTCAGCAATTCACGCAGCTGTTGCGGCCGGTGCCTATTCTTCGGTCCTGGATGCGTCAGAAGCGATGGGTAGTGTTACACCGGCACTTTATAAACCCAACGAAGAGCGCGCCACGGCCTACGATCTGCTGTATGCGGAATATGAACTGCTCCACGATTACTTCGGTCGTGGAACAAACGATGTAATGAAGCGACTCAAGAGCTTAAGAAGGCAGGCTGCAAGTGCCAAATAACTTTTCAGAAGCTAGATTTTCCCTGCTAAATCTTCATCAGCAATTATTCGATGCAGGCTTGGTGGTTTGGTCAGGCGGCAACATTTCTCAACGTGTTGAGGGTGGCTTTTTGATTAAACCGAGCGGATTGATGTATCCGGAGCTAACTCAAGACTCTATGGTTTACTGCGATCTAGACGGCAATGTGCTCGACGGAGAATTTGCCCCATCTAGCGATACTGCTGCTCATGCTTACGTTTACAAAAACATGTCTGAGGTTGGGGGTGTGGTTCACACCCACTCGAACTACGCCTGCGCCTTTGCCGCCGTAAAAAAGCCAATCCCCTGCGTCTTGACTGCTATAGCGGACGAATTTGGAGGGGAGATTCCGGTTGGGCCTTTCGCCGAGATTGGCGACGATTCGATTGGGCGTGGAGTCGTCCAGACCCTGGCTGGCCACCGTTCGAAAGCTGTGCTTATGGCCCAGCACGGGGTCTTTGCTATCGGTCAGGACGCCAAATCAGCCCTGAAGGCTGCGGTCATGTGTGAAGACGCCGCAAAATCTTCGTTTTTGGCCATACAGCTGGCAAACACCTTAGGAATGCGGTTTGCAAGGCCTAAAAAGCTCCCCCGGGGGGTTATTGACAGGTTATTTAATCGTTACCAAAACGTTTACGGACAGGGACCAAAACCCCTTACCTAGGCCCCCAAAAGGTGGCAAACTAGACCTGCCCTCAAAATGTGAGCGTTCACCTGATTCTAAGTTCTGAACTAGGTGGAGGCAATATTTGTTCGAGGACGACCGGCCAGTTCTTTTTGAGTGGGTCGGTCAACTCAGTTGAGATGGACGCTACTGGGAAAAAAGTGTTCGGCTGGTCCAGTCGGCAAATCGAAAGGAACAACACAGTTGCTTAAGAAAATCACAAGAATTGCTGCCGTAGCTGCCGCTGCTGCACTAGTTCTTTCAGGTTGTGCAGCCACAACCACAGA
>WLGB01000024.1 GCA_009703455.1 Actinomycetota bacterium
GACCAAGGTCACCATCTTGCCAAGAGGCAGAGCCCTTGGATACACCATGGTGCTTCCTATGGAAGATCGCTATTCAGTTACTAGAAATCAATTGCTTGACCAGATTGCTTACGCACTTGGCGGAAGAGCAGCTGAAGAAATCGTGTTCCACGATCCAACAACTGGCGCATCTAACGATTTTGAGAAGGCGACGAAAATTGCTCGACAAATGGTTACTCTTTACGGTTTCTCATCTTCGGTTGGAGTTGTTTCGTACGGCGGAGGCGGCGAGGTCTTTATCGGTCGCGATATGGCACAAGCCAGGGAGTATTCCGATGAGGTAGCTCACCAGATTGATGTTGAGATCAGAAAGATTCTTGACAATGCTCACGACGAGGCTTACCGAGCACTAAACACTAACCGCAAAGTGCTAGATGCCATGGCCAAAGAGCTGATGGAAAAGGAAACTTTGAACCCGGACGACATCAAAAGGATATTTAAGGCTGTCAAGAAAGTTCCTAAGCGGAAACTTTGGCTGTCGAAGACATCCCGGCCAGTTTCGAGAAAGGGCCCAATTCCGATTCCAGCCAAGGGGTCAACTACAGCCAAGGTTGCAGCTAAGAAAAGAGCCGACGCCAAAGCCACCAAAGAAGCTGCCAAAAAATCAGCATCGAAAAAACTCACAGCGAAAAAGCCAGTCCCTAAAAAGCCAGCTCCGAAAAAGCCGGCTCCGAAGAAACCTGCCGCTAAAAAGCCTGCAAGGGCAGTCAAGAAGAAGTAATTGGTTGACATTGATCGCATCAAGAGTGCGGTGACTGAGCTAATCACCGCAATAGGCGAAGACCCCAATCGCTCCGAGCTTCTAGCAACCCCGGAGAAATTTGCGGAGGCTTACCAAGAATTCTTCAAGGGAGTCGGGGTTGACCCGCTCGCCATACTTTCAGATACCTTTCCAGCTGAACAAAACGACGTTGTGATTCTCAAAGACATTGAGCTGGTGTCGATTTGTGAACACCACCTTTTGCCTTTCACCGGTGTTGCACACATCGCTTACCTTCCCAAGGACAAGGTGGTTGGACTGGGAAGACTTCCTAAGCTAGTTGAGGTTTTGTCGGCAAGACCGCAGCTCCAAGAAAACCTAACCTCACAAATTGCCGAAGCAATTCAACAAGGTCTTGGCGCACTTGGCGTGATTGTTGTGATTGAAGCCAGACACCACTGCGTGGCCTCTAGAGGAGCTAGGCAGCCAGAGGCTAACACCGTAACAATGAAAGCTCTTGGAACCTTTAGCGAACCCATCGCCCGACAAGAGATCATGGCCCTGATTGCAAAATGAGAACATGGTGAATTTCACCAGGCCGTTGATCATGGGAGTTTTAAACATCACCCCCGATTCTTTTTCAGACGGGGGCGAGTTTCTAGATGCAGACCAGGCCACCCAGCACGCACTTAACCTGGTTGCAGAAGGCGCCAACATCATTGATTTAGGCGGCGAGTCAACAAGGCCAGGAGCTTTGAGGGTCAAGCTCGAAGACGAGCAAGCACGAGTACTTCCAGTTATTAGGGCCCTGATTAACAACCCTCATTTCATTGACAGTAAAGCTTTAATCAGCATTGACACCATGAACGCTCAAACAGCAGCGCTTGCTGTGGCAGCCGGGGCAAAAATTGTTAACGATGTTTCAGGTGGACTTGCTGACGAGCAGATGTTTGCAGAACTAAAGGATCTAGATTGCAAATACGTTGTCAGCCACTGGCGCGGCTTTAGCGAAACCATGGATTCGATGAACAACTATGAATCGGTTGCCATTGATGTTGCCAATGAACTCAGCGAAAGAGTATCCAAAGCAGTTGCTGCAGGAATTTCTAGAGATCGACTGATTATTGATCCAGGTCTTGGTTTTGCAAAAGATATTGCCCAAAACTGGCACCTGGTGGCGCGTCTTGATGAACTGGAAAAACTTGGACTTCCGATTTTGGTGGGTGCTTCTAGGAAGCGCTTCATCGCTGGCGCTTTAGAGCCAGAAGATTCAACCGGCGTTAGCAACCAGCGCCGCGATTTAGCTACGGCTGTTTTGACAGCCCTATTGCTCCAGCGCAAGCTCTGGGGAGTTAGGGTCCACAATGTCTCAACAACTCTTGATGCCATCAAGGTGGTTGAAGCCCTTGCGTTTGCGAATAAGGAATCCAACGGGCAGAGTTGAGCCATGACCCAAAAGATTCAGATAAAAGGCCTTCGGGTTTATGGCTACCACGGTGTTCAAGAGCACGAGCGTGTTGATGGTCAGTACTTTATCGTGGACGCAAGCATCTCAATCGACGCCGACCGCGCCACAGCAACTGATGACGTAGCTAATACCGTCAGCTATGCGGAGATAGCCCATCTGATTTCAGAGAACGTGCGAAACAATCCAGTGAATTTACTTGAGACACTGTCGAGGCGCCTAGCTGATGAGATTTTGTTTGCTGCTAGCCCTTGGGCCAAGAAGGTAAAAATCACCGTTTCCAAGCCGGATGCTCCAATCGATCTTTACTTCGACACCGTAGCGGTGACCGCAAAGGCTAAAAGGCAAAACTGATGCGGGGCTGGAAAATTGCGGTTCTAGCTTTAGGCGCTAACTTGGGCGACCGACAAAAAACCATCGAAACAGCAATAGAGCAGCTTGCTGCTCAAAAGAAAATTCGTGTTCTTGAGCGCTCCCCGCTCGTTGAGTCGGTGGCGTTAACCGCAACTGGCCTCGATGAGTCAATCCCGAGTTACATAAACGGTGTTGTCAAAATTGCAACCCAGCTTCGACCAAAGAAACTTCTTGAGGAAATTACCCGAATAGAAAACCTGCACGGTCGTATCCGATTGCATAAATGGGGCTCGAGGACCTTAGATATCGATATCATCACTTACGAGGATGTCTTCAAATCCTCAAAACACCTGACCATTCCCCACCCCTGGTCGCATCAGCGTGCCTTTGTTTTGGTGCCCTGGGCCATGATGGACGAGGCGGCAATTTTGCCAGGGCATGGAAAAGTTTCTGAATTGGCTAGCTCCATGTCTGGAGAGGTGACTGTTCAGTCATGAAGCCCACCAAGATTTCATTCTTACTTCTGATCGCCGCTTCAGCTGCACTGACTGGGTTTTTCGGAGCAACTGTTTTGGTTGGACGAGGATTCCAAGTGCCAGTTTCCCCAGCTAATTTACTGATCACACTTGGGGCCATAGCCACTGTCTTACTAGGGCTTTCAATCCCAATCTGGCGATACCGAAACGCTCTCAAGGCAGCTGGCCCCAAAAGACCAAAACGGGTGGATCCATTTTATGCAGTGCGAGTGCTTTTGTTAGCTAAAGCAAGTGCAATTGCTGGCGCACTTTTTGCCGGATGGCATATTGGTGTAGTTATCTTCCAACTTTCTGGAGCCGTGGTTGCCCAAACTCTCGTTTTACAAAACATCCTCGGGATAATCGCCAGCGTCGTATTGGTGATTGCAGCATTTGTGACTGAACAAATTTGTCGCCTACCGCAGGATGAAAATCCTGATTCAGATCAGGCGGTGACCGGGTGAAGCAGGGAAGGCTAAGCATCGGAGTGGTGGGCCAAGAGCTTTCGGGAATTGCGATGGCTCAAGCTCTCAGCCAGGCAGGGCATATGGTGGTGGCAGTTTCAAAAGCTCCGCTCGAGAACGAGGACAACCTGGATGTGTTATTGCCAACTGCCAAAAAGCTTTCCGACGAAGAAATTCTCGCTGCTGCCGATTTAGTTTTGCTATCAGTCCCAGCAACCGAAATAACTTCTACCGTGGAAAGACTTTCTGATTCGTGGAGGAAAGGTCAGCTGGTGGTTCATTTAGCTGCTGAGTTTGATCATGAAATTCTTGAGGCGGCAGTAGCCAGCGGAGCAATTCCGTTGGCTATTCACCCTGCGATGCGCTTTACCGGCACCAGCTTGGATATCAATCGCATGAAGGAAAGCTTCTTTGCTGTTAGCGCACCGTTGGTTGCCCTACCCATAGCTCAGGCATTAGTTATCGAGATGGGTGCCGAGCCAATCATTATCGAAGCTTCGGCACGGGCTAGCTACGCCGAGGCAATCGCTGTTGCTAGCAATTTTTCGGCCATGATAGTTAATCAGGCAATTGGCCTGCTCGAGCAGGCCGGGGTAGCCAACCCAGCCCTAGTTATTGCGCCAGTTATAGAAAGTTCGGTTGATCAGGCTTTGTCTAAGGGACATCGCCAGATATTGCCGGAAGATTTGATAGGGGATAGCTAGATGAAGATCGTGAGGACAGTAGCGGATGTAGCACTACTGGTCTCCCGGACCAAAATCTCTGGAAAAAAAGTAGCGTTTATTCCGACCATGGGAGCCATACACGAGGGTCACCTATCTTTGATTGCGTTAGCAATAAAGCAAGCCGATCTTGTGGTTTCTTCCATATTTGTGAACCCGCTGCAATTTACTAGCTCTGCGGATTTTGAACTTTACCCAAGAAGTGAAGATGCCGACGCCAAAGCCTTAGCTAAGGCCGGCGTCGATATTCTATTTCTGCCCACGGTTGACGAAATCTATCCCGACGGCAAATTCTCCGTGACTCATACCGCAGGCAAAATTGGTTCAGTCTTTGAAGGTGCTGCAAGACCCGGTCACTTTGATGGCATGCTCACTGTGGTGTCGAGATTATTTGACATAGTCCAGCCAGATTTTGCCGTTTTCGGTGCTAAGGATGCTCAGCAGCTGTTTTTGATTAGGCAGATGCTGGCAGCACAAAACCCACTCGGAATCCGCGACCCAATCGAGCTTCTCGAGGCACCGACAGTTCGAGACTCACGCGGCCTTGCGCTTTCTAGTCGCAACAAGAGATTGTCGAAGCACCAGCTTCCAGTGGCGCTTACTCTTCCGACTGCGTTAGACGAGGCTTGCCTTGCTGCCGAGCGCGGGGGTGGGGCGTCGAGTGCATACTTCTCCGCAAGCTCCGTGTTTACGGCAACTCCTGAGGCTAAACTTGAGTATCTAGCCCTGGTCAACCCAGCAAGCTTCGAGCCAATCGAAGAAGGTTTTAGCGGTCAGGCGCTGATGATTGTCGCCGCAACCGTGGGCGAGGTAAGACTTATTGATAACAGGCTGATCACCTTCTAGGAGAGCTAAGCAGCAATGACTGACAATCTAGAAAACGATTCAGAGGATCTTCCTGAGCAAATCGCCGTGCGAATGGCAAAGCGCGAAAAGCTAAATGACTTAAACGATGCCTATCCCGTTTCGATCCCAATCACCCACACCGTCGCAGAAGTAAAAGCGGAATTTCCTGAGCTTGAAATTGATGTTGCAACCGGCAAAAAAGTTGCCCTTGCCGGAAGGGTAGTTTTTGCTAGAAACACCGGAAAACTTTGTTTTGCAACTTTGCAGTCGGGCGAAGGCGACCGGATTCAAGCAATGGTCAGCCTTGACAAAGTGGGCGAAGAATCTCTTGAGCAATATAAAGAACTGGTTGATCTAGGCGATCACTTGTTTGTTGAGGGCGAAGTAATAACCTCTAAGCGCGGTGAGTTGAGCGTCTTGGTGGATAGCTGGAAAATGGCCGCAAAAACAATTCGCCCCCTTCCAAACCTTCACAACGATCTTTCTGAAGAGTTCCGAGTGCGGCACAGGTATATCGACTTGATTGTGCGTGACCGCGCTCGCGAAGTTGTTAGGATTCGTTCTCAAGTAATGCAGTCGCTTAGAAATACCTTTACGCAAGATAACTTTCTAGAAGTTGAAACCCCGATGCTTCAGGTCATGCACGGTGGCGCGTCAGCCAGACCGTTCAAGACCCACATGAACGCCTTCGACATGGAGCTTTTTCTTCGCATAGCCCCAGAGCTCTTCCTAAAGCGAGCCTTAGTCGGAGGACTTGAGCGGGTCTATGAAATCAACCGGAACTTTAGAAATGAGGGTGCTGACTCCACTCATTCCCCCGAGTTTGCAATGCTCGAGTCATATCAGGCTTATGGCGACTACAACTCCATGGCAGAACTGACCCAGAAACTAATCCAAAATGCCGCTCAGGATGTCTTTGGCACCCAGGTTATTGAATTAGAAGAGGGCGAGACAAACGACCTTTCGGGCACTTGGGATCGGGTTTCGATGTTCGAGTCTCTATCCGAAGCAGCAGGAGTTGCAATAACACCGGAGACTCCAATTGCCGATTTGAAGAAACTGGCCGACAAGGTCGGGATTGAGATCGATCACCCACTCCATGGAAAGTATGTTGAAGAGCTTTGGGAACACTTCGTAAAGCCAGCATTGACAAAACCAACCTTTGTTATGGATTTCCCGGTCGATACCTCACCGCTAACTCGGGATCACCGCGACAAAGCAGGCGTAGTTGAAAAGTGGGACCTATACATTCGTGGCTATGAGCAAGCAACCGGTTACTCGGAGCTAGTTGACCCAGTTATCCAGCGCGAGAGATTTGTAGCTCAGATGGCTCTAGCCAAATCCGGTGATCCAGAGGCGATGAAGCTGGATGAAGAGTTCCTGAAAGCTCTAGAGTTTGGAATGCCTCCATCGGGTGGAATGGGAATGGGCATCGACCGATTGCTGATGAGCTTGACTGGTCTTGGAATTCGCGAAACCATTTTGTTCCCACTGGTGAAGTAAACTCGAATTGAAATGGAAGAAATCGAAGTAGTTCAACTCACTCCGCTTGAATGGCTGGCTGATTTTGGCATGTCCATGATTCCGCCGATTTTGATGGGCCTGCTTTTCTATGTGGTTATGCGAGGAATCTTCCGAGCTGACGCCACCGAGCGCAAGGTCTACAGCCAAATAGAGGCTGAAGAGCGCGCTAAGCGCAAAAAAGCCCCTAACGCCTAGGGCGAACAAGCCTTACCTTGGGCCTTTTAGCTGGTTAACATCTTTATCTAGGGTGATTTTTCACCCTTTCAAAAGGAGCAAAAGATGTTTGAAAAGTTCACCGATAAAGCCAGACGAGTCGTTGTTTTGGCTCAGGAAGAAGCCAAGCTTTTAAACCACAACTACATCGGAACTGAACACATTCTTCTGGGTCTAATCCACGAAGGTGAGGGAGTAGCGGCCAAGGCCCTCGAGTCCCTGGGCATCAACCTAGACGCAGTGCGCGACCAGGTTCAAGAAATCATCGGCCAGGGCCAGCAGGCACCATCTGGTCACATTCCTTTTACTCCAAGAGCCAAGAAAGTTCTTGAGCTTTCGCTTCGCGAAGCACTTCAGCTTGGCCACTCATACATTGGAACTGAGCACCTTCTGCTTGGTCTTATTCGTGAAGGCGAGGGCGTTGCCGCCCAGGTGCTAACTCGTCTTGGTGCTGACACCAACCGAGTTCGTCAGCAAGTGATTCAGCTTCTGTCTGGATTCCAAGGCAAAGAGACCGTTCAGGTTGGCGGAGAGCAAGTTGCTCCGCAAAAGGGTTCTCAGATTCTTGATCAGTACGGTAAAAACCTAACCCAGGCCGCAGCTGAGGGAAAGCTTGATCCAGTAATTGGCAGGGAGCGCGAAATTGAGCGCGTAATGCAGATTCTTTCTCGACGCTCAAAAAACAACCCGGTTCTAATTGGTGAACCAGGAGTTGGAAAAACTGCAGTTGTTGAAGGACTTGCTCAGGCAATTGTTTCTGGCAACGTCCCAGAGACCCTAAAGGACAAGCAGCTTTACACACTGGACCTTGGTTCTTTGATTGCTGGTAGCCGCTACCGCGGAGACTTCGAAGAAAGACTAAAGAAAGTCACCAAGGAAATTCGCACCCGTGGCGACATCATTACTTTCATTGACGAGATTCACACGCTAGTGGGCGCCGGTGCAGCTGAGGGTGCAATCGACGCCGCTTCAATTTTGAAGCCGATGCTTGCCCGCGGCGAGCTCCAGACTATTGGTGCAACAACTCTGGACGAGTACCGCAAGCACTTCGAAAAAGACGCAGCCCTCGCTCGTCGTTTCCAGTCAGTTCAGGTCAACGAACCGTCTCTTCCACACACCATCAACATCTTGAAGGGCCTTCGCGACCGCTACGAAGCTCACCACAAAGTTTCGATCACAGACGGCGCAATCGCTGCAGCAGCCTCGCTTTCTGATCGCTACGTCACCGACCGATTCTTACCGGACAAGGCCATCGACCTATTGGACGAAGCCGGCGCAAGACTTCGTCTATCAATCCTTTCTTCGCCACCGGAGCTTCGTGAAATCGAAGAGCGGATTGTGGCAGTGAGGGTTGCGAAGGAAAAGGCAATCGAGGGTCAGGACTTTGAACTTGCCGCGTCTAAACGCGATGAGGAGAAAAAACTCACCGCTGAACGAGCACAGCTTGAGAAGCAGTTCCGCAAAGGCAACGTGGCAGCTCAAGGAGTCGTTGACGAAGGTCTGATTGCTGAAGTGCTAGCTCAGGCAACAGGAATTCCTGTGTTCAAGCTGACTGAAGAAGAAAGCGCAAAGCTGATCTTCATGGAAGACGAGCTACACAAGCGCGTCATTGGTCAAGAAGAAGCCATCGCAGCTTTGTCTAAGACCATTCGCCGTCAGCGCGCAGGACTTAAGGATCCAAAGCGACCTTCTGGCTCGTTCATCTTTGCCGGTCCTACCGGTGTTGGTAAGACCGAGCTTGCTAAGGCCCTAGCTGAATTCCTATTCGACGATGAAAACGCACTTATTTCTCTAGACATGTCTGAGTATGGTGAGAAGCACACAGTGTCTCGTTTGTTCGGTGCTCCTCCAGGTTTCGTTGGCTTCGAAGAAGGTGGCCAGCTTACCGAGAAAGTTCGTCGCAAGCCGTTCTCGGTTGTCTTGTTTGATGAGATTGAAAAAGCTCACCCGGACATATTCAATTCTTTGCTGCAGATTCTTGAAGAAGGTCGCCTGACCGACGGTCAGGGCCGCGTTATTGACTTCAAGAACACCGTGATCATCATGACCACAAACCTTGGAGCCAGGGACATCTCGCGTGGAGCCATGGGCTTTAGCCTTGAGGGTTCAAGCGATAACGATTACCAGTTGATGAAGGCAAAGGTCAACGAAGAATTAAAGAAGAGCTTTAGGCCCGAGTTCCTAAACCGTGTTGACGAGACAATCGTCTTCCCACAGCTATCTCAGGTAGAGCTTCTACAAATTGTCGAGTTGTTCATTAAGCGCCTTGCTGTTCGCCTAGAAGAGCGCGACCTGACTTTGGAGCTAACCGATGCTGCCAAGAAGCGCTTGATGGAGCTTGGCTTTGAGCCATCGCTTGGAGCAAGACCGCTTCGCCGTGCTGTTCAGCGAGAAATCGAAGACCGCATCAGTGAGCAGATTCTTCAAGGGGAGCTTAAAAACTCTAGCGATATCAAGGTTGACTTTGCTGACGGGGAGTTTGTTTTCACAAGTAAAGTGCGTGAGTCACTAACTAAAACTGCCTAGTATTTCCAAATGCGGTTAATCAAGGACCCAGCCCGAAGTCTACGCAGAGCTATTGCGCTCGCACGACGAAGGTATCGCTGAGTTTCTTGATCTTGCAAGGGTCAAGCAAAATACTTTGGGCAACACCCGCATGCTTAAGCGGCTCTAGATAGTCTCAAACCTAAACTTGAAGGCATGTCCCAGATGCCTAGAACCAGAAGACCGTCCCCAGAGGTTTACCGCCGCCGGCGTCTTGCTGTGCTGGTAGCCCTAGTGCTTGTCGTTGGTTTAGTTTGGGCTGGGGTTAGTGCTATTTCTTCTTGGTTGGCAGGTCCTTCAACTAACGGACTCGATCTTCCAACCGGGATGGCCGAGTCAAGTGTTGTTGTTGAGGCAGGTGAGCCTTGCCCACCGGGAACGGTGGTTGTTGAGGCCCAAGTTGGTTCGTCAAGTGGAGAAAATCAAAGTGCCTTCGCGCCCGACGAGACTCCATATATTTGGTTTTCTTTGACCAACACTAACTCTGTCGATTGCACCTTCAACGCAGGCGCTAAAGCTCAATACTTCACCATCCAAAGTGGCGACCAAAACATCTGGAGTTCTGAGCAGTGTGACCGTGACGGCCTTGAGGATGGCAACATAACCTTGCCTGCCGGCGAGACTATGTCCAGCCCGCCATCGGCTTGGGAGAAGGTATTCTCAAGTGGTTCAGGTTGTGGAGCCGATCAAGCACCAGTGATTACCGATGGAGCTAGCTACCACCTGAAGGTTGAAGTAAGTGGAGAGCTATCAACTAACTCACAACAGTTTGTTTTGAACTAGCTTTTTGAGCTAACTCTTTAGTCCGGCAGCAAGAGCTTTGTTTAGCTGGGTGAAACTAGAGTCAATCACCTTGGTAAAGCCAAGACGCTTGGCCTCATTTTGCCGAATGGCTAATTGATTCACCTTTCTGACTTCTCCAGCCAGACTTATTTCACCAAAAGCCACTACGTCGTGAGAAATCGGTTGGTCCTTGATAGCTGATGCAATTGCTAGGGCAATTGCTAAATCAGCCGATGGTTCGGATACCTTTACTCCACCTACCGTTGAGACGTAAACATCTAGTTCCGACAGTCGAAGACCAGCACGCCGCTCAAGAACTGCCAACAGCATGGCAACTCTTGAAGAATCGACGCCGTTGGTCACTCTTCTTGGTTGTGCTGTTGAGCTTTTAACAACTAGTGCTTGGATCTCAGAGATCATTGCACGCTTGCCTTCGAGGGTGACAGTCACGCAGGTTCCAGAAACTTCAGTTTCTGACCTAGACAAAAACAGTCCACTTGGGTCCGGAACCTCCACGATGCCGTCTCCGGTCATCTCAAAGCAGCCAACTTCATCGGTTGGGCCGAAGCGGTTTTTGAATGAGCGGATAAACCGCAAGCTGGTTTGACGATCTCCTTCGAAGTGACAAACAACATCGACTAGATGCTCAAGCGCTCTGGGTCCAGCTACTGTGCCATCTTTTGTGACGTGGCCCACGAGAATTATCGGAAGGTTTGATTCCTTGGCGACGCGGATCAGATTTGCCGCTACCTCTCTGACTTGAGAGGGCATACCGGCCGCGCCATCTATCTCACCGGCGAGTATGGTCTGCACGGAGTCCACAATCAACAGGTCTGGCTTTAGGTGCTCGATTTGCCCAAGAACAGTAGCCAAGTCATTTTCAGAAGCTAAATACAGATTGCTTGAGAGAGCTCCAGTTCTATCGGCTCGCAGTTTTATCTGGCCGGTTGATTCCTCGCCACTTACATACAAAACTTTCAGACCAGACTTGGCACTATTAGCAGCGACTTCTAAAAGTAGAGTTGATTTACCAACACCAGGTTCCCCAGAAAGCAACACAACTGCTCCTGGCACAATGCCGCCGCCGAGAACACGGTCAAATTCTGAAACTCCGGTTGGTCGAGAGTGGACCTGGTCGGTGGAAACTTCAGTAATTGGCTTGGCAGCGAAGCTCTCGCCAATTAATGCGGGCCTGATTGAGCGCACCACACCGATCCCACGGCCCTTCCCAAGGGCTGTTAGCTGGACAGTGTCCCAGGACTGGCACTCACCGCACTGGCCAACCCACTTGGCTGCGGTCCAGCCACACTCGACACACGAGTACTCAGCTCTAGTTTTTGCCATGATCCTCCAATAGCTACAAAACTACCCTGACCCACCGATACCAATCGAGGTTAAGCTTCTAAGTATGGACAACCACCAAATCGCCATCCTAGGTTCAGGTTCTATGGGGACCGCAATTCTAAGCGGGCTGATTGCTGCAGGCTCTGCCCCTGAAATGATAAAGGCTTCAACCGCCACATCTAAAAGCGCCAAGGCACTGACAGAAAAGTTTTCTATTCAAGCCTTTGCCATCGAAGCCTCTGAATCTGCCAATACCGAAGCCGCAGAAGGTGCTGATATCTTGCTGATTGCTGTAAAGCCAGCCAAGGCTCTAGAGACTCTTGGCGAAATCAAAAGCAGCATCCAAGATGGCGCGCTTGTGATTTCCGTTGCCGCCGGAATTACAACTGAAGCTATGGAGCAGGTAATTGGGTCTAAGGCTTCGGTGATTCGGGCAATGCCAAATACCCCTTCAATTGTTGGCCACGGTGTAACGGGAATCTCAAAGGGTGCTAGTGCGAACGATGCCCAGCTTGAAATAGCCAAACAACTTTTCGAGACGGTCGGCCAAGTTCTGATCGTTGAAGAAAATAAAATCAATGCGTTGAGCACAATTTCAGGTTCTGGACCGGCTTACGTCTTCTACTTCGCCGAGAAACTAATGGCTGCTGCTAAGAAGCTCGGCTTTAGCGAAAAGGAGGCGAACTTGATGGTTCGCGCAACTTTCCTAGGCTCCGCCACTTTACTTGCAGCATCCAGTGACTCTCCGGAGACCCTTCGCGCTCAGGTGACTTCCCCGAACGGAACCACGATGCAGGCAACTGCAAAATTTGATGAAGCTGACTTAGAAAAAGTCTTCATTGAAGCTACCGGAGCGGCTTTGGCCCGGGCAATCGAGTTAGGTAATGTTAAATCATGAGCGATATCTTCAAAGCAATAGCAGATTCAAAAGCCCGTCTAGTCCTTGAAACACTGGCCAACACACCAGGTTCAACCGCTGCCAAGACTGCAGAATTGTCGAAACTCAAGTCCGATCAGGCAGCCACCGCCCTTGCAATTCTTGTTGAGGCCAAGCTTGTGAAATCAACCGGTTCAGGTGCCAGCAAAAAGTACTCGTTGAACGCGAAGGGCTTTGCTCCATACGTCAAATGGCTTGCCAAAGTAGCCGAGACCCAGGCTGTTTCAGCATTGGAGCTTCAGCTAGTTGATCTTGGGGACAAACTAGGCAAGGTCATAGCCGATGGATCGGATTGGGTTTCTTCCAGGGTCAAGAAAAACGTTGATGTCGACCCTAAGGCTTGGGGTAAGGAACTTGGACGCATTCTTGCGGATATCAAGAGTGAAGTCCAAAGCGAATCTAAGCAGGCTAAGAAACAAGTCGAGACCCGCGTAGAAGCAGTAAAAAACAAAGTTAAGAGCGAAGCTAAGAAAGTCCAGAAGCAAGCTAAAACCAGCGCGGACCAAGTAAAAAACAAAGTTCAGAAGGAAGCTAAGAAAGTTCAAAAGGCAGCTAAAGCCACCGTGGCTAAGGTGAAAAAGGAAACTAAGAGCTAGCCCTTACCTCTTCGATTAAGGTCTGCACCTTCGCTTTTATTTCATCTCTTATTTCCCGAACCACTTCAATTGGTTGGTCCTTGGGATCGGTCAGTGGCCAATCCAGATATGTTTTTCCAGGGAAGTAGGGGCAGGCGTCTCCGCAACCCATTGTGATGACGTAATCACTTTCGAGGACTTTTTCGTCTGAGAGTTTCTCAGGCGCTGCACTTGATAGGTCAATGCCTTCTTCAAGCATGACCGCCATGGCCATCTTGTTAATCTCGGTGCCCGGGTCAGTGCCGGCTGAGAGCACTTTGATTTCATCGCCTGCCAGATGCTTTAGGTAGCCGGCGGCAATTTGAGAGCGGCCTGCGTTATGAACGCAGACAAATAAAACGGTTGCAAGGTGTGCCATGTAACAACCCTAGTTCGTGACTTGAATCAAAACCTCGTTGCGCTTTAGGAAGCCTGGCTTCCAGGGAGGATCAAATCTTGAGAAGTACAGGCTTCCCTTGCTAGCTAGACCCTCGGCAGCCACCGCTTCAAGGAGGGCCTTTCCTTCAGATTCAAAGCGTTCCTCGTTCCACGAACCAGAGAACCTTCTGGCTGCGGCGTTGTGAGCTGGGACTTCGATTACTTTGAC
>WLGB01000025.1 GCA_009703455.1 Actinomycetota bacterium
CTTGGCTCAGTTGGAATATTGCTTGATCAAAATAATCAGGTCATCCGAATGAATAATCGGGCAGAGCCTTTTGGTCTCATCTCCCGTGGATCACTTGTGCAACCTGAACTATTTGAGCTGATAAGGCAAGCGCGAGTCACAAGACAGGTCGAGTCGTTTGAGGGAACCATAAACGTCGGGATGAAAAAAAGCCAGCTTGAAGTTTCTGCAAAAGCCTCGTTGGTTGCCGGTGACTATGTGGTGCTTGTCCTAGAAGACCGAACTCAAAAGTCCAGGCTAGATAAAACTCGAAGAGATTTTATTGAAAATATCTCCCACGAACTAAAAACCCCAATAGGTGCGATTGCACTGTTAGCAGAGGCCATCCAAGGTGCCGATGACGACAGCGAAACTAGGGCTAGATTTTCTGGGAACCTAATAAAAGAGTCGAACCGTCTAACTCATCTAGTTCAAGACATCATTGAACTTTCACGAGTTCAGTCAGAAGAAGTGCTAGCGACCGCTGAGCTAATTGATTTGAACCAAGTAATCAGCGACGCTGTAGATAGAAATGAGCAGCTAGCAGTTAGTAGAAACATCCGAGTATTGTTTCAAAACGACTCCGGACCTGAAGTTTATGGAAATCGCGAGATGCTAACCACCGCGGTCAAGAACCTGATAGAAAACGCCATCAACTACTCCACCTCTGGATCCCAAGTTGGAGTCGGATCCAAATCAATAGGCGATGTCGCCGAGGTTACTGTGACTGATTCCGGGGCAGGTATTTCTCCCGAGAACCAGTCGAGAGTATTTGAGAGATTTTTTAGAGTTGACCCATCACGCTCCAGAGAAACTGGGGGAACCGGCCTTGGCCTTAGCATCGTCAAGCACGTTGCCAAGATTCACCGCGGAGAGGTGAAACTGTTCTCACAACCGGGGGTTGGGTCGACCTTTACCCTTCGAATCCCACTGGCTAAGAGCACTGATCCAGTCACCGGAACTATAAAAGTTATTGCGGAGGTCGATTAATGCCCAAGGTCCTAGTTGTTGAGGATGAGCAGTCCCTCAGAGAGCCGCTGGTGTTCATGCTCACCAAGGAAGGCTACGAGGTAATCGAGGCCGAAAACGGTGAAGTCGCGCTTTTGAAGTTCGAGTCCGAAGGGGCTGACCTAATCCTTTTGGACTTGATGATGCCAAAGATGGACGGCAATCAAGTTTGCAAACAGATTCGTCTGAGCTCTAACGTTCCCATCATTATGTTGACTGCCAAGGACTCCGAGGTGGACAAAGTAGTTGGCCTTGAAATCGGAGCAGACGACTATGTGACCAAACCTTATTCAACCAGAGAGCTACTGGCCCGCATGAAGGCGGTACTTCGCCGCAAGATTGAACCTCCGGTCGAGGCGGACGCTGTGTTAGTGGCAGGGGAGTTGCGACTTGATTCCGACAGGCACCAAGTGACGCTTTCCGGAAAACAGATTGCCTTTCCTTTAAAAGAGTTTGAGCTACTTGAACTATTGATGGAAAACGTGAACCGTGTGCTAACCCGCGGCCAAATAATTGACCGAGTATGGGGAGCGAATTATTTTGGTGACACCAAGACTCTGGACGTTCACATTAAGCGACTAAGGTCAAAAATTGAAGAAGACCCAGCTCGACCGAAGTACATCCAGACTGTCCGAGGCCTCGGATACAAGTTCGAGGTTTAGCTAACCGGCTCTGGTGCTAATTCTGGTTGGACTTGCTGCTCTAGAAGCTCAAGTACTGCCCGGTACTCCGACAAGGTGCCATCCAAAACTGGGACTTTCATAGTTGCGTTTACGGTATCTGACTCCAAGAAATAGAACATTGCTGTTTGTCCAGGAGTCTCGACAACCGGAAGCTCAATAGCCGGGTTGCCGTTGTAACCCACATCGAGTTTTTGCCCCGCCGGTACCTCCATGAAGTAGTCAGTCTTGGCTTGATTGTTTGGGTTAACGTACTGAATCTTCACAACTCTTGCCTCAGCTGAAGAGTTGACTAAAGAGCCAACTAGGTATCCGTTCCCGGAAGCTGAAACCAAATAGATAAAGTTGCGAGCCTTGATGGTTTCTAGGTCTACTTGTTGTCCATCGCTGGGGGAGTATGGCTGAAGCGAGGTAACGTTGCCTGACATACTGCAGGCGCTGGTAGTCAATGTCAGGGCAGTCAGAAGGGCAGTAGCGGCTAAACGGCGTACAAACAAGGGTTCCTCCTGGGGTTTATAGCTAGTTTATCGCACTATTAATTACCAGTTGCTGTGGTAAAATAGTGCTTTCTGAAGGGAATCCAACACATGAAATTTGAGGTTGGCGAAACCGTTGTCTACCCACACCACGGCGCAGCGAAGATCGTAGAGGTCAAAAACCGCAACGTGCGTGGCGAGACCCAGAAATACCTGCAACTAAAGGTTGCCCAGGGCGACCTAACCATTTGGGTGCCCGCTGCCAACGTTGAAATGGTGGGCGTAAGAGATGTAATCAACCGCAAGGGCGTTCAGCAGGTCTTTGACGTTCTGCGGGCGGAATTCATCGAAGAGCCAACCAACTGGTCCAGGAGGTATAAGGCAAACCTGGAAAAACTTGCTTCGGGCGACGTTGTTAGGGTTTCCGAAGTAGTTCGCGACCTCTGGAGAAGAGATCAGGACCGCGGCCTTTCCGCAGGAGAAAAGCGCATGCTTGCAAAGGCGCGCCAAATCCTGGTTTCCGAACTAGCTTTGGCCAAAAAGACCGATGAAGAAAAAGCCTCGGCTCTACTTGATCAAGTCTTGGCCTCCTAGGAAAGACTAAAAAGCTATGACCCCTCGCGCAGTGGCGGTGGTGCTACTGGCAGCAGGTCGGGGCGAGCGCTTAAAAGCCGATCAACCCAAAGCATTTGTTGACCTGGCCGGAAAATCATTACTCGAACACTCTATTTTTAATGCGCTCGCGACCAAAAATCTTAGGCAGCTAATCATTGCCGTTCCCGAATCGTATCTTTCCGAAATTCTCGAACTAGAAAACCAGCTCGATGGCCGCGGGGTAGACATTCGAGTTGTGGTTGGCGGACAAACCAGGCAAGCGTCGGTTTCCGAAGCGCTCGCAGTATTGGCTGGAGGCATTGATACGGTGCTAGTTCATGACTCAGCGCGCGCGCTGACTTCAACGGAGTTGTTTAATCGAGTCTCAGATGCAGTGTTTGAAAATCAGATTGGAGTCATTCCGGCGTTGGCAGTAGTCGACACCATAAAAAAGTATCGGGGTGACCTAGTTGAAGACACTATCGATCGAGCAGAGCTCATAAGAGCTCAAACCCCTCAAGGATTTCCGACCGACCTTTTGGTTAAAGCCCACGTGGCTGCAACTTCTGATTACACCGATGACGCTGCACTGGTTCAAGCTTTCGGCGGAACCATCATGATGGTACAAGGCGAAGAGCAAGCCATGAAGATCACCACACCGGCTGATTTGGAAACAGCCCAAGGTTATTTGCTGATCGGAGCCAAAACTGGAATCGGCTCTGACGCCCATCGTTTTAGTCAGGACGAAGCAAAAGTTTTGCAGCTTGGCTGTCTGAGCTGGCCGGGCCATAGGGCTCTTGAGGGTCATAGCGACGGCGATGTAATTGCCCATGCCATGGTCGACGCCTTGCTGTCAGCTGCAGGCCTTGGCGACATAGGTTCAAACTTCGGGGTGGATCGGCCAGAGTATGAAGGGGCTTCAGGAGAAGTTTTCCTCAATGCCACGCTCGAGCTGTTGGCTAAAAACCATCTTGAGCCAGGGAATGTTTCCGTTCAGCTAATTGGGAACCAGCCCAAACTATCGCCTAGAAGGCTTGAACTCGAATCAAAGCTGGGGTCGATCATCGGTGCCCCGGTGAGTGTTTCGGCGACCACTACCGATGGACTCGGATTCATGGGAAGCGACCAAGGGCTTGCGGCTGTGGCCACGAGTTTGGTTCGAAAGGTAGGCTTTAGCTCGTGACCCTGCAGCTTTTTGACTCTCGTAGCCAGTCGCTGCGGGACTTTCAACCAATCACCAAGGGCGAAGTAGGAATCTACCTTTGCGGCCCGACGGTTCAATCTGCTCCTCACTTAGGTCACCTTCGCTCAGCTTTGGTCTACGACCAGCTTCGTCGTTGGATGGAAGCAAGCGGTCTAAAAGTGCGATTGATTAGAAACATCACCGACATAGACGACAAAGTTTTAGAAAATGCCAAGCAAGAAAATCGCCCTTGGTGGGAACTTGCCTATCGATACGAGCAGCTATTTGCTTCTGCCAACAGAATGCTTGACATTGAGCCTGCCACATACGAACCAAGAGCAACGGCCAACATTGCCGAGATGATTGAGTTGATTCAGCTACTGATTCAAAGAGGTCACGCCTATCAAGTTGAAGGATCAGCCGATGTATTCTTTAGCGCTTCAAGCTGGAAAGCCTACGGAGAGCTAACCAATCAGAAACTAGATGATTTGGTGGATGACTCCGAGGCCAAGGACCTGGGAAAGAAAGATCCACGCGATTTCGCTTTGTGGAAATCACATAAAGATTCAGAGCCCGAAGACGCAGCCTGGAATTCACCGTTTGGCCTTGGAAGGCCAGGTTGGCACATTGAGTGCTCGGCGATGAGCGTCAAGTACCTGGGTAAGAGGTTTGACATTCACGGTGGAGGATTGGACCTTCGATTCCCCCACCACGAAAACGAATTGGCTCAGTCACAAGCTGCAGGGCACTATTTCGCTAATTTTTGGTTGCACAACGGCTTAGTAAACGTGGCCGGTCAGAAGATGAGCAAGTCCTTGGGAAACTCAGTGCTGGTTGGAGATGTTCTCAATGATTCCAACGCGCTAGCCGTTCGCTATTACCTAGGATCTGCGAACTACCGATCAGTTCTGGATTACAACGAGGGAGTCCTCGAAGAAGCTGAGTCGGCTATTGAACGCATAGGAACTTTCTTGCAGCGGGCAGTTCGCAGACTTACAGACACTAAGTTTTTAGAGCAACTCGACCTAACTAAGCCAATTTTTCCGGACAAGTTCACTCAGGCTATGAACGATGACCTAAACATCCCCGCCGCGCTTGCTGTGCTTCATGAAGCAGTAAGGGAAGGTAACTCAAGTCTTGATGAGGAGCTACTGCAAGAGGCCGCGAACGCTTACGCCGAGGTCTTGGCAATGGTGAACGTGTTGAATATCAATCCTGAGTCAAATGTTTGGAAGCATTCTGGAAGCTCCGCCGAGGCTATGGTGGCTCTTGACGGTCTAGTTCAATCCCTTATAGGACAGCGCAACTTGGCCCGTGAGAACAAAGATTTTGAAACTTCTGATCGCATCCGCGATCAGCTGAAAGCTGTTGGTGTTGTTCTTGAAGACTCCACCGACTCGACACATTGGAGCTTGGGTGCCCAGCAAACCGACTAGACCAGGAGCCGCTAAAGCCAAGAAGGGTCCAAATGTTGGAACCGGTGGCCACGGCCGCAAGAGGCTCGAGGGTAAAGGGCCAACCCCTAAAGCCGAGGATCGAAAAGGCCACAAGGCATTTCGTGCCAAGAAGTCAGTGGAGAAGAAAAAGGCCGCTGGCGTAAGAGTTTCTCGCAAGGGTGAGTTCCTCGCAACTGGGCCCAAAACCGCAGGTGTTGCTGGAGCGGCGGCCCGAAAAGGCAAGCGCATTACTAAAGCGTCGGAGAACTTTGAGGTTTTGTCAGGAAGAAACTCAGTTCTCGAAGCACTGCGCGCGAAGATCCCAGCTTCGGCTTTATACCTAGCCTCAAGAATCGAAATGGACGACCGGGTTAAGGAGGTCATCACGTTGGCAAACCTTCGAAAGATTCCCATCAATGAAGTGACTCGTCCAGAAATAGATAGGCTAACCGGCTTTGACTCCGTGCACCAGGGAATTGCTCTCCAGGTTCCGCCTTACAACTACGCTCACCCAATGGAGCTTCTGGACAAAGTCTTATCTCGCGGAGCAACTCCTTTGTTTGTAGCGCTTGATGGAATTACAGATCCTCGAAACCTTGGAGCAATCATTCGCTCAGTGGCAGCCTTTGGCGGTCACGGAGTGATCTTGCCTCAGCGTCGCTCAACCGGTGTCACAGCAGCAGCTTGGAAGACTTCAGCAGGGGCGGCCGCCAGAGTGCCAGTTGCTCTGGCCGGAAACCTGAACGCCACCTTGAAAGAATTCAAAAAGAAGAAGTTGTTTGTAGTTGGCCTAGATGGCGGTGGGGATGTTTCACTTCCAAAATTTAACTTAGCTAACGAGCCGCTGGTTTTAGTTATTGGGTCTGAAGGTAAGGGCCTATCCAGATTGGTTCAGGAAAACTGCGATGCTGTTTTGTCCATTCCAATTGCCAAGGACACTGAGTCCTTAAACGCTGGAATAGCTGCATCTGTTGCGCTTTACGAAATTTCTAAGTCCCGGCCAAAACTCTAGACTTTATCGCGCCAGTCGCCGTCTTCATCATCTTCGTCAACATCGATGTTTCCTGAAGGAACAGCTGTGGCAAGGGTAATGGCCTCGGTCGGGGTTGCAATTAGGGCCTCTTCATCCCTGCGGTGCGCTAGCACGTTTTCTACGTAGGAGTTCACCGCTTCAGCTAACGGGATCCCTTTTTGTTGAGTCTCGGCTAGTCGACCTCGGTGCTCCAGAACTTGGTGGAAAACCTCAGCCGGCTCCAGCTTGCCTGAGTACTGTCTCGGGATGGCTTTCACAACAGGCTCAAAGACCTCACTTAGCCAGCGATGGGCCAGCACTTCCTCGTCCCCTTCGGGATCAAAACTTACTCGATAGGCGTCTAGGTCGTTTAGCAGTCGGCGTGCTTGGTTTTCTTCAACATCCAATCCGGTTAAGCGAATAAGTCTTCTGGTGTGGTGACCGGCATCAACCACCTTTGGTTGAATCTTGACGCTTCGACCGTTCTCTTCTGTTTTGATCATCAACTCTTCGATGTCAAAGCCAAGTTTGTTAAGTCTTTCTACCCTTTGGGTGATCCGCCAGCGCTCATCTTTATTGAAGACCTCAGCTGCAGTGAGTTCTTTCCAGAGTTCTCGATATTTCTCGACAATCCTTTCGCTGGTTGCGTTTGGGTCCACACCAGGCCCTGCTCGACCGCTAGCCACCAGGTCCATAAGTTCACCTGCGATGTTGACGCGGGCAATTTCTAAATCGTTTTCTCGCTGACCGTTAGATAAGCCGGTGCTATAGAGCTGACCGGTTTCTGCATCCACTAGATAGGCGGCAAAAGAGCCAGCATCGCGCCTAAACAAAGTGTTTGATAGCGACACGTCGCCCCAGAAAAAACCAGCGATATGGAGTCGAACAAGTAGCAGGGCAAGTGCATCAACCAGTCTGGTTGCGGTATCTGCTCTAAGGCCTTGAGACCACATCGCTCGATAGGGAAGTGAAAACTTCAAGTGGCGGGTGATGAGCACAGCTGGAAGCTCATTACCTTGCTCGTCCTTACGGTTCTTGATTATCGCAAAGGGTTCAACACACGGCACATCAAGTTTCTGCAGACTTTTGAGCATTTCATATTCGCGTTTGGCAAGCTCGGGAAGAGTTTCTTTAATTGCGATGACGTGATTGCTCAGGTGCGCAAAGCGCACTGTGTGGCGTGAGAGCCCCTTGGGCAAGGCCGCGATGTTTTCCTCTGGCCACTGCTCTAAGGGCAGCTGCCACGGTAGATCCAGCAGGGCTGAATCTACCGTGGCAGCTGTTATATCTAATGCTTGGCTCATTGAGCTAGTTCAGGCGCTCGCCAGTTTCAACATCAAATAGGTGCATGATGCCGCCTTCTGGCTTTAGGAAAACAGTCTCGCCCTTGTTTGGGTGGTTGCGGCCATCTACTCTGGATACCAATTCGGTACTGGCGCCATCTAACGTAGCGGATCCGTAAAGGTATCCGTCGGAGCCCAATTCTTCGATAACTTCAACTTCAACTGAGATTCCGTCATTGGTCGATACCACTAGGTTCTCTGGTCTTACCCCTAGGGTGACTAACTTAGCCTTGGTTTTTGAAAGCACTGAGTTGTCAATCTTTACAACTGTGTTTCCGAACTGAACTCCCCCGTCAACAATTGGCAGCTGAAGCAGGTTCATCGCAGGTGAGCCTATAAAGCCCGCTACAAAGACGTTCTTTGGGGTTTCGTAGAGCTCTCTTGGTGTAGCTACTTGCTGAAGCACCCCGTCTTTCAAAACGGCAACTCGATCACCCATGGTCATAGCCTCAACTTGATCGTGGGTTACGTATACGGTGGTGACACCCAGCCTGCGCTGAAGCGAGGCTATTTGGGTACGAGTTTGAACGCGCAGTTTGGCATCGAGGTTCGATAGCGGCTCATCCATCAAGAAAACTTGTGGTTTACGAACAATCGCACGACCCATGGCAACTCGCTGACGCTGCCCTCCGGAAAGAGCCTTTGGCTTGCGGTTTAGGTAAGGCTCGAGATCTAGTAACTTGGCGGCATCAAGAACGCGCGCTGCCCGCTCTTCTTTATCAACGCCGGCAATTTTGAGAGCAAACCCCATGTTCTCAGCCACTGTCATGTGCGGGTAGAGAGCATAGTTCTGGAACACCATCGCGATGTCGCGATCTTTTGGTGGGATGTTGGTGACGTCGCGGTCACCAATCAGAATCTGTCCGCCGTTTACTTCTTCAAGACCCGCCAGCATTCGCAGAGTTGTGGATTTTCCACAACCGGAAGGACCGACTAAAACCAAGAATTCGCCATCGGCAATCTCTAGATCTATTGAGTCAACTGCGGGGGTAGTGCTACCGGGGTAGACCCTGGTAGCTTTTTGGAACTTAACTGATGCCATGATTTTCTCCTTCACCGGCAGGTACGTGCCGGACGATCCTTCGTGAATTCGCTCAATAGAGGCACTACTGAGTACCTCTATTATCTCACTGGTCTTTTAGTAAAACTCACCCTCTCGAAGCCAGCCAAATCCTGATGTAAACTACCTAAATGACTTCAAACACCCCAAGACCAACTAGATCACAGCAGCGCGAAGCTGCCAGAGCTAAGGCCAAGTCCCTCAGAGAAAAGCAGACTAGGGGAGATAAGCGCAAGCGCATGTTTATCCAACTGGGAATAGCTGCCTCGGTGATTGTTGCAGTGGGGGCGGTTGCCGTAACAATCTTGAGTGCGAGCACCCAGTCAACTGCGGTTCCAACCAACGCCACTTACAACGACGGCGTAAAAGTTGGAACCGAGCTAAAGGTTTTCACACCAACATTTACACCCGCCCCAGCTCCGGGCGAGGCACCAATTGAGCTCATAATTTACGTCGACTATCAGTGCCCGATATGTGCGATTTTTGAGATTCCAAACGCCGAGCAGATCAAGAACTGGGTTTCCACCGGGGCTGCCACGGTTGAGATGCACACCCTGTCTTTCCTAGATGGCCGAGGTTCTCCAAACACTTTCTCTTCGAGAGCCGCTAACGCCTCACTCTGCGTTGCGGAACATTCCCCAGATAATTTCTTTGTCTATAGCACCCGCGTGTTTAAATCACAACCGACCGAAGGCGCCCCGGGTCCAGAAAATGCCGAGCTGATTAGCTTCGCTGAAGAAGTTGGTGCTACCAATCTGGACCAAGTCTCACGTTGTATAAACAACAAGGATTTTGGAAACTGGATTAAGGACTCAACCCAGCGAGCCTTAACTGAGCCAATCCCCGGAACAGACATTCAGGTCAGCGGAACTCCAACCATTTTGGTAAACGGCCAACAGTACACCTGGAACACCGGTGAAGAACTAGCTAGCGCTGCTCGCTTTGCTCAGTTCATCCAGTTTGTTACATCCGGTGGAACTAACTAAGTAGAACAATTGCTCAGAAGACAATTCCTCGTCGCTTCGGCCGCGGGGTTTGTCTTTCCCGAGGCAGCCCGCGCTAACACTGGACCTCTGATTGTTCCAGATCCAGTCATTCGTGAACGCGTCGCCTCCCCCATGGGTCCGCTCGGTTTTCAAAGGACTGCGCTAAAGGCAGGTAAAAGGATTCGACTGCCCAAATCTGACATTCGACGAATTGCTTGGACGGTAGACGATGGAGCTAGCACCGCTGGAGTTCGTGATTACCTAAATTTTGTTGAGAAGTATGACCTAAGAATTACATTTTTTATAAACTCGGTATATCCGGCCTGGAAGAAAAATCGACAGCAAATGCAAGAGCTAGTTGATCGGGGCAGCCTTCAGATTGCCAATCACACTCACTCGCACCCGAGTATGACCATGCTTTCAAGCTCTGCGATAAAGCAGCAACTTAGAAGGTGTGGTGACTTTATCCAGGACACTTTTGGGGTTACCGCAAAGCCCTACTACCGACCCCCTTATGGACGAGTTGACAGCAGAGTCATTTCAGTAGCCCAGGACATTGGTTACACCTCTCCTGTGATGTGGAGCGGCTCGCTTGGAGATTCAGCAGCACAACGTAAAAAGTATATTCTTCAGCTTGGAAACAAATGGATTCAAGACGGAACCATATTGCTCGATCACTTCAACGACCGAACCCCAAACTACGTCTTCAAGGAACTCGCCAAGCACCTCAAGCGCCGAGATTTGATGACCGTTACATTGGATGACGTTTACTACAGCTAGCCCAACCGTAATTTGTGGGCTTGGCCCCGATTTCACTTTTTCGGTAGGCTATTGAGGTACCTAAGGCTAGTTCTTGGGTGCAGGCCGACCTGGCGCAATTGGTAGCGCACCGCACTTGTAATGCGGGGGTTAGGGGTTCAAGTCCCCTGGTCGGCCCTGTTGTGTCAGACTCTTGTATAGCAGTCACTCAGGCAGGCGTGTCTGTCTCGCACCATAAAAAATGGCGAGTACATTTTCATTATGGAACTGAATTTTTTAGCTATTGGACTTGCCGCACTAGCTGGCATTGTTATCGGAGCCGTTTGGTTCGGACCCAAAACATTCTTTCCGCTTTGGTGGAAGCTGCTGGGCAGAAACCCTTCAGATCAACCAGGCACAGCCAACATGGCAGTCGTTTTCGGATCCACTTTCCTTTCCGCAATAATCCAGTCAATAGTGATGGGAGTGGTGATTGGTCTGGCTGAGAACGCAACGGGCGAGATGAGCACCCTAACTGGCCTTGCAACCGGCGCACTATTGGGAGTTGGATTCGCCGCTAGCGCGTCACTCAGTCACCACTTGTTTGGCGGTTTTGCGTTTAAGGCTTGGGTTCTTGAGGCGGGTCAGGATATTGTTTCGTTGGCTGCCATGGGTGCCATCATTGCTTCCTTGTAACCATCTCGGGGGACGACATATTGATTAGATTTCGCTCAAATTCACGCTTGCCCTGTTATGCCCTATAAGACACTGAAACACTCATTATTAACTTTTCTTTGCTACGATGACCAGGACCTTCTTGGGAGCAAACTGACAGTTTGCCTTGAGTAATTCACTTGAAAGAAAAAAAGCTCCGTGGTTTACAACAATTCCGCTAGTCGCTACACCAATGATTCTCTATTGTTCGACTAGCTTCCCCATTTAGGTTGACTTGGTTGGCGCCGCGAACCGAAAAGGGCAAACTAAAAAAGCAAAAGTAAATACGTGATTGCCGGCGCAACGATAAGCGCCGGCAACATATTTCCAACCGCAACCTGTCGAAGTTGTAGCAGTCTAAGACCGACACCCAGAAGCAAAACACCGCCGGTTGCCGTCAAAGCAGCAATCACCGGAGCCGACACCACCGAACCAACTGCGAATGCTAGAACGGTCAGTAAACCTTGCCAAATCCCAACTGGGATCGCCGAAAGAGCAACTCCCCAGCCCAGGCTGGCAGCAAAAGCCAGCGAAGCAAAGCCGTCAAGTATTGACTTAGTGGCCAGCTGCTCGATGCCCTGGCCGAGCCCATCGCTTAGCGCTCCCAGGATTGCAAGAGGTCCGATGGTGAAAACTAGTGATGCATTTACAAAGCCAGTAATGAACTTTTCCTTAGAGTCCTTTGAGCCTTTTCCGGCGAAACGCTTTTGTAGAACTGAACCGAAGGCTTCAAGGCGCTGCTCTATCTTGAGAGCGGACCCAATGATGCCACCAATCAAAATCGCTCCGATAACAACCAGTAGCGGGATGCCAGGGCCCACAGCTTTAACAAAGTCGGCATCAAGCAGCGAGATGACATTTAGGCCGCCAAGGACCAGTACTACTAAACCCAAACCGTCGGTGACAACCCTTGAGGTCTTGTCACTGAGTCGGTTGCCAATTAGAACCCCAGCGGTGGTACCAATCAAAATTGTAAAGACGTTGATAATCGTCCCAAGCCCAAGAATCAATTACGCACCTTACTTGCTAGAAGCTCTAGTTAGCTTCCTCGAAGGTAATGCTAACGGAGTTGATGCAGTAGCGATCTCCGGTTGGAGTTTGCGGTGCGTCTTCGAATACGTGACCTAAGTGGGAGCCGCAGGCTCGACAACGAACCTCGACCCTTTTCATGCCTAAAGAGTTGTCCTCTAGAAGTTCCACAGCATCAGTTGACTTTGGTTCATAAAAACTTGGCCATCCACAGTGAGAATCAAATTTGGTCTCTGACCGAAATAGTTCGGCCTGGCAACCTCGGCAGCGAAAAATACCTAATCTTTTTTCTTCCAGCAACGCTCCGGTATAAGGCCGTTCGGTGCCAGCCTCGCGAAGAACTTGATACTCAAAATCGCTCAGTTCCGCGCGCCACTGGTCATCAGGCTTCTGGATTGGGTAGTTCATAATTGGGGCTACCTTTCTTGAGGTCTTGATGCCTAATATATAGGTACCCGACCTTTTTTAAAAAACGAGCCCATATGCCCAAGAACCAGCAAGATGAATTCGACGCCGCCAGCGGCGTCGGAGGCAAGTATCTTGCACCCAAAAAACCCTTGGACTATGTCGTGTCTTTCTTGACCCTTACTTTGCTATCGGCAGCGCTGGCAAGCGGAAGTATTTTGGGACTTCGCATCTGGGACGCCGGAGTGATGATTTCTGGAGACGTAGCCGAGGAAGAGGCAACTGTGCCGCAGCTCGAAATTGCAATTGTGGATGGAACCAACACCGGTCAAGCCCAAGCGCTTAGAGATCAACTTGTCCAGGAGGGTTGGAACATAGTTTCTGCCACCAGTCTTTCTGAGCTGGATCCAGAGCTTGAACCAGCTGCCGCAACCCTTATTTTCCTATCAAGTGAGACCTACCGCGCTGATGCGGCGGGACTTTTGGTCAATTTCCCAACTGCCCCGATTACCGTATCTGACCAGTTTTCGTCCCCTGTGACGGTGCTAATTGGGACCGATTACCTTGGCTAAGGGCTAGCCAGCCCAAAAAAATTCTTTACTCTTATAGCTCTTTCAGGGCTAGAGTGTAAGTGGTCGTAGAAAAAGCCCTAGCCCCAAAAGCTGTTGGTTTAGTAATGCAATCCTGGATCCCCCGGTTTGGAAGCGACTGAGTTAGAAGGCCCAAGGGTCATCGAAGCTGCATTCAAACACAAGGTAACAGGAGAAACACATGGCAC
>WLGB01000026.1 GCA_009703455.1 Actinomycetota bacterium
AATGAGAAGATTGATGCAATACAGGCAATAGGTGGGGTTCTGGTTGTAGCTGGCATAGTCATTGCGCAAACCTCGAGAGTCAAACCCTTAGATAAGGAGCTGGCCAATGGCAACCATTGATCTAACCGAAGAAAACTTCGGGACTTACATCGCGAACGAGGGAATTACGTTGGTCGATTTCTGGGCCGAGTGGTGCGGACCTTGTCGGATGTTTGGGCCTATTTTTGAATCCGCAAGCGAAAAGTTTTCAGACATAGTTTTTGGAAAAGTCGACACTGAAGCCCAGCAGCAGCTTGCCGATGAGGCCGGCATTAGCTCTATCCCAACTCTTATGGTCTTCCGTGACGGCATTTTGCTCTACAACAACCCAGGCGCTTTACAAGCCGAGGCTCTTGAAGAAATCATCACAGCAGTAAAAGATCTCGACATGAATCAAGTCCGTGCGCAAGTTCAAGCCGAGCAGTCCAAAGCCCAAGTCACGGAACTCTAACCTCTTCAATTGTCTTTCAAAGGTTGACCAATGAACAATAACTCCGCTGCCATGCTGGCCACCGTTGCGCTAGCAGGTCTAGGCGCGCTGCTATTGGGGTTTTTTGATGTTGGCAGCTGTGTGGTTCCAGATGCCGAGGGTTTTACCACCTGTCAGGATATTGCTCACCAGCGCACTTGGGCGGCTTGGATTCTTGGGATTGTAGCTGTGGCAGGCTTTTCGGTATCAATCATTAGAAAAAGAAGGCGCTGAATAAATGCACGAGCTAAATGATGAAACCAGAGCCCTTCGTGAAAAAATCTTTGAATACGTTCGAACTCGCATGGAATATGACCCGGTTCCGCTTGACTATCCAAGTTCTGAAGAAGAGTTATTTGCTAACGCTGGAATGACGCTGACTGAGCAAGGTTTAGGTGGCACTAAGGCCTTGGAAATTTTTGAACAGGTGCTGGCCCCAGCAACCATTTCGACAGACCATCCAGGATTTGTGAGTTTCATTCCAAATGCTGCAACTGAAGCCGCAAGCTTATTTGATCTTGTAGTTTCTGCCTCTTCTATTTACGGAGGTTCCTGGATGGAAGGAGCCGGAGCAGTATTCGCCGAAAACCAGGTACTTCGGTGGTTGGCAGCTGAGGTTGGTTTACCAAAGGGCGCTGGCGGGGCGTTCGTTCAAGGGGGAACGGTTGGTAATCTTTCCGCGCTGGTAACTGCGCGGGATTCTCACCGCGAAAAACTTCGAGCTGCAAACAAAGCCGTTCCAGAAAAGCTCGCATTTCTTGCATCCAAAGAATCCCATTCTTCACTAAAAGCTGCCGCCAAGGTAATGAACTGTGAACTAGTGCTGGCTGAACCTAACGCGGATGGAAAGCTAACTGGCGATTCGGTAGCGGCTGCGCTTTCTTATCAGCCGGCTGATTCGGTGTTTGCAATCGTTGCGACCGGAGGAACGACAAATTTTGGCATTGTTGATGATCTCCATGGAATCGGCGAAATTGCGAAAGCTAACCACATTTGGTACCACGTCGACGGCGCCTATGGGCTAGCCGCGATTCTGAGCCCTAAGTACAAACACTTATTTGATGGCGCTGAGCTTGCCGATTCGTTTATTGTTGATCCTCATAAGTGGTTATTTGCTCCATTTGATTCTTGCGCACTGGTCTATCGGGAACCAGAGCTTGCTCGCGCAGCTCACACTCAGCACGGTGAATATCTCGAGACACTGACTGAGTCTGGGCTGTGGAATCCAGCTGACTACTCGTTCGGACTAACCAGAAGAACTCGCGGGTTACCACTTTGGTTCTCGCTCGCAACTCATGGTGTAGCTAAATATCGCGAGGCTATCGAATACAACATTGATGTCACGCTGGAAATTGCCAGGATTATCCAGTCGCGAGATTATCTGGAGCTAGTTCGTGAACCAGAACTGTCTGTTGTGGTTTTTGAGCGTAAAGGCTGGACACTTCAGGATTACAATTCCTGGTCAGATAAATTGCTCAAAGATGAAATAGGTTTTGTAGTCCCTTCCAGTCACAACGGAAGACCAAATGCCCGTTTTGCTGTTGTGAACCCATTGACCTCGGTTGAGCTTCTAACCAAAATCCTAGAAACTATGAAATAGGGTACTATTCATGAAACTAACCGTTGCACCTGCTTTGCCTTCGCTTTCTAGAGTAAAACCAGAAACTAAAAAACCGCTTCGGGTTGCCCTAGTGCAAACCAAGTGGCATCAAGATGCTTCCGAGCATGAAGAAGTTCTGCTTGAGGGCATCAAAATGGCAGCTGCCGAAGGCGCCAAAATAGTTTTCCTGCAGGAACTTACTCTTTCTCGCTACCCGGCTGACAGCAAGCCTGAAGGCGTTCCGTCGTCGATTGCTGAAAACCTAGAAGGTGGCAAAACTCATGGTTTTGCAGCTAAAGCCGCAAAAGACTTCGGCGTGGTTGTTCACGCATCTCTTTATGAGAAGAAGGACTTTGCAGATGGCCGGGGTTTGAACACTGCGATTTTGGTAGACACCGACGGAAAAATCATTGCCAGAACTCCAAAACTTCACATACCGGTCACCGCCGGATACTTCGAGGATAAGTACTTTCAGCCAGGACCTAGCCAAGGCGAACCATACCCAGTTTATGAACTGGAGCTATCAGGCACTGAGGCTAATTTTGGTTTACCAACCTGCTGGGATGAATGGTTTCCGGAGGTTGCTAGAAACTACTCCCTTCGTGGTGCAGAAGTTCTTGTTTACCCAACAGCAATTGGCTCAGAACCAGATCATCCAGAATTTGATACCGAACCGCTCTGGCGACAAGTTATTGTCGGGCACGCAATAGCTAACGGCACATTTATGGTGGTCCCAAATCGCTACGGCAATGAAGGCTCACTCAATTTCTACGGCAGTTCCTTCATCTGTGACCCCTTCGGAAGAATATTGGCCAAAGCCGCCAGGGACACCGATGAGGCACTGGTGGCAGATTTAGATCTTGACCAGCGTAGGGATTGGTTGGACCTATTTCCGTTCCTAGCAACTAGAAGGCCCGATACCTACGGCTTTCTAACCAAACCAGTAGTAAACGAGCGGATGGACTCAGGCGATGGCAAAGACGGCGGTATTGCAGGAGTTGGCAAAGCATGAGCTTAGTAATGCCCGCGGAGTGGGAAAAACACGAAAGAACCTGGATGGCTTGGCCGCCAAATAATTACCTTCTCGGTGAAGATGATTCAGCAGCTGAAAAGGCCAGGACCGCTTGGGCTAACGTTGCAAACGCAGTGTCCAAGTTTGAACCGGTATCTGTTCTCGCAAACAGCGATTGCCTCGAGTTAGCCAGGGCGTACCTGAATCCAGAAATTGAAATCATAGAGGCGGAGCTTGACGATGCTTGGATGCGAGATTCCGGCCCAACTTTTGTAAAGAACCAGCATGGCAAGATTGTGGCCGTGAACTGGATATTTAACGGCTGGGGTGCTCAAACCTGGGCAACATGGGAAAAAGACGCCCAGGTGGCAAGCTTTGTCGGAAAGGTTTCTGGAACGGAAGTTATTGATTCCAAGCTGATAAACGAAGGTGGCGGCATTCACGTCAATGGAGCAGGTGTTGTTTTGCTTACAGAGACAGTTCAGTTGGGCGATGGCAGAAATGCTAGCTGGAGTAAACAGGAGGTCGAAGCTGAAATCCATTCAAAGCTTGGAACCCGCCAAGCCATCTGGATCAAACGCGGTCTTACTCGCGACTATGACGGTTTCGGAACCCGAGGTCACATCGATATCGTGGCCTGCTTTGCCAGTGAGAACGTGATTTTGTTCCACGACCAACAAAATCCTGCGCATCCCGATTATGAGGTTTCCAAAGAAGTTAGAGCTGTTCTAGACGAATCCGGCGAATTCGAAGTGATTGCTGTCCCGGCACCAATGATTCTTCGAGACGCAGAGGGCTTTGTGGATTACAGCTACATTAACCACTACATAGTCAATGGTGCCGTTTTGCTTTGTTCGTTCGATGACGATAACGATCAAGTGGCCAAGGAAATTCTCGAAAGTGTTTACCCTGATCGCGAAATAGTGCTGGTTGACGCGAGAGAGATATTTGCCCGCGGGGGCGGAATCCACTGCATTACCCAGCAGCAGCCCGCATAAATGCAAATAGGTCTATGGTTGGACCAGAGCGAAGAACTGGCAGCAATCTAAGAATCACTAACTGCGCACTAAAACTGAAAGGGATATCCTCATGAAAGTTTCCGGAAAAACACTGGTAGTCACTGGCGGAGGAAATGGTATCGGACGTGCGGTGGTGCTTAATCTTCTAAAATCCGGAGCCAAAGTGGCAGCAATCGACTTATCAGCCGAAGGACTTGCTGAAACAGCTTCTTTGGCCACCTCAGATAGGCTCTCAACACACCAAGTCAATATTGCGGATTTGGAGCAGGTTGTTGAAGCCAAGGCAGCCATTAACGGCGTGCATGGAATGGTCGACGGAATTATCAACGTCGCTGGAATTATTCAACCTTTTGTTCGGGTAAATGACTTGACGTATGACCAAGTAAGAAAGGTTATGGACGTAAATTTTTATGGCCTTTTGTACGTCACGAAGACCTTCTTGCCTGAACTAATTGCCAGACCAGAGGCGCACATAGCCAACGTGTCTTCTATGGGAGGATTTGTTCCAGTTCCTGGACAGACTATCTATGGAGCATCAAAGGCTGCTGTGAAGCTTCTGACTGAAGGCCTACATTCTGAGCTTCAAAACACCAATGTGTCCGTGACAACCATCTTCCCGGGCGCAATCTCAACAAACATAGCTCTCAACTCCGGAATCATGACCGAAGAGCAGATGAAGCAAATGGGCTCTGGGCCACAGCGCAAGACCGAAACTGCCGAGGTCGCGGCTCAGATGATTGTTGACGGTATCGAAAACAAAAGGTTCCATGTCGTTATTGGCCAGGATGCCAAGGCTATGTACTGGCTGTCGAGGTTTATGCCTGAACGTGCAGCAAATTTGATTTACAAGAACATGAAGGATTTGCTGGGTTAGTTCGAAAGATTGTTGTCAGCCCAGATTAAAATGGCGTTGTAGTGGAATTTCGCAAGGCCCATAGCAACTTCCTCATACGCCTCCTGATAAGGCGAGGGCAGAACATAGCTCATTGCGAGCGCCTTGTATGAATGTTGATTGGGCGTCCAAAACTGCAGGCAAAACTCATAATGACGTCTCACTAGGTCCTGAACTTTAGTGTCGCTAGCCTCGTGTCCTTCTGTCATTGCGGTAGCAAATTCCTGAGTTAGTCGACCGAAAGTATCGGCGAATTGCCTGTTTTCGGCCTCCGAGTGATTGTTTGCGAACTGTCCGCTGTGGTGGCCAAAAGGATCGTTCATGAACCCAAGTTTGCCAGCTCGCTTCGGGCTTTGGGTCAATGGGCAAGCAGTAATCTTGTGAGCATGACTTATAACGCAATTTTTGGCCTATTCCGTCTAATTCTGGGTTTTGCGCTTTTAGGCTCCGTAACTTGGCAAGTAACAGACCGGCTCCTTAACAACCTCTTTCGCCCAACCGAGTACTTCGCATACTTTTCTATTGTTAGTGCCATTTTTGCGGGATTTGTTTTGGTCACGACCGGTGCGGGACTTGCTGTCTCGATGGAAGATACCAAGTGGGTGGAAATAGCAAGGCTCAGCATGACTGTGGCAATGATTGTGGTTGCGGTTGTCTATCATCTACTTCTTGCAGGAGTAGCTTCTGACGTTAGGGATGTGGGCTATGTATGGCCGGTGCTACCCAATGAAATCATCCACACTTACGCGCCGGTATTGATGGTGTTGGAGTACCTAGCAACTGTTAAGTCGTTCAAGATTAGGTTTCGGGCAGCGCTGTGGGTGGCGGTTTTCCCACTGACTTGGTTAGTTTTCTCAGTTATCCGTGGTTTAGGAGATAACTGGTGGCCCTACTGGTTCATTAATCCAAATGGCGAAGGTGGCTTAGGTGGCATGCTGACATACATATCTGCCATTACGCTCTTTTTCTTAGTTCTTGGCTTTGCTGTCCTGGCGGCCAAAAAGGGATTCCGAAGACTCATCACAAAGTAATCTGCAGATAGCCGTTTAGGTCTTTAGTTCCAACGACGTAGACTTAGGCGGTTATGAGCGAATCCAACTACCTATGGTTTGAAGTTATCGCAATGGCGGTAATTGTGACAATCCTGCTGGCCGACCTGCTTATTGTTATTCGTCGGCCCCACATCCCCGGTTTTAGGGAGTCCTCACTTTGGGTTGGGTTCTATGCCGGATTGGCACTGGTGTTTGCGGGCCTACTTTGGGTCTTCCTTGGTTCGCTAAAGGCAACTGAATTTGTAGCGGGCTGGCTCACTGAGTATTCGCTCTCGGTCGACAATCTATTTGTTTTTGTAATTTTGATGACTAGGTTCAAGGTGCCAGCCAAAAACCAGCAGCAGGTGCTGATGGTTGGGGTCATATTGGCTCTGGTACTCAGAGGAATATTTATATTGATTGGCGCTGCGCTAATTGAACAGTTCAGTTGGATTTTCTATATCTTTGGCGCCTTCTTGATGTATACCGCCTACCACCAAGCATTTAGGTCCCAAGACGATGATGAGCAAACCGAAAGCAAGCTGATTCAGCAGCTTCGTAAAAGAGTTCATGTCTCGAAGGACTTTGATGGTTCAAAAATAAGAACCATCGTCAACGGCAAGAAGGTGTTCACACCGATGCTGGTTGTGCTGGTAGCTATTGCCATAACTGATGTAATGTTTGCCTTTGACTCAATCCCGGCAATCTTTGGAATTACAACCGATCCCTTTATTGTCTTTACCGCCAATGTCTTTGCCCTCATGGGACTTCGTCAGCTCTACTTCTTACTAGGTGGGCTACTAGATAAGCTCAAGTATCTAAAATATGGAATTGCATTCATCCTGGCTTTTATAGGTTTCAAACTTATATCCCATGCCCTGCATGAAAACGAATTGCCTTTTATCAACAACGGGAAGCACATCGATTGGGCACCGGATATTTCCAGCACCGCCTCGCTGGTGGTTATTTTGCTGGCAATAGCGATATCCGCTCTAGCAAGCACCTATTCGGCAAAGAAGAAAAAGAGCAGCTCAAAGTAGTAAGGCACCGAGCCCTAACTGCAAAGGCTCAGCCAATTGGTGTTTTATCCTTCCGAAGACATGCAAAAGAAGCTGATTGTGGGAACTTTGGTGACCCAAGAATCGAGCCACTGCTTGAGTGAATATTTTCTTTCCTGGATGCTATTGTTGCCGCTATGCGCGCATCTAAATGGATTTCAATTACGGCCGGATCACTAGTGGTATTAGTTGTAGGTGGTGCTCTAGCCCTCGGGGACTATGTCTACACCTCGGCAACGGCAGTGTCTTGCTCTATAAACGAAGATGATCTAGCCAATAGCCCTGAGCAGTTTTACACCCCGGGAGTAGGCGAAGGGCCCTTTCCAGGATCCGGTTGGGATAAGTGGGTTGACTACGACCTAAGTGAATGGTTCCTGACAGATGTGCCATACGAGGCCGTTATGATTCCGGTTGCAAAGGACATTAACCTATCTGCCTGGTGGATAACTCCGAACGATTCCAACGGCAAAACGGTAATTGTCACCCATGGAATTGGAACCTCAAGACGCGATTTCAATGCACTTTTGCCTACCAGCATGCTGGTAAAAAGTGGCTTCAATGTTTTGCTAGTAGATAGCCGCGATGCCGGCGAATCCACCTGCACCGACGGTAGACACTCCGCCGGTCAAGAAGAATCAACGGACTTTGCCGAAGTTGCCAACTGGCTGGTCACCACTCAATCGATTAACCCTGCCTCGCTTGGCATGTTCGGTGTTTCCGGAGGGGCTGTAGCAACCTCGCTACTGCCAGCAAAAACTGATCAGGTGTCGGCTTTCGCAATGGAGGGAACCATCTTTGATTTCAACGCAGCGGCAACGCAGGAAGTTGAATACCAAGGATTCCCAGGTTTTTTGTGGCAGATTGTTTTGGTTGCCGCTCAAGTTTTCCATGGTGTGAATCTGACCGAGACTTCGGTTATGCAAGGCATTGATGCTGCTGGAACTAGGCCAATGCTTGTCTTGCACGGAGATAGCGACCAGAGACTGGTTTACTCCTCATCGGTTGAGTTTTACAACTATGCAAAATCTGTTGGTGCAGACATCACTCTGGAAACATTTGAAGGAGCCGACCACACCGAAGGCATGCTCACCGAGACTGACCGCTACGCTAGTGCACTAACAAACTTCTTTGACAAGGCGCTGACAAACTAGTCAACTAGTTGATGTGGTAGCTTGCAGATATGAAGCTAATTAGAAACATCGCACGCTATTTACTCGGCGCTGCGCTTATGTATGCGGGTGTCGGCCACCTGAGTTTTTCCCGACAAGAGTTCCAAGCTCAGGTACCAACTTGGTTGCCACTTGATCCGGACTTTGTTGTTTTAGCGTCTGGGGGAGTTGAAATCTCTCTTGGCTTAAGCCTGATCTTGTTGGCAAAATATAGAAAGCAAGTGGGTTGGCTAACGGCTGCGTTCTTAATCGCTGTTTTCCCAGGAAACATCTCCCAGTGGATGACCCAAACAGATGCCTTTGGATTGGACACCGACCAGTCACGCGCAATCAGGCTACTGTTCCAGCCCCTTCTTGTTATTTGGGCACTTTGGGCAACATCTGCCTGGACAAAATCAAAAGCAAAAAGCTAGCTCCAGATAACAAGTTTTCTAGATTGTGCTGGCATCGATCACGAAGCGGTACCGCACATCAGAGCCCACAACCCGGTCGTAGGCCGAGTCAACGCTCTTGGGATCGGCCACGTCAAGCAGTTCGATGGTCGAGACTATGTTGTTCTCGCCGCAGAAATCAAGCATCTGCTGAGTCACGGCAATTCCGCCGGTGTTTGAGCCCCCGATGCTCTTTAAGCCTGTCACCAATGAGAATGGATCGAAGGTCTGCGATTCTCCAGCAAGGCCAACGTAGACCAAAGATCCCCCAACACGCAGCATGCCAAGCAGTGCATCGTTGTCGGGCGAAGAGCTGGTGGTGTTTAGGATCATGTCGAAGAAGTTCTTATGCGTTTCGACGGCATCTACGGTCAAAAGATATTCCTTCGCGCCAAACTCCAAAGCGTCAGATTCCTTGCCCTTGCTTCGTCCAAGAACGTAAACCTCAGCACCCATAGCAACCGCAAATTTGACGGCCATGTGACCGAGTCCACCAAGACCTAGAATTGCTATCTTCTTGCCTGGACCAACCTTCCAATGGTGAAGAGGTGAGTAAACGGTGACTCCTGCACAAAGCAATGGAGCGGCTGCAGCTAAATCAAGGTTTGCAGGAATCGATAGAACGTAGTTTTGATCAACCACGATTTCCTTGGCGTAGCCACCGTAGGAGGGTTCCTGGTCGTAGTGACGGCCGTTATAAGTTTGAACATTTCCTTTGAGACAGTAGTTCTCGTTTCCATCGAGGCAGTACTCACACTTCCTGCATGAATCAACAAAAGTTCCGACCCCAACGCGGTCACCGACTTTGAATTCGGTGACATTCGAACCTACACCAAGTACTTCACCGGCTATTTCATGACCTGGAACCATAGGAAAGATTCCTTCAAACCATTCGTTTCTGGCCTGGTGGATGTCGGAGTGACAGATGCCTGAATAGAGAATCTTTATGTGAACACCGTCAGTTCCGACCTCTCGAAGCGGCACTTCGGCCTTTTCAAACTTCGCGGTTGGGCTAGAAACTAGAAGTGCATGGGTGTTGGACAATGAGTCTCCTTGAAAAATGGGGCTGATTTTTATGTTCGGCTGGAGCTTTTTCTATGACTTCGCTTTGGCCAACGAGGCTTTCGCCTTGGTCTCATCTTTGCGGGTGGCAAGAGCAAAAAGCGCTAGTCCACCAACCAAAGCTCCCGCTCCAAGTCCATAAGATACAACTTCAGCTGCGCGATTGGTGTCAACAAACACACCTACAAATACCACGGCGATGATTGCCACCACGACACCGATTAGCTTGGACTTTAGATCATCTAAGTCTTTTACCTCGAGCCACTTTGGAACTTCGATTCTGGTATCCACGAACAGCTCGTAAAGTCCGTAGCCAATTACCAAAAGTACAGTGCCAAGCAGTATTGCATCTACCGCAGTTAGTACCTCAACGATGGTTTCCTTCAAATATGCGTTGTTCAATACAGCGTCAACAATAATCATCACAATTGCAATGGAGCCTTGCATCATCAGTAGTAACGCACCCAGCATGGAAGCAATTGCTGGAACTACAACTGCATACCTGGTAAGCCCTAGGATTTTTCTCATATCCTCATGCTACTGGCTCAGGGACTTGTTCTAGAAGGTATATAAAGCAAGGAATGTTGCTATCGAGAACATCACGGCCGCAATCAGCAGATCTAAGACCTTCCAGAACACTGGCTTAGACATGAACCTGGCTGCCGACCTGGCTCCAAATCCGATAGAGCCAAACCACAAAAAACTGGCGATAGTCGCACCCAGGGCAAACCACCACTTGTCTGCACCAAACTGATTTCCGATTGAGCCCAGCAGGATTACTGTGTCTAGATAGACGTGAGGGTTGAGGAAAGTGAACCCTAAGACCGAAAGGACAACTCTTTTAGGGCTTGAGGTTTGTTCTCCAGAAGCGTCTAAGGATTGATTCGTGAATGCAGATTTGAGGGATTTGAGGCCGAACCAAGTCAAATAGGCAACGCCAAACCAGCGAATTATTTCAAGTAGCCAAGGTAGGCCAGCAATTAGGGTGCCAAGCCCAGCGATTCCAAGAACAATCAGAAACGCATCAGAGGTCGCACAAATCAAAACAACAAGGAGAACGTGCTTTCTTGTCAAGCCCTGGCGTATAACGAAGGCATTCTGGGCGCCAATAGCGATGATGAGAGAGAGTCCGGTTAGAAGCCCTGGCAGTAGCGCAATCACCGATTTAGTTTATTGGTTGTGCTCGAAACCTGTCATAGTGATCCAGTAATTCAGCAACAAGATACCTCTTTCCTCTATTAGGCTCCATGTCAACAAGTAATTATTGTAGGGAGATAAATATGGCCGTCGTTAAATTATGGACTCGCGGATTTACAATCAGCTTCACTGTGACATGCGTTGTAGGCATATTGGGGGGCCTGTATTTTCTAATGATCTCTGGACTTACTGAAAGAAGCAATCCAATTGGCTCGGTTTTTGCGTACCTTGGCCTTGTACTTGTTTTGAGCCCGCTGGGCTTGCTGATCGGCAGGTTCCTGGTACTTCGCAGACGTCGTTAGCTAGATCGCCCTCGGCAGCATTCAAGCCTGCGACCAAAAACTGAAGCGGCCCATGTTATAGATAGGGATTCGTGAATTACTTGCGAGGCAAAGTTATTGCTAGCCAAGCTGTGGCAACTATCGGATGCATCACCACAAGTGCGATTCCAGTTGTGGGGTCTGTGGACATCAATAGGCCTGCAGGTGCGCTCACCAATGCGAGTGCAAATCCAGCCCAAACCAAAACTCCCCGAGCTGACAGGCTTTTCTTACTTACCAGGCTGGTTACCCAAGCCCCCAGTGTTAGTGGGAGAACGGTGAGCACAACCACTATTGCGAGGTTGATTAGCTGTGGAGAACCTACATCCCAAGAGGCGCCCAACCAACTAGCAACAAAAAACACGATGATATTTGACGCAGTTGCCCCAGCTAACCAACCGAAAAGCCTTTGAATACTTATTTCGCTTGAGCTTTCCATAATTCCCTCCATTACCTAAATCCACTAGAACTCTACTGCCCTCGGCATAAATCGAACTGTCAACCAAGAGATTAGAAGGCTCCGAGCCTGTTCCGAGTCCGCTCTAGCGCTGGCTTCTTACCTTCAGTGCCCCTACTATCCGCATGACAATGCCAACCAAAATCATTACATAGACCAGTAGGGAAAATACCCACTTGGTAGTTGAGAACGTCGAGGCAACTAGGGCCATCGACGAAGAAATCGTACCGTCTTCAAGGAACTGGTTTGACAGCGCTGTTAGGGATGCGTTTTCCAACCAGTCAAAGACAACTTGACCTAATGGGAGCAGATTCAAAATCCCAACCCGGTGAGAATGTGGCTTAAACAACACCGAAACCCAGATCACATACATAATCCCGTAGATCAAACCAAAGAGTGTGTCCCAAACCAGATTGAAATTTATGTAGGCACTAATCATTTGATCGGAACGCTCTGAAAGGAATGCAAGGATCTCTGTTTGACCAAAGCCCAACGATGTTCCAAGTGACTTAACAGTGCTGCCAGCCACTGCAAAAGCCTTCCCCTGGGCCGTTAGAACAAAGACTAGGTACCCGGCAAAGATTGCGGTGGCCAACAGCGCGGTGACCAGGTTTGACTTGGCATAGAAAAACCTAGACACCAGGCTTAGGGGTCCAGATCGTTTCGGCAGATTTACGCTCTCGGTGCTATTTCTAGACATGGGCGTCTACCTCTCGACTCTTCATACGGATTGATGATTCGAGTCCTTGATAACTCCAACCCTAGCGGCGCCCTCGGCAGGAATCGAACCTGCGACCAAGAGATTAGAAGGCTCTTGCTCTATCCACTGAGCTACCAAGGCAGGAGACCAGTTTATCGGTTCAGCTGCGGGTGTCGGCCAATGCGGTCAGCGCTCTCTTGGCGACTAATGAATCTTGACCCAAGGGCCGTTGATTATGCTTGAAATTCAACTATCTGAACTTCAAGGGGCTTGCTATGTCGAAAAAAACTAATAAAACAAGCTTTGTCCGGGCATATGGGAAAGTAAAGCAAATTGAAAGCTACCGAATTGTTTGGCTTTCCAAGTTCGTATATAGCAGCCCGTTTGAATTGGCCATTAGTGCCGTCATAGTAATCAACGCCATTTCGCTCGCGGTGCTCACCATGCCAAACCTAGAGCCTGAAACCATCCAATTGGCGAACACGGTCGATGGCATTGCCTTCATCATCTAC
>WLGB01000027.1 GCA_009703455.1 Actinomycetota bacterium
AGATGAGAATTCCATGGCTTCGGCCGAGAGACTCGCAGCTAGATTACTGCGTTGATAGGCTGGATGTGGAAGTGGGGACTAAAGACCCATGGAGCTGACCAGTACTAATAAGTCGATTACTTGATAACAACTTTTTGCTTGCGTCCACTATGTGGTTCCCGAGGTATGGGAACCAAAACAGACACACTTCACGTGTAGCTGATACGAAACATAACTCAATAGTGTTTCGGCGGCCATAGCGGAGGGGAAACGCCCGGTCACATTCCGAACCCGGAAGCTAAGACCTCCTGCGCCGATGGTACTGCAAGGGTGACCTTGTGGGAGAGTAGGACACCGCCGGACTTAAATTAAGGAGATGGCCACCAATTAATTGGTGGCCATCTTCATTTAAGAAAGAATTAGATTATGACCGATGATGACCAAAGGCGCTCTCGTCCAGAGCGCTCGGGCAGACCCTCGAGGGACGCACCATCAGGTCGGGGCCAAAGAAGAGGCGATGACGAGCGGCCAGTTTGGCAACAGCGTGTCGAGATGCAACGCGATCCAAATCGTGAGAAATCTCCAATCATTCCAGAAGCCATAACTCCCAACGACGTCGATTTGATTGTTAGGGTGCAGTTGAAAACCCTTACGGCTGAAAACGCTGAGATGGTTGCGCGTCACCTAGCAATGGTGTCACTGCTGATTGATCAGGACCCAGAGCTTGCCCATAAGCACGCGCTTTCTGCTGCCAGACGAGCAGGAAGAATCGCTGTGGTGCGAGAGACTGTTGGTGTGACCGCCTATACGGTTGGCGATTACCCTTTGGCACTTCGGGAATTGCTAGCTCACCGCAGGATTTCAGGCTCGAACGACCAGCTTCCGCTAATTGTCGATTCCGAGCGAGGCATGAACCGACCAGATAGGGCGCTAAAAATGGCGAGAGAAGTTGACCGCAAGACCCTCACCCCTGCTGTTCGGGTGAACTTGGCGATTGCCGCTAGCGGGGCGAGGCTTGACCTTGGTGAGAACGAGCTGGCTTTGTCTGAGCTGGAAATTCCAGAACTCAATCCAGCAAAGGTGTTTGACTTCTCGCCGCCGCTATTTCGTGCCTATGCCAACACCCTAGAAGTGCTTGGAAGACTAGATGACTCTAAGAAGTGGGCCGATTTGGCTCAGCGTGCCGAAGTAGCCCTGGCCGGTGGCAACGATGACGTGCTGGAAGTGCTTGAAGAAATAGAGATTCCAAAGTTTGCCGACCGCCCAAGGATTGATCCTGCCAATAAGCCCCGTCGGCCTTTTGAAAAAAAGCAGTTTGAAAAGCGGGGGTTTGGTAAAGATAACCGTGGCTTTGATGGACCAGGCACTTCTCGAAGGGGAGCGCCACGTGGCCGCTAAGGTCTTTGATACTTTTCAAACTCTTTTACTAGATCTCGACGGCGTAGTATACGAGGGCGAAAATTCTATTTTCGACGCCGTCGAGTCAATCGCAGCAGTTCGTTCGATGGGAATACCGGTTGGATACATCACCAATAATTCTTCTCGGAAACCAGAAACAATCGTCGACCAACTTCAGGGGTTGGGTATCGAGCTATCTGCCACTGAGGTTATCTCCTCCGCTCAGGCTGGAGTCGAACTTCTATCCACCATGATTCCATCAGGATCTAAAGTGTTGGTGGTTGGTGGCGAAGGCCTTCGAGCAAAAGTTATTGAAGCAGGCTTCGCACTTGTCGCCTCAAGTGATGACAACCCAGCAGCCGTTATTCAAGGGTTCGCCCCAGATGTTGCATGGAATGATCTAGCTGAAGCAAGCTACAGCATTCAACGCGGTGCTAAGTGGGTTGCTACCAATCAAGACTGGACGATTCCGCGTGAAAGAGGAATTGCACCTGGCAATGGCACTTTAGTTTCAGCGGTACACACCGCGGTTGGCCAACTTCCAGTTGTTGCTGGAAAACCCGAGACTGCCATATTCAAAACCGCAATGCGCGAATTCAACGCCGAAAGTGCTATCTACGTCGGTGATCGGTTAGACACCGATGTAGCCGGGGCAAATAAGGCAGGTCTTGGCTCAGGACTTGTGATGACTGGGGTCACCACGCGCAAGGACCTACTGGCAGCTAAGGCTGATTCCAGACCGTCATTTATTCTTGGCACACTAAGGGACTTGTTAACTCCCTACCGCATGCCCGACAAAACCAAACGCGGCTACAAACTGGGTGCGGCTGAGGTAGAACTGCTGGGTAGCAAAGTTGCAGTGAGCTTTGGCGACCCTGGTTCACTAGATGCGCTGAAATGTGCTTGCCTACTGATTTGGGGCTGCGGTACACCCATACACATGCTCGAAGTTGAGCCGGCACTTTACGAATAGGCTTTAGAGGAAAAGAGGATTTCATGGCAGACCTACTAGATGACATTGCGGGCGAGATAGCTAAAGCCCGTGAGTTGCCGCTCGATCAGCAGCCAGCTGCCTTCGAGGCAATCAGGCAAAAACTAGAGGCAATGATTGCTGACTCAAGGCCTCAAGACTCTGAGTAATTTACGAATAGATTTGTTGCTTGTTGAGCGAGGCCTTGCAAGATCTCGTGGGCACGCGGCGGACCTTGTTAAAGCCAAGCGTGTTTTGGTTGGAAATCGGGAACTTACAAAGCCCAGTCAATCCGTTGCGATGGATAGCGAAGTTAGGGTAATTCCTGCCGACGAATATGTGTCGCGAGCCGGTCTGAAACTAAAAGGAGCCCTAGACGCATTTGGCGGGCTCGAAGTTGTCGGGAAAACATGTCTTGACGTTGGGGCATCTACCGGCGGCTTCACAGATGTCTTGCTTCGTCACGGGGCAGCCAAAGTAGTAGCAATTGATGTTGGTCACGAGCAGTTTTCCGCAGAGCTATCCAACAACCCCAGGGTTCAGTCCTTCGAGGGCATTAACGCCCGGGAGATTAGTCTCGAAGGACTTCGAGAGCTAACTCAAGAACTTAGGCTAGAAATTGATTTGGTAGTTGCCGATCTTTCCTTTATCTCATTGACACTTGTCCTTCCGGCTCTAGCCCAAGTGGCGCCAAAGGGTGACTTTGTACTTCTTATAAAGCCCCAGTTTGAAGTTGGCAAGCAATCCCTGAGTGCTTCAGGGGTGGTTTCCGATCACAGACTCAGGGCTTTTGCCATCAAGCAGGTTGTGGATTGTTGCCACGAGCTAGGCCTTGGAGTGGTTGGATTGGAAAGATCTGAATTACCTGGGACTCATGGGAACATTGAGTATCTGATTTGGATTAGCACTGCAGTAGCCCCAAATCGGTCAAGATGGACTGAAGGAATTGAGCAACTGGCCAGGGAGAGCAAATGACGAATCCAAGACTTGTGCTCCTGGTTTCTCATACCGCCAGGAATGAGGCACTTTCGGCAACTTTAGAGTGTGTTGAGGCCCTACTTAAAGCAGGGATCACTCCAGTGATGGAGCAACAGGCACTTTCAGCAACCGTCAAATACGCAGGAAATTCAGCTCCCGCTAACGCAATACTTGAACTCGGCAAGGATGCTACTCAGGCAGATCTTGAGTTGGCAGTAGTTCTCGGAGGCGACGGCACAATCTTGAAAGCAGCTGAACTCGTTCGCGATTCCCAGACTCCGCTTCTTGGAATTAACTTAGGGCACGTCGGCTTTTTAGCCGAGAGTGAGAAAAATGAGATTAGCGCGACAATTGCACGAGTTGTTAAAAAAGATTATCTAGTCAAGGAGCGGCTCACCCTTGATGTCAGTGTCAAACTCGATGGCAAAGAGGTCTATCGAACTTGGGCTCTGAATGAAGCAACTGTTGAAAAAAGCGCTAGAGAGCGGATGCTTGAAGTCGTAGTGGAAGTTGACGGCAGACCTCTTTCCAGTTTTGGTTGCGATGGCATTGTGATGTCAACACCTACCGGCTCTACCGCTTACGCATTTTCCGCAGGGGGCCCAGTAGTTTGGCCGGCAGTTGATGCACTTCTGATGGTTCCGTTGAGTGCTCATGCTCTTTTTGCTAGACCGCTTGTTATTAGCCCCAACTCACTTTTGGCCGTTGAGGTTCTTCAGCGCTCAGCAGGAACAGGGGTTTTGTGGTGCGATGGTCGAAGAAGTACCGAGCTTCCAGCCGGCGCCCGAGTTGAGGTTAGAAAGTCTGAAAAGTCAGTTCGGCTGGCAAGACTTCGGCAAGGACCCTTCACTGACCGTCTGGTGAAGAAGTTTTCACTCCCCGTTGCAGGCTGGCGCGGGCCGGATTCCAAAAAGGACTAACTCTTGATAGAAGAAATCCGTATTCGTGATTTAGGTGTAATAAGTGATGCTCAGCTAGAGCTTGGGCCTGGACTTACAGTCTTAACCGGTGAAACCGGTGCCGGTAAAACAATGGTGCTAAATGCACTCAGTTTGCTTCTTGGTTCAAGAAGTGACACAAGCTCAATCCGTAAAGGTCAAAATCAAGCTTTTGTTGAGGGTCGCTGGCTACTTCCAAAGGATTCTCTAAATCGAATTACTGCCTTGGGAATTGAGATTGACGACGACGAGCTGATTGTTTCAAGATCGGTCTCTGCCGAGGGTAGATCGAGAGCCACGCTATCTGGCAGGTCAGTTCCGGTGGGAGTTTTGGCCGAAATTGGGGATCAGTTGGTTGTGGTGCATGGTCAGTCTGACCAGATCAGACTTAAGTCCTCCGCCGCCCAGCGCGAGGCGTTGGACCAGTTTGCCGGAAGTGAACTCGGTGCCCTGTTGGGTGAATACAGCGAAGTGTTTTCTGAGTGGCGCGACACCTCAAGCCGCTTGGAGATACTTTCTAAAGAGTCATCTATGAGAGCCCGAGAAGCCGACGAAATTCGAGCCGCCGTCGAGGAGTTAGAGAAGCTTGATCCAAAGCCTGGTGAGGATCAGGATTTAAATGAACTTGCTGAGAAGTTAACCCACCTGGAAGAACTTAGATTAGCGGCAGCAAGTGCTCACGATGAACTAAGTAGCGACTCTCTTGATGATGGCAGCGATGCCATAACATCCATAGGTAAAGCAAGAAGAGCCCTAGACCAAGTCAGCGCCCACGATCCAGAACTTGAAAAACTTGCGGAGCAGCTTAAGCAAATAGGTTTCTCTCTTAACGAAACAGCTGCCAGTATCTCCGGTTACATCTCAGGTCTTGATAGTGACGGAGCAGCTGAGCTTGAGAGGGTTCAGTTGCGCCGTGCTGAGCTAACTGGAGCAATGAGAAAGTATGGACCTACTTTGGACGAGGTCATAACTTATTTGGAGTCTTCAGGTGCAAGGTTAATGGAGCTTGACTCATCAGATGAGGCCATCGAAAAACTCTCAGCTCGAGAGCAAGAACTTAGTCTAAAAGCCCATTCTCTGGCGGAGGAAATGAGCAACATCCGAGTACGGTCAGCGGCAGAACTTTCATCAGCTGTCACGACTGAACTTTCTGCCTTAGCCATGACTGGCTCAAGCCTTGAAGTCCAGGTCTCTCGGTTGTCTGAATTGGCATCGTTCGGAATTGACCAAGTTACACTTTTGCTAAGTGCGTACCCAGGGGCTGAGCCAAGACCTATCGGAAAGGGTGCCTCGGGAGGAGAACTTTCGAGAATAATGTTGGCCATTGAGGTCGTACTTGCAAAAAGTGAACTGGCACCGACTTTCATCTTCGACGAGGTCGACGCAGGAGTCGGTGGAGCAGCAGCAACTGAGGTAGGAAAACGACTTGCAATTCTGGCAAAAAATGCACAAGTCATCGTTGTTACCCATCTGCCGCAGGTTGCCGCCTTTGCTAATCGACACCTTAGAGTTTTGAAGTCTTCTTCTGCCGAGGTCACAGCAACCGATGTAGTTCGCCTAGATGGTGAGCAGGTTGTTGAGGAACTGGCCCGAATGTTATCCGGACTTAGTGAATCGGAAAGTGGAAAATCTCACGCCAGAGAGCTTATGGATCTGGCTCAGTCTGCTCTGGCCAACTAATTTTGCGTGTCGCGGGCGATCTTGAAAGCTCGCTTGGATTCAACTAGTAAGCTGTAATTCCATGGTAGAAACCTTGGATTCGGGCAAAACTAGACATATCTTCGTCACCGGAGGGGTTGCATCCTCACTCGGAAAAGGCCTGACTGCGGCCAGTCTTGGAAATCTGCTCAGAGCCCGTGGGTTATCAGTAGTTATGCAAAAACTAGACCCTTATCTAAACGTTGACCCTGGCACAATGAACCCATTCCAGCACGGCGAAGTTTTTGTGACTGAAGATGGTACCGAGACTGATTTAGACATCGGTCACTATGAGCGCTTCCTGGACATTAATCTAACTCAGGCAGCTAACGTGACTACCGGTCAGATTTATTCAACCGTTATCGCAAAAGAACGACGTGGCGAATACCTAGGCGATACAGTCCAGGTCATCCCACACATAACCGACGAGATTAAGCGCCGAATGAGACTTCAAGCCAACGAAGAGCCCATTCCAGATGTAATCATTACTGAAATTGGTGGAACTGTTGGAGACATTGAGTCACAACCGTTTTTAGAGGCAGCCCGACAGATTCGCCACGATGTCGGTCGCGACAACGTATTTTTTGTCCATGTTTCTTTGGTTCCATATCTTGGTCCATCTGGGGAGCTTAAGACCAAACCAACTCAACACTCGGTTGCAATGCTTCGCTCAATTGGTATTCAGCCTGATGCAATTGTTTGCCGTTCGGATAGGGAACTTCCAGACTCAATCAAGAAAAAAATTGCCCTAATGTGTGACGTGGATCAAAAAGCGGTAGTGAATGCTGCCGATGCCTCCAGTATTTATGCCATTCCGACAGTGCTGGATAACGAGGGTCTCGATGCATACATTGTTAAGGCTCTTGATCTAAAGGCTGGCGAAATTGATTGGACCAGATGGAGCGGGGTTCTAACGGCGGTTCACGAACCAAAGCACGAGGTAACAATTGCCCTTGTTGGAAAATACATAGATCTGCCAGATGCCTATTTGTCTGTGACGGAGGCCCTTCGTGCTGGTGGCTTTGCTCACCAAACCAAGGTGAACATTCGCTGGGTGCAATCAGATGCCTGCGAGACACCGGAGGGAGCTTCCGCGCTTCTTTCGGATGTCGACGGCATTTGTGTTCCAGGCGGATTTGGAGTGCGCGGCATTGAGGGCAAGCTAGGGGCGCTGAAGTTTTCCAGAGAGCACAAGATACCAACTCTTGGCCTTTGCCTGGGTCTACAGTGCATGGTGATTGAATTCTCCAGAAACGTAGTTGGTTTAGAAGGTGCCTCCTCGACCGAGTTTGATCCAGACGCTAAGCATCCAGTGATTGCGACCATGATTGAGCAAATAAATATCTTGGCAGCCGGGGAAATGGGCGGAACCATGAGGCTGGGTTCTTTTGAGGCAAAACTTTCCAAGGGTTCGATTGTCTCTGAGGTTTATGGGAGTGAGTCGGCAATTGAGCGCCATCGTCACCGATATGAAGTAAACAATTCTTACCGCGAGCAAATTCAAAATGCCGGGATGGTTTTTTCGGGAACATCCCCAGACGGTTCGTTGGTTGAATTCCTAGAACTTCCAAGAGACGTCCATCCTTACTACGTATCGACACAGGCACATCCAGAATTCAAATCCCGTCCGACCAAAGCCCACCCATTATTTGTTGGGTTAGTTGACGCAAGTCTGAAGCGCCAAGAAGCGAGCAGGCTCTTCGAGGTCAAGGATGCCTAACGACCAACCGGTCGAAATTCCAGCCCTTAGCAGTCGGTTGATTCACAAGGGAATGGTCTGGGATGTATTTGCAGAGACTTTTGAATTCAATGGTGACCAGCTAACGCGCGAATATGTAAAGCATCCTGGTTCAGTTGCAGTTCTTACTATTAACGACAAAGACGAGCTTCTGCTGATGAAGCAATATCGAAGACCAGTGGGAAGTTACCTAATGGAGTTTCCAGCCGGAATGTTGGATGTTCCCGGCGAATCGAAGTTGGAATGTGCCAAACGAGAGCTGGCAGAGGAAGCAAACCTGTCAGCTAGTCAATGGGATGAGCTGATAAGTTTTCACTCCACTCCAGGTGGAAACAGTGAAACGATAACCATCTTTGTTGCCAAGGACCTAAGGACTGCAAATTCCAATTACGTCACAAGTGGCGAAGAAAAGGACATGCCTCAAACTTGGGTGCCAATTCGCAAGGCTCTGGAAAGTGTTCTGCGATCTGACATCACGAGCCCAAGTGCGGTTGTGGGGATTTTGGCCTACGCCTTAAAGACAGGTCTTTGACAAATGAAGTCGCTGGCTCAACTAGTTGATGAGTATCTGCGTCACCTGAGTATCGAGCGGGGCCTTGCCAAAAACACTGTTGCGGCTTACCGAAGAGATTTAACTGGCTACCTTCGGTTCTTGGAGAGCCAGGGAGTTTCCACTCCAGCAGCGGTCATAGAAAAAACTGTCGAAGATTACTTGAAATCGATTGCGGAATCGGGCGCACTAGCATCGAACTCAGTGGCAAGAATGCTGGCGGGGGTTCGAGGGCTACACAAGTTCTGGCTGTTCGAATCAATTACTGATGGCGATCCCAGTGCACGAGTAAATCCCCCCAAACTTCCAAGACGGCTACCAAAGGCGATTAGCGTGTTTGACATTGAGAAACTAATTGAAGCTTCGGGCCCTGACCCTGAAACTAGCGATGCCACGGCTACTGATGTTGCAAGGGTGAGAAACCGGGCGATTTTGGAGCTACTTTATGCAACCGGTGCCCGCATCAGCGAGCTCACCGCATTGAATTTAGACGATCTTTTAGACCCAACAATGATTCGGCTATTTGGCAAAGGCTCAAAGGAAAGAGTTGTCCCGGTCGGAAGCTTTGCGCAGCGCGCGATAAGTGCCTACCTGGTTCGTTCGCGTCCTGCTTTGATCGGAAAAGGACCGGGAACAGCTGCGCTATTTATCAACCAACGCGGTAGCAGACTTTCCAGACAATCGGCTTGGCAAATAATTAGTGACGCAGCCGACGTGGCAAACATATTGGGGGATATTTCCCCCCACACCCTGAGACACTCTTTCGCCACCCATCTTTTGGAAGGTGGCGCTGATGTCCGGGTGGTGCAGGAATTACTCGGGCACTCGTCGGTCGCCACCACCCAGATTTATACTTTAGTTACCGTCGACGCACTCCGCGAGGTGTACGCCACCAGCCACCCGAGGGCCAGGAGATAGCTCCTTCTTGGTGCAGGTAGGCTATTAGCTCGGGAGGATTCATGGCACAGCGACCTGTAAAACGGCCAAAGTTTGAAATCCCCGCCCCTCTTTCGTCTCACGGTCCCGCGCGAATCATCGCAATGTGTAACCAAAAAGGTGGGGTGGGTAAAACCACCACAGCCATCAACCTAGCTTCGGCGTTGGCTGGATACGGTCGCAAAGTATTAGTTGTTGATTTCGACCCTCAGGGTGCACTGTCTGCCGGTCTTGGTGTAGTCGCTCACGACATCAAAACTATTTACGACCTAATGATAGAAAAAGATCTAAAGGCCATTGATGTCATTGTTAAAACAGGGGTTGAAAACTTAGATATTATTCCGGCCAATATCGACCTTTCGGCAGCTGAAGTTCAGCTTGTGAATGAGGTTGCGCGTGAGCAGATTTTGGCTCGAATTCTAAAACCAGTAGTTGATAACTACGATGTCGTAATCATCGATTGCCAGCCATCCCTTGGGCTCTTGACAGTGAACGCGCTAACTGCTGCCCATGGCGTGATTATTCCTTTGAACTGTGAGTTTTTCGCCCTTCGCGGCGTCGCTTTGCTGATCGAGACGATAGAAAAAGTTAGGGACCGCTTGAACCCAGCTATCAAGCTCGACGGAATACTTGCGACCATGTACGACCCAAGAACTCTTCACGCTCGAGAGGTAGTTGAGCGACTCTATGAAGCATTCGGCGATCAGGTTTTTGACACCATCGTGAATAGAACAGTGAAGTTCCCCGACGCTACCATCGCAGCCCAAGCCATTACTGAATTTGCCCCAACATCAGATGCGGCAGAGTATTACCGCACCGTCGCCAGAGAATTAGTGTCTCGTGGCAGCGCCCCATAGCCCGGAGGTGCTAGAGCCTCCAAAGGATGCAGGCTTTGCACTCACGCTAAGTAATTTTGAAGGGCCATTTGACCTTTTGCTCTCATTAATTGCAAAGCACGAGATGGATATCACCGAAGTTTCGCTATCTCGAGTGACTGATGAGTTCATTCATTACGTAAAGCAATTAGATGAACACGAGGAAATGGAGCAGGCCAGCGAGTTCCTAGTTATTGCTGCAACTTTGCTGGACCTGAAAATCGTGAGCCTGCTTCCCAAAGGTGAATTGGTTGATGCTGAGGATGTGGCTCTTCTAGAGGCGCGCGACTTACTGTTTGCAAGGCTCTTGCAGTACAAAGCGTTCAAGGATGTTTCCGGTTGGTTCTCTGCTCGCTTCGAGGTTGAAGAAAAGCGGCTAGCTCGTGATGTTCCAATTGAGAACCGGTTTCGCGTAAGCACAGCGGAATTGATTTGGACTATGACTCTCGACGAGTTCCACGCATTGTCGGAGGACGTTTTTACGCCTAGAGAAATCCCGGGTGTTGGTTTGACTCACCTTCATGCCCCAGCCGTGAGCATCCGAGAGCAGGCATCGGTGGTTATTCTTCGCCTTAGAAAAGCTGGCAGCCTGACATTTTTTGATCTGATTCGCGACGAGTCGGACCGAGCGGTAGTGGTGGCAAGATTCCTAGCAGTTCTGGAGCTGTACCACCTATCTGCGATTTCAATGTACCAGGAAGGACCGCTGGCCGATCTCCAGATCAGCTGGCAGGCTGACCACTTTGATGATGAACAACTAGCAAGTCTGGGAGCTGACTATGACTCTTGATGAAAATCAGGGCTTTGACAACACACTGCAGGAAGAAAGCATCGAAGGTGCCATTGAGGCCATCTTGATGGTGACGGATGCACCTATTTCGCTGGTTGCACTGGCAACCGCTCTAGAGATTCCGGTGAACCAGGTCCGAGATGCTGTGCTTAAGCTTCGCGAGGATTACGAAGGTAAGGACGGTTCTGGTGCTCGGGGCTTTGAGCTTCGTGAGGTTGCTGGAGGGTGGAGAATCTACGTCCGGGCAAACTACGACTGGGCAGTCAAAATGTTCATGACAAATGAAAACCCAACGAAACTCTCTCAGGCTGCCCTTGAGACTCTTGCCGTGATCGCATACAAGCAGCCGATTGCCCGCGGTCAGATTGCATCTATTCGCGGTGTTAACGTCGACTCGGTAGTGAGGACATTGACTTCAAGAGGGTTGGTAACTGAACTTTACACCGACTCAGAATCAGGGGCGATTCATTACGGAACCACCTCGTTATTACTTGAGCAGCTTGGCATTAATTCGTTAGACCAACTACCGGCCATCAGCCCATACCTGCCTGACGTCATCAGTGACTTCAATGAGCAGTAGCGGCACCGAGGGTGTCAGGCTACAAAAAGTCCTAGCGGCGGCCGGAGTAGCCTCCAGACGCGTGTGCGAAGAAATGATTGTGGCCGGAGCAGTCAAGGTCAACGGAAAAGTTGTCACCGAGCTTGGTACTCGCATTGATCCCGAAAACGACAAGGTTGTCGTTAAGGGAACTCCAATTCAGCTTGATGTCACCAAGGTCTATTTGATGTTGAATAAGCCTCTTGGCGTGGTGAGCAGTATGCAGGATGAGCATGGTAGGCCTGACCTAAGTCAGTACGCAATTGACTATGACCGGGTCTTCAACGTCGGAAGACTTGACGCTGACACCACAGGGTTGTTGCTGCTGACCAACGACGGGGACTTAGCTCACAAGTTGATGCACCCATCGTTCGAAGTCCCAAAGACCTATCAAGCTAAAATCCACGGCCAGATAACTCAGCCGCTGCTGAACAAGCTAGTGGCAGGAATTGAACTAGAAGATGGGCCTATCCAGGCCGACAAAGCAAGACTACTCTCAGCTTCGGGGAATCACAGCCTGGTGGAGATTGAACTTCACAGTGGTAAGAACCGTATTGTGCGTCGAATGTTCGAATCCTTAGGATTTCCCGTAGTCGCGTTGGTTCGACGGCAGTTTGGCCCTTTGCACTTAGGGCATTTAAATCTGGGGCATATCCGCCAACTGAGTAAAATAGAGCTCGGCGCCGTGTTGAAAGCGGCCGACAAGAAGAGGCGATGAAATGGCAGTGCGGGCAATCAGGGGAGCAATCCAGTTAGACACTGACGAGCGTGAGCATCTTCTAAAATCAACTGCGGAACTTCTGACGAAGACGCTTCACGCCAACAATGTCGATAGCTCAAAGCTAATCTCCATACTTTTTACTGCAACTCCAGACGTCACCTCTGAGTTTCCCGCTTTGGCCGCAAGAGAGCTAGGTCTCGGAGATGTTCCTTTGATGTGTTTTGTTGAGATGAACGTAGCTGGGGCCATGCCTCGGGTAATTCGACTTTTGATTAATGCTGACCTTGATGTGCCAAGAAGCGAAATCCAGCACATCTACCTGCGCGGGGCAACCGCGCTCCGCTTGGATCTAGCGCAGTGAGCCAGGCTCGGGTAGCCGGCCCAGTCAAAATTGTAGGCTCCGGCCTGATTGGAACATCTATCGGACTTGCTCTTACCGGATTAGGGATTCGAGTACTTCTTAGTGATAGCTCACCAGCAGTTTCAAAACTGGCAGTTGATTTCGGGGCCGGTGAGAAATTCGAACCGGCGATGGAACCTGAACTGGTTGTGGTTTGCGTGCCACCTGATGTCGCAGCTTCCGTCATCGACGCCGAGCTAAGGGCTCACCC
>WLGB01000028.1 GCA_009703455.1 Actinomycetota bacterium
GGGCTGTTCGAATCCCCCATTCTCCGCCACTTTTGGAGAAAGTAGCTCTATCTAGCTGGGCAGAAAGATTCTTCAGGCCAGCTGATTTGGGCGTTGTTACATCCTGAGATTACAGAGACCAAATCGGCCAACAACATCGAACGCTAATTGGGACCGTTGAGATTGCAGTAAATTAGGCGACTAACTATTCAACAGCTTTGGTGAGAACAGAAATCCAGTTAGGCAAATCCAAATCGCTTGGATAGTGGTTTCGGTAGTGCATAAGGCCACCCTCGCTTTTTAGCAGCATAAAATTTGATTCTGGTGAGGCGTTCCCTGCTTGTTCAAGCCGATGAATAAAGCTGACGCGATCTAATCCAAGTGAATTGCAAAACTTTTCTGCCACCGTCCAATCTTGGGATTGCAATGGTGCTCGAGTGCGCTTCGGCATTGAAATTAGACGTTCATAGATTTCTTGATTTGTCTTTGCATTTACCCCTGGGTCGAAGCGGTCTCGAGCGAATTTTCGGGCGGCACTACCTATTTCTATGCGTAGTTTCTCTTCTCGTGCGAGAAGATTGACGCTGTCCGCAAACCCTTGTGGATCTGAGGCGACCAAGCCTGTCTTTCCTGAGGCAATCCATCCTGCCGCAGCAGTTCCCGTCATCATCACCGGAGCGAGGCCCAGCCACATGGCCTCTTGGAGAGCTTTTTCGCTGGTCGCATAGCTCTCGGGATTCAAAGGGTAAATGAATATATCTGCGGTTGCCAAGACCTCGGCGATGTTTTCAACATGGCCGTGGAAGATTACCTTTTCACTCACACCTAGCTCATCAAATCGACGACGGAGGTTACCCGTAGATACCTCATCTCCGTCTCCAACGATGTCTACTTTGATGTTGCCATCCAGCATTGCGACAATCTCCGGGAAAAGCGGGTGAATTTTGGACGGGGTAAGGCTACCTAAATAGGCTGCACGAATACCGTCATGTTTCCTAAAGCGAAAATTCTCAAGTCTGTCGATCTCCGCCAGAGCCGGCAGAAACTCAACCCAGGAGTGACTCCGTTCAATGTGCGGAGCACCGTAACCCTGAGGTGCACTTAGTTGCCAAACATCCGGGTAAAAGGTCAATTCAGGAAACAACACCTGAGGGATTGTGTGGCCCGCGACCGCTGATCTGATAATCACTCGCGCGGGGGGCAATGAGCAGGCCAGAAGCTCTAACAAGAGTGGGTGATTCCAGTAAGTAATTTCCACGATGTCCGCCGCATCAATCTCAGCCTCCATGGCTTCGGCCCAAGGACTGGAAACGAGGACTAATCCGAAGCGTCTAGCTTTCACTAGAAGGGGTGCCGAGAGAGGACGGTCAAGCACGAGGGCGCGACGATTCACGTTTGCATTAGTCAGTTGATCTTGACGAGCTAGCTCAATTATGTGACGCTCTGGACCACCACCAATCCAACGAGGAATAATGTGGAGAATTTTCATTTTTGACCATGACTTCGAGACCGTTCAATGAAGCGACGAGCGATGAGCTGCAACTCCCTTTTATAAGTCGCTATATCCGTTGACAAGCTCCCGGCGCGGACACCTTTTTCTAAAACCACCATGTCGATAAAGTCTTGTGGCCCCAGGGTTTGGACCGCGCGAACAATCCAGTCTGCATCTGAGCCAATTTTTAGCGTCTCGTCGAATCTGCCTACAGCATCAAACGCCGACCGCTTTATGAGCATCGCACCTGGAGTTACACCGCGATGCTCTGTCCCGGAAAGTCTCCGCGCTGGTAGTCCAGAATTGGAAGTGGCGGTGGCCTCAAAGTGAACCTGGCCAGATATTGCCCATGATGAAGGCACCTTCACCATGTGTTCTAGTTTCTTTAGGAGAGATCCCGGAGTCCAGGCATCATCAGAATCACAGAATGCAACCAGCGGAGTTTTAACGTCCGCGAGCGCCTCATTGCGAGCGCCGGCAAGCCCTTTTGATTGCTGGTCGAGGATTTGAATGTTTGGATAGTGCCGAATTTGATCGACAGTGCCGTCCGTTGATTGGCCGTCGATGACTATAACTCGGGACTGTGGTCTCCCTCTTGGCGTTTGCGCCAAGACGCTTTCAATAGCTCTAACGATTGTCTCCGCCCCATTTTTGACAGCGATGATCACCGTGACGTCACCCGTCGTCGCTGTTTCGATTTTCAATTCTTACCCCCTCCCACAGCTTCCTTCCAATATCTCGCGCGTGCGTGATCGAGCCCCTCGTTTTCAAGGTGGGTCAATACATCAAGGGTTTCGTCGGGGAAAAGAAACGGTAAGAGGTGTGTTCGAATATCTCTCTGAATTGGCAAATCAACCCGCTGCACAAGCAGGCGAGCCATCCGCGGGTTCTTGGTCCGGACGAGTAGTTCCATCATGACTCGAGCGCGATCGAAGCCCGGGTCGACAGAGTCTTTCGGCAATTCCAGCTGGATTTCTGGAATCTCACCTTCACCCCGCGGAAGATAGAAGAGAGTGTCATCACTGTCCTTGTGGTGCGTGGCATCTGGCCCCACGCCGAGGTGATGCACATAGTTCTTAGGTGAAACCAGTGATCGTCGTCCCGACATTGCCATTCTGATTGTGAAATCGACATCCCAGGAGAGTGGTCTGGTTCGTGCCTCCGCTAGGTAGATCTGATACAAAGCGGAAAGAGCGGGCTCAAATTCGCACTTAGATATGTCCCTCGCCACGTTCTCTAAATCTCCTTCAACCGACCAATTCTTCACAGAGCGCCAAGCACGTGCCCATGTCGCCCAGCCCCAAATCGCTCCTCTATGACTAGGAATTGCGAAGGAGCCCGGACTATATTCGGGCCAACTAATAAGGGGATTATGGCCGCTGATCATTGCAATGTCATTACGATCACGGTAAAGCTTGAGCATTTGGTGAGCCCAGCTGAAGAACTGAGTTGATGGGTCTATGTCATCTTCCAAGATGATGGCTTCGTCAACTAATTCAAATGCCCAATCTAATCCAGATGTAATTCTTGCGGTGCACCCTAGGTTGAAATCCGAGTAGAGTCGGTCGATCTTACAAGGCCAGTCAATCTGATCGAATGCCGCTCGGGATGCGTCCACGGAAGCTTTATCTTCGAAGTCCCCAGGCTTTGGGCCGTCAGCGACTATCAAGACGTGGGATGGGCGGACACGGCGGAGAACCGACACAAGGTTCAACGTTAGGATCGGCCTGTTGTAACAAACAACAATTACCGCAGGTAAGTCCAGCCCGAGCGAGTCATCTCTGACAGTACTAATGTCCTTCTTCGCTGTCACCGGTAATTCTCAGTCCGAATTTCATCGAGGTGTCGCCTCAAAGTGCTGTCAATACGACTGAAATCCCACCCTAGAGTCAAACTCCAAACTGGCAGGGTGCGTGCCGCTCGTGCAAGCGTGGACAGGATTTCTTTAGTTGGGCCGAGGGCCTGGATTGACGGAACGAGCGCCTGTTGCCAGGCTGACAGAGTACTTTTACTGTCCAGGCGCTCCAATTGATACTCCTCACCACTCCCATGCGAAACTGCAATTACTCCGCGAATCCGAGCTGACTTGGCAAAGTCCACTGTTTTTGGCAGCCGGCAGGCAATTTTCCCTTCATGCGTTACGCCCAGTCGGTGACCAAGAAAATCGGGGAATCGTTCCACAATCGCTGGAGTTAATATCGCGGTCTTATAGAGACTGCAAACAGACATCACATCTTCGTACTGTGTAAGGAAACATCGATCATCTGCAAGGAGGCTCCACCCTGAGAAAGCCAATGCCAGAGCGGTGGTTGTCTTTCCTCGCCCGCCTTCTCCGACAAAAAGTAGAGCGTCAGAACCGAGCGTAACTGCACTTGCATGGAGTGGGAAAATACTCTGAGAAATCGCCCAGGCAGAAATAGAATCCACTGCCGGTCGAGCTCGGATTGCGCCATCCTTGAGAGCCTCAGTGTCCACCAAAAGCTCAGACACGTTAGGTTCGTGAGAAAGAGTCTGTACGTGTCTCGGTTTTTGGGCAACCCAAACATGTTCTGTCTCACGGCGAAAATGTTGTGAATGGCTTAACTCCTGAAACGAAGCTGATTCAAAAGCTGGTAAGTTTTCAACAAACTTCAGGTCGAGATGCGGTACCGATTCTTCCACCTCGTTTGCTTGGAACGCGTCAAGAAGCTGCTCGCACTCGGGGCTCGCAGATATATTAATTGCCGCAGGTCCCAATCGAGTCGTAATGTGGGCGGTACCTAAATTGCCGGCCAAAATGGCTTCCTAGGCAGTGGCTTCGAAGGGCCAGCCACGACCGGAATCAACGTCATGGATGGGATCCATCGTAATTATGCTGCTCATGTCGTCATATTCGGTGACTACGATTTCGCCAAGGGTTGCAGGCCAATCGCTCTCCGAGCTAATGACATCCTGGTTTGATGCCACTTCTATAACTACACCTTTTTCAACTAGACCTCGCAGGAGATTCTGGAAAGCCATTAAAGCTTCCTGACCGTACGTTTTTTCTACAGTTAATTCAATATGTTCGGTGTTGTTTCCTGCAAGAATATGTCCCAGTAGCACCGCCGCTCCAGCCTCAAAAAGGTAGAGATGTCCATCTAGAAGGTCCATGACAATAGTCTCACCATCTAGGGCATCAACAGTAAAACGGGACTCTTTCACTGAAAACCTGGGCATAGTGTCAGTATAGTCAAACCGGATTATGCGGATTCAGAATTGCGTACCTCAATCAAGTTTCTTATCGCTCCTTGGTAGGAGGCGATTGAATGAAGGGTCCTAAGTTTTTGATGGGCAAAAATGTGACAGAACATGTCGTTTCCGACTCGCGATCCTTTACTCGGGCCTTAGTAATTGACGCGCGTGGTGGCGACCTGTGCTGGAACATCCTGGTTAGCCGACTCCATAACTTAGACCTGATGAGCGATCTGGAGCAGATGTCACTTCCATGGCTGTATGCGCATTGGCAAGAGCTCGGCCGAGATGTCAGTGCTCTGGCAATTATCCGAGGAATGCGCAGAAAGATGATTGTTCGAAATCGCCTCCTTCTCGAAGGTGCTCGAGAGGCAGCCTCCAAACTTCAAAACGCTGGGATTGACGGGGCGTTTATCAAAGGGGCGGGACTTTTGGGATCATTCCTTCCAGAGATTGGCCTTCGGTCCATGGCAGACATTGATCTCTGGATTCGACCCAGTCAACAAACGGAAGGTTTTGCCGCATTAGGTGCGCGCCGAAATAGTTCGCATAACGGCCTTCACGCTGAGATGATAAAGGATTCTTCCGCGCGACAAATTGACGTACACATCCTTCCGAGTCACATTTTTTCGATGAGAAAGTTATCGGCAGGCGCAGCGGAGTCTATGTTTACACAAGCGTGGTTGGAGCGTCCAATTGGTCGATTGTCTGATGATGACCTTGTCTATTTCTCTATCCTGAATAATCTCTTTGTGCACATTCCCGGAGAGACTCGCGCGGCTTTCTGCCTCTTTGAGCTCGACGCAATTTTGAGGAACCAAACAGATCCTACGAAATTGTTATCAGAAATGGTAAAAGACGCACGACGAGATGACACCGTCTCCGTATTTGTCGAGCACCTCAGCTGGCTTGGTTCAGGAGCCTCTCCACTTCTTGACGAGCTCCTAAAAGATATGGGAGCTGCACTCACTCTCGGAGAGCAGCGAAGGATAAAGTGGTTACAGGATATATACTCTTCCGGGGAAAACTATGGTTGGCATAGCAGGCAAGCAAGACTTTTTGTGCATGCCGAGCAATCCCTTCCTCGAGGCATCGGGCGGTTTGTTTTGCAACACATAAGCGACTTTTTTAAGAGCCCTAATTTTCCGAAGAACATTTGGAGCATTGGTTTGTGGAAAGGGCTAATTCGAGCAGCCAAGGATTTGCACAAAATGTTGTGGCGAGCTTGATACTTCGCTGTTCGAATCCCCCAGTCTCCGCCATCAACACCCTTGAGCTAGAGCCTCAGTAGGGGCGTTTATTGATGGGGTTATTACTTCTTGTGCAGTTACATGTGCACTGTCTGCTCGGTAAAGCTGCCTTCGCACCACATCTCCGCAGTGGTTGGGTTTTTTGGACCCTCAGCAGGTGCGCACCTAATTCTGAGAATACGCCGAGAATAGCAACTCGTTCACTTTCAAACAACGCGGCAATGCAGTAGCTTGGTACAAATCTAGATTTTGGGAGTGAAGTGTCCGGAAAAAGAGCTGCGGTGTTTGCTTCGGGTGTTGGTCTACTCCTCACGATGACTCCGCTAACCGCTCACGCCACCATATCAACCCCGACAACGGTTTCGGCACCTTGCACCATTACGGGAACATCTCGTTCTGAAACGCTAGTCGGAACTCAGGGGAATGATGTAATTTGTGGACTCGGTGGAAACGACACTATCCGTGGCGGCAGTGGTAATGACATCATCCGTGGTGGCGATGGCAATGACACCATAATTGCTGGAAACGGTAACGATTCAATCGACGGTGGCGCGGGTAACGATTCAATCGACGGTGGCGCGGGTAACGATTCAATCGACGGTGGAGCAAACAACGACACACTTATCGGAGGAACTGGGGACGACGCAGTTCTTGGCGGCGAGGGTCGAGACAATATTTCTTCTGGAACTGGCGATGACGCTCTAAATGGCGGCGGCGGAGCGGATACGATACGTTCTGGGATGGGCGATGACACCTGCGCCTATGACTCCACTGATCGCCAATTGGACGCCTGCTCCACTGACGTTGAGGCGCCCTTAATCAATTTCCCTTCTAGTAACAGCGGCCAGATTCAAGCGGGTTCTGCGACCATCTTTCGTTGGGTTGCCAGCGATGCTTCAGGCGTCGCAATGACCTGGGGCCAAGTCGGGGGACCTCCGGGTTGGATTGATTGGTGTGGTTTTGCAACCCCAGCTAATCGAATTGATGGCACTGCCGAATTGGGCACCTATGAGTTGCGGTGCGAGATTCCCGCCAATGCTGTGAATGAGCGGTACACGCTGTACATCGGAGCATCCGACGCTATCGGGAATTCTTTGCAAAATTTGGCGGGATTCGAGTTCACTGTTGTAAACGGCTCAGCCGACAATAACGTTCCGCAGATTCAATCTATTCGACTTCCGTCGACCGTGCAGGTGGGTGACACCTTTGCTGTTGAAGTTGACGTTACCGATGAGTCTGGAACGGCAGGGGTTTACGCCTGGTTTCTCGGAGCCGCGCCGCACTATTACTACGACCAAAATGGTTTCTTTATTCCTGCGATTGACACCGCCACTTTGGTATCGGGTGACGCAACGAACGGAACCTTCCGACAAAACTTTATGATTTCGGCTTGGGCACCCCCTGGGACCTATTCACTGCTGGTCAGCATTAGGGATACGGTGGGAAACAGAGGGTACGTTCTGACCGAGTACCTCTTAACTGTCACTAAGTAATTGGCGAGCACATATTTCCCAGGGGGTAGACGAGGCTTTCGGAATGGTCCCACTTGTTTAGGGCTTCAAAGTGGTATCACCTGCCGGCAAGTTCGAATACCCTCATTCTCCGAGCTGATTCATAGAACCCCGTCAATCCAAGAATTCTAAGGGGCTTAGGGTCTCCCGAAAGGTTGAGATGTTGCGGATCACTATTACCCTTAGTTCGAAAGGTATAGTTATGGGTCGCCATAACTAAAGGGTATAAGTGCCTACACGAAAAAAGAAGAGCGGTCTCAAGAGGACCTCCGTTCTAACTCTCGGAGCTATGGGGGTGGTCTACGGTGACATCGGAACCAGTCCGATTTACGCCTTCAACGAAGCTGTTAGGGCTGGCGGTGAGACCAGGTTTGAAATTCTAGGTGTGCTTTCGCTGGTGTTTTGGACGCTGACCACTGTAGTTTCCATAAAGTACCTTCTGTTCGTGCTCAAGGCGGACAACAGAGGCGAGGGTGGCACTCTCGCAATGCTTGCTCAACTGTCAGAAAAAATCCGCAGTGGCAAAAAAGGAATCCTGGGATTCACTGTCTTTATTTTCTTAATGGCTGCAGCCATGGAATTTTCAGACGGGATTTTGACTCCAGCTATCTCAGTAATCTCAGCGGTGGAGGGAATCAAGACCCTCAACCCAGACCTAGAGTTTCTGGTTGTACCGGTGACGGTGTTGATTTTGGGAGCACTGTTTATACTTCAGTACAAGGGCACGCACAGACTTGGAAAAGTTTTTGGCCCAGTCATGATCGTATGGTTTCTAGCGCTCTCAGTGGTTGGCATAAATCAAATAGTTCGAAACCCTGACTCCCTTATGGCGCTGAATCCAATGTATGCATTCAACTTCGTGGCATCGCATGGGTTTCAGACCCTATTTGTTATGGCATCTGTAATTCTGGCCGTCACCGGGGCCGAAGCACTCTTTGCAGATCTGGGGCACTTCGGCCGAGGACCGATTCGAATTGGCTGGTTCGGCCTTGCTGGAATCGCGTTACCGCTGAGCTATTTCGGTCAAGGGGCTCTGATTCTGAGAGACCCTAGCGCAATTGGAAATAGCTTCTTTGGGATGGTTCCTAGCGGAGTTCCCGCTTTACTGTTTTTGGTTATTACAACCCTTGCCACGATTATTGCTTCTCAGGCTCTAATTAGTGCTGTGGCCTCACTAGCCAGTCAAGCTTCGCAACTTGGGCTACTCCCTAGACTTCGGATCCAGCACACCAACCAGGAAGAACGCGGACAGATATTTGTTCCCTTTGTAAACACAATTGTTGGTTTGGGTTCGATAGCACTCGTTCTTATTTTCAAAAGTTCCTCTGCGCTAGCTGGAGCTTACAGTTTTGCAATTGCTTTCACTATGCTCGTGTCAACTGTTGGTCTAATTCTTTTGGCGTTCTCAAAATGGAGAAAATTTCGCTTTGTGCTTCTTCCAATATTCGTGCTGTTTCTTTTTCTAGACCTAACTTTATTCGCGGCAAGTGCCACAAAACTGATAACGGGTGCTTGGCTTCCTTTGCTTGCGGGATTCTGCCTGGCATCAATTATGTGGATTTGGCGCAAAGGTCGTTTTGAACTAGACAAGCGATTAAGCGAAACCTCCATGAGTTGGAGTCGGGTCACCCGGCTAAGAAATAGTGGCAAGGTAACAATTACCAACAATATTGGCATCTACCCATCTGCGGTTTTTGGCCTTGTGCCTCAGGCTCTTGAGCAACAGATTACAGTTCTCGGGAGTATGCCGAAGCAGATTGTGGTTGTGACAGTCGATTCGAAGGACACTCCCGTTTCGCACAAACCTCCGGTATATAGTCGTGTAAGTGAGTACCTAGCGACTGTTTCAGTACCTTCTGGTTTTATGGAGCAGCGAAATGTCCCAAGGGCTTTGCGTTCACATGCGGTTTCAGAATTCTTTGACGAACGAGAGGCTATATATTTTGTTACAGACCGAACCTTGATACCTGCTGATAAAACCGGATTAAACAGAGCAGAGGAGATAATCTTCACAACGCTTCATCGAAACGCCACAACCCCAGCCCATTACTACCATCTGCCGGAACGTCGGGTTATCAACTTCGATATTTCTATCGAGGTCTAAAGCTAAAGATAAGTCCGTAGCGAGAGGCGGGGTTTTGTGTGCTCCCGAATCCCCCAATGTTCGCCAGATTGCGCTTGATTTTGATGGTCCACGAGTGCGTAGGCTTTAGTTACCAGTCAGCGACGGGAATCAGAGATGGCAAAAAGTGACTTTCTTAGACGCCTTGGGCCAGGCATAGTCACAGGTGCTGCAGACGATGACCCCTCCGGTATAGGAACATATACATCCGTTGGGGCAACAGCAGGGTACGGTTTTTTGTGGTCTGCACTATGGCTTCTTCCCTTTGCTTACGCTGTGCAAGAATCTTGTGCTCGGCTGGCATTTGTAACTGGCAAGGGTCTGGCGGCGATTATCAAATCTCGAATGCCCAGCTGGGTTCTTTTGCTAGCCGTGCTTCTTGTTGCAATCGCTAACACCGTAAACATTGCTGCAAATCTTTCGATTATGTCAGCAGCCCTAGGTTTGATTGTTCCAATCGACAGCTGGGTCGGCGTTGTGATGTTTGCTCTGGTTTTGGGATTTACCGAAATCGTTATTCCATATCACAGGTACGCCAAGGTTCTTCGCTGGCTTTGCCTTAGTCTTTTGGCCTACGTGGCGGTGTTGTTTGTTGCCCAAGTGGACTGGCAACAAGTGCTTGTTTCGACCGTGATCCCAAGCTTTGATTTCTCGAGGCTCTCATTTGAACTGCTAATTGCGCTAGCTGGAACAACAATCTCCCCATATCTATTTTTCTGGCAGGCAGCAGAGGAAGTCGAAGGTCATAACAACGTCAAGCTACGTCGGGTAAGGCTTAGTGACATGACCGCTATGAGAGGTGATGTGTTTGCCGGAATGTTCACTGGGGTATTCATCATGTTTTCGATCATGGCTACGGCGGCAGCGACTTTGAAGGCCCAAGGCATAACCCAAGTATCCAGTGCCGCGGACGCCGCTCTTGCTCTCAAACCAATAGCTGGTGAATTCGCTAGCCTATTGTTCCTTTTGGGAATTTTGGGTGTTGGGCTGCTTTCAATCCCAGTTCTTGCGGGGTCCACGGCATACGCGGTAGCGGAGACATTTGGTTGGCGAGAGTCTCTCGAACTAAAGCCAAGGCAGGCGAAAGCCTTCTATGGAGTTATTGTGGTTTCGATGGCGGTTGCACTGCTGCTAAATCTCTCGGGAATAGAGCCCATACACTTTTTGATTCTTGCGGCAACTCTAAATGGCCTCTCCGCCCCGGTGCTGATGGCAATCATCTGGTGGTTAGCTAGAGACAAGAAGCTGCTTGGCAAATGGGCATCAGGCAGAATTTCGCAATTCTTGCTGGGCTTTGCGACACTTGCGATGGGATCCTTGCCGTTGTTTTGGCTGCTGGCTGGCTAACTAGGGTCCTTAGAGTGAGACTTAACTTAGTCTGGAATCATGAAAAATAATCTCGTGGTGTATTTTGAAATTCCCGTCCGGGACCTGGGCCGGGCTTGTGATTTCTACTCCAAGGTTTTTGAAACCACACTGACTCGTGATGTTGTAGATGGATACCAGATGGCGATGTTCGACTCATCAGAGGATTCATTTGGGGCTTCGGGGGCTCTAGTGGTTGGAGATGTTTATGTTCCGAGCCTTCAGGGTTGCTTCCTCTATTTTGGAGTCGACAACATCGATGATGTCTTAGCAAGGGTTCTAAGCCACGGTGGGAAAGTGCTCTATCCTAAAAAGTCAAACGGTGAGCTGGGGTCGGTGGCTGAATTTCAAGATACGGAGGGCAATCGTATAGCCCTACATGAAGAGAAGAATTAAGACCCAAAACACCCAAAAGTTTGTTTTTTTAGGCCGCCAAGACCTGAGACCCTACCTCCGAAAACATGCTCATCAGCGTCACAACATGCAGCGTCGCGATCACCAGATTGCTGATCACAACCGGATTCCTAAAGCTTCCAACTGTAAAGGGGGTTGTGACTTTGTAGATGACCTGCACCGCTAAAAGAGCCGCGGTAAACGAAGCTACCGGCATAAACACGAGCGCTATGGACGAAACCAGAATCGCAAAATAGATAGACCAGAGGATTCCGCGGGCCTCAGTAAAAGGCCCCCAGGCCTTATCGACAAGCGGGGACTTAATAGCCATCAGCAAAACAATTGGGACCAAAACCACGATGTTTACGGCTAATGAGATGTAGATCATGGTTTGCATTTAGTTAGCCCCCAGTTTGTCTTTTGCTGAATTTTTTGAACCTAGCTGGATGATGCCGGACCATGTCCTATCTAAAAGATCAGAGATTGTCTTTTCGTTTGTCTTTGGTCTCCTAGGATCCGATCCTCCGGCTAGGGTTGCAAAGCCGTGAACGGTTGCCCAAGCAAAGGAAGCTACCTGTTGAACCTCCGATGCCTCGATCAGTTTTGCATTACAAATATCCAGAATTGAATCCTGAAGCACCATCCAGGCCGAAGGGCTATCCTCACGCTGTGGTCCTTCTTCGCAGGCGACAAATGCAACAGCAAAAAGACCCGGCTCGTTCAGGGCAAAGTTGATATACGCACGACCTACTGCCCGAAATCTATTCTTCACGTCGGTCTGGGTGGCAATGGCCTTCAGCATTTGCCTAGCGAGTTCTTCGCGGGCCTGCTGCGAGATACTTGCCCGGAGACTTTCACCACTCAGGAAATGTCGATAGACGGCGGTCGGAGAAACCTTGACCGCCTTAGCCAGAAAATTCACACCCAGGTTGCGCGGGCCCCTGGCCTTGGCTTCCTGAAGGCCTGCGGTAAGCAGGGCCTCCTCAAGATTTCCGTGGTGGTATTTCTTCATGTTTCCCATGTTGACAACATTAACATTAACCCCTAATGTTTACAGCATACACATAATGAGAAGGGTTTTGTGAAAGAAATGAATGATTGGACTCTCAAGCTTCCTGGGGCTGAACACGCGTTAACCACTGAAGAATTGCGCTCTTGGGCTGAGGCCGGGAAGATTTCTGGCGACAGCACGGTTGTTGACAAAAATGCATCGGTTTGGACTGCAAAGCAGATCCCCGGTGTCTACTCAAAACGGGACTGGGCCATAACGCTCGTCTTCTCAATCTTTTTTGGATTTTTCGGGGTGGACCGCTTTTTCCTTGGAAAAGTTGGCACTGGAGTCCTAAAGCTTCTCACTTTTAGTGGTCTGGGAATTTGGTACGTCGTTGACATCGTCTTGATTGCAACGCGTAAGTTGAACGACAAAGAA
>WLGB01000029.1 GCA_009703455.1 Actinomycetota bacterium
CTCTGGTTCTTCCTACGTCATCGGTAAGCACGAAGCCACAACCGATGACGACTGGGACTTCTAAGAAAGGAAATCTCATGGATTGCAATTGCAATAAAGACAGCTGTGGTTGCGGAAGCAAGCAGTAATCAAGCATCATTGAAACAGCCGGCTAACGCTGTTAGCCGGTTTTTTCATCCCCGAGTGAAAGGTCAGTAAATGGACGGAACAGTACTGCTGGCATTTACTGTGACACTATTTGCAGGACTCGCTACCGGCATCGGTTCAACTATCGCCTTTCTAAGCAAGACCACCAACAAAGCCTTCTTCGCTCTCTCGATGGGGTTTTCAGCTGGCGTGATGATTTACCTAAGCTTTGCTGAGATCCTTCCAAAGGCATCCAAGTATATTTCTTCCGAAATGGAACCCGCTCAAGCTTCCGCAGTAGCGGCAGCTTCGCTAATTGGCGGAATGATCCTCATGGCAATTCTTGATGCAGTGGTGCCATCAGGCGCTAACCCCCATGAGAACACCACAGTTGAACTGATGAGTGAGACCGGCGCTAGTGCCGGGGATGTGGGAATTGAACAAAAGCGACTATTGCAGATGGGGTTATTTGTGGCCTTGGCTATTGCAATCCACAACTTCCCAGAAGGACTCGCCACCTTTCTGCTGGTACTCGACGACCCCCAAATCGGAATTGCTATGGCGATAGCTGTTGCTATGCACAACATCCCCGAAGGAATTGCGGTCTCAGTTCCCGTTTACTTTGCCACCAAGAACAAGATTAAAGCGTTCCGCCTAAGCTTCCTGTCCGGGCTTGCAGAACCGGCTGGTGCAGTGATTGGTTATCTGATTTTGGCTCCATTCTTGAGCGACTTTCTTCTGGGGGTTATCTTTGCGATGGTGGCGGGAGTAATGGTTTTTCTTGCCATAGATACCTTGCTGCCAACAGCTAGAAACTCCTCCCGCGGGCACCTGAGCGTCTATGGTCTTATTGCCGGGATGGCAGTTATGGCGACCTCTTTGGTGCTACTTAGTCTTTAGAAATGCTTGAAGCCCCAGCTGCCAAAGGCAAACTGGGGCTTCAAACAAATGCTTTTAGTTAGCCAACTATCGCCGGGATGATAGCTCCGGAGAATACCTGCCAAGCAAGGATTGATTTGGCTACCAAGCTCAGGGTGATGTAAGTAGCCTCACCGAACAGGTAGTTTTTCCAAGGACCAATCTTTTTGTACTGGAATGCCTGGTTGAATGCAAAAGTGTTGAAGAAGATAAACAGCGCAGCGATGATTCCGTAAACAAATCCTGGAATCTCAGCAGCGCTTTCGCTTCCTGGCTGCAAGGTATACAAGAACACAATTAGCCATGGAACGATTCCAGTGATGGAACCTAATATGAACGGAAGTCCCTCTCCAGTTCCTGGGCTTTCATACTTTTCCTGCAATGCACCAAAGAAAATCATTGATGCGTTGACCGCGAAGATACCTACAAGCGCTCCAAAGTCAGAAACTCCGGTTAGCTGGGCAATAAGCCAAATCATCACCGATGATGAGAGTGAATACTCAACCCAGCGGAAATAGTTTTGCTTTAGCTTCAGGCCTGCCTTATAGCGAGGGAAAAAGTGATCGGACGAAATCAGGAAGTGAAAAAGAGCCGATAGTAGCAAGAATCCAACTACTCCTGCCCCGATGTTGACTTCGAACAGCGTGACTCGCTCCGGTGGGAGATTGAATCCCGGGGGGCCGGTTGGGTAATCAATCGTTGCTGGGAACATCACTTGATTGTCGAGCAGAGTCAGAACGTATCCAAGACCTACTGCTTGGATGAGGTGCAAAAAGCCTGCGACGACGTTGTACCGTCTTAGGCCATTGATTGTTTGGTTTGGTGTGCGCTGTTTCTGGGCCATTTAGAGCCTCCTAATGTTTTAGCCTTAGACATTACCCTAGGGGGAAGGTTGTTTGGACCCTGGGATAACAGGCAGAAACAAAGGCGCCCAATGGCTGGACGCCCTTGTTTTACTGGAATTTCGCTAGTTTGCCAGGTCAAACCTGTCTGAATTCATGACCTTGGTCCAGGCGGCAACAAAGTCTCGTATGAACTTTTCCTTGTTGTCATCCTGGGCGTAGACCTCTACATAGGAGCGAAGAATAGAGTTTGAGCCAAACACCATGTCCACTCGGGTAGTGGTGAATTTAACTTGGCCGTTAGTTCTATCACGCATGTTGTAGGCGTTCTCACCAGCTGGCTCCCAGACATATTTCATGTCGGTGAGGTTTACGAAGAAGTCGTTAGACAAAACCCCTTCGTTGTCCGTTAGAACTCCGTGCTTGCTTCCTGCGTAGTTTGTACCAAGCACCCTCATGCCTCCAATTAGAACGGTCAGCTCTGGAGCCGTAAGACCCATGAGCTGAGCCCGATCCAGTAGCAGCTCTTCTGGAGTGACGATGTAGTCATCCTTTAGCCAGTTCCTAAAACCATCGTGCAGTGGCTCTAGCGGTGCAAACGACTCAGCGTCGGTCTGCTCTAGAGAAGAATCGCCACGGCCTGGAGCAAATGGGACCTTCATCCCTGAACCTGCTGCCTTGATTGCTTTTTCAAGACCTACGTTTCCAGCCAGAACGATTACGTCAGATACGCTGACGTCAAATTGTTTTGCAATTGGTTCTAGAACCGAAAGCACTTTGTTGAGACGCTCTGGCTCGTTGCCGATCCAACTGCGCTGCGGCTCAAGGCGAAGGCGCGCTCCATTTGCTCCACCTCGAAGGTCAGACCCGCGGAAAGTGCGGGCTGAGTCCCATGCGGTTGAAACCAATTCGGCAATCGACAGTCCCGCTGCATCAATCTTGGCCTTTACTGCTTCGATGTCATAATCGGCTTTTCCGGCAGGAACTGGATCTTGCCAGATGAGATCTTCGGCCGGAACTTCTGGTCCGATGTAGCGGGCCTTGGGTCCCATGTCGCGGTGAGTTAGCTTGAACCAAGCTCTTGCAAAAACCTCAGTGAAGTACTCTTGATCGTCGCGGAATCTTTCGGATATCGCCCGGTATATCGGGTCCTTAATCATTGCCATGTCAGCGTCGGTCATCATCGGTTTCACTCTTATCGAGGGATCCTCAACGTCTACTGGCATGTCCTGTTCTTTGATGCTTACTGGACTCCACTGATGGGCTCCAGCAGGTGACGTTGTGCTCTCCCACTCGTGGTTGAACAGCATTTTGAAGTAGCCGTTATCCCACTTGGTTGGGTGTGTGGTCCAGGCACCTTCGAGACCAGATGACACAGTGTCGCGGCCAATGCCGCGAGTTTTATGGTTGATCCAACCAAGTCCTTGATCGACAACATCTGCTGCCTCAGGTACAGGGCCTAAGTTCTCAGCTCTGCCGTTTCCGTGAACTTTACCTACGGTGTGGCCCCCGGCAGTTAGAGCAACAGTTTCTTCATCGTTCATTGCCATTCGAAGAAAAGTCTCGCGAATGTGAAGAGCTGTCTTTAGCGGGTCTGGGACTCCGTTAACTCCTTCGGGGTTTACGTAGATCAAACCCATCTGGACTGCAGCCAGCGGGTTTTCCATGGTGGCTGGGTTTTCAACGTTTTCGTATCTTTCATCCGATGGAGCTAGCCACTCTCGTTCTGAACCCCAGTAGGTATCTATTTCTGGGTGCCAAACATCTTCACGTCCGTATCCAAATCCAAATGTTTTTAGTCCCATAGACTCGTACGCCACATTGCCGGCGAGAATAAAAAGGTCAGCCCAAGAAAGTTTGTTCCCGTACTTCTTTTTGATTGGCCATAGCAGCCTTCTGGCCTTGTCCAAGTTGACGTTGTCTGGCCAAGAATTCAAAGGCGCAAAGCGTTGAGATCCTGTTCCACCTCCACCGCGACCATCGGCAGTTCTATAAGAACCAGCTGAGTGCCAAGCTAGGCGAATCATTAGTCCGCCGTAGTGACCCCAATCGGCTGGCCACCACTGCTGGCTGTCAACCATGAGGTCATTCATGTCTTTTTTTAGGGCAGCAAAATCTAGCTTCTTAACTTCCTCACGGTAGTTGAAGTCTTGACCAAGCGGATTCGTCTTAGTGTCGTGCTGGTTAAGGATGTCTAGGTTTAGAGACTTTGGCCACCATTCCATATTCGATTGGCCAACTTGGGTTTGTGCTCCATGAGGCACTGGGCATTTTGCTGAATTATTCATTGATTGGCACTCCCCGCTATTTTTTCCTGCGCCACTTTGTTGCATGACCTACTTAAAAGAGTAAGAAGGCATGCCCAGATAGCCAAATCCGATTGCTTTTTTCAATAAAACAGTGGATTTCTAGTGCTTTTTTAGAGCACGTTGTTCCCATAACTTCGGCTTTGGGCAGCCTTAAGGAGTGCTGCATACCGATAGCGGGTCTAAAATCGACCTGTCCCCAAAAATCTAAGGATCCACTATGCCGACCAAATCAACCCCAAAGTCTTCAGCCAAGCCTGGTTCCGGAGCTGGAATGTCGGCAGCTGAAAAGCAGGCCATTAGGGAACGTGCTCAGGAGCTTAAGGCTCAGGAAAAGGGAATCAAGGGATTGGCTGAGGTAGAGGCTAAGTGGAAACTTATGAAGCCTGCCAATAGAGCTTTGGCTCAAGACATTCACAAAATCATCATGGCTGTGGATTCTGAGATTGAAACCAAGACTTGGTACTCAATGCCTGCTTACTACAAGGACGGGAAGCTGATCTGCTTTTTCCAAAGTGCAGACAAGTGGGGCACCAGATACAGCACCCTAGGCTTTGACGCCAATGCCAAGTTGGACGATGGCTCTATGTGGGCAACGGCTTTTGCACTTACCAAGCTGGTCCCAGCTAACACAAAATCCATCAAAGAACTGGTGGCCAAAGCAATAGGAAAGAAGTAGCTAATGTCAGATTCAAATCCTTACGCAGCAAACGAGCCAATGTCTCCAGAAACTGAGAAGGCGTGGGCAATTGCTTCGCACTTATTGGCAATCCCTTTTGAATTCTTTGCGCCGGTGATTGGCTACCTACTGTTCAATGGCAAGGGTCCCTTTGTTTCCCACCATGTCCGTGAGTCGCTGAACTTTGGGATCACCATGCTTATTGCAGTTGTTGCATTGGCGGTTTCGATCATCGGAATCTGGCTGTTGTGGGTACCGCCAATTATCTGGTTCGTATTTAGAATCATTGCCGCTTACAGAACCTCGCGGGGCGAGTTCTATAAATACCCGCTAACGCTTCGGTTCATAAAGAACTAAAACGGCCAGCGCTTAGGCGTCGCCGACTCTTTCCCACATCTTTGCCATAATCCACCACTGGTCGTCTAGATAAACGATGTTTAGATAGTCCTGCATTAGTCCACCAAACATAGTCAATTGCGGCTTAACCAGGGCCAAAGTTGGTGACACCTGATCAATCATCAGTACCTTCTCGTTTCTAGATTCCCCTAATTCATTCGGTGACTTGCGATTTGAAACAGCCCCCCGATAAATGGCATAGGGGCGAATAGACAGCTCCCCACCCTGGGCGGAATAAAGCACACAATCTTTGTGGAAGACCTTGTCGAAAAGGTCCATATCCTGAAAATGCATGACATCAAAATAGTCATCCATCAAGCCCTTGATGCCGGGGTCCATAGGTTCTACCAATGAGTAATCAGCCATGACGGCAGTTTACCACCGAGTTTTTGGCCTATGAGTGCCGCTATTGCGCGAACTACTAAACTTTTATCTAAGCTCCGATTTTGGGCTGAATTAGTCCCAAGAAATGGTGAATCGATGAAGAACATCCCCCTTTGGATCAACGGTCAGGCCGTTCAAAGCAAGTCAGGGCGCTTCGGCGATGTGTTCGATCCGGCTCTTGGTCAAGTTGCAGCTCAGGTGGGCTTTGCGAACAGGGAAGAAATCCAAGCAACCATTGCGGCTGCCGCAGCGGCATTTCCTGGATGGAGAGATCAGTCCCTGGCAAAGCGTCAGCAGATCATGTTCAAATTCCGTGAGCTCATGGAAGCCAAAAAGGGAGAGCTTGCCGAAATCATTACTTCCGAACACGGCAAGGTAATTTCTGATGCACTTGGGGAAATCACCCGAGGCCAAGAGGTGGTCGAGTTTGCCTGCGGTATGCCACAACTTTTAAAGGGTGAGTATTCAGAGAATGCTTCCACCAACGTTGATGTTTACTCTTTGAAGCAGCCTCTTGGTGTGGTTGGAATCATTAGCCCGTTCAACTTCCCTGCAATGGTTCCGATGTGGTTTTTCCCGGTTGCCATCGCAGCCGGAAACACAGTGGTTCTGAAGCCAAGCGAAAAAGACCCGTCAGCAGCTCTTTGGCTAGCAGGGCTTTGGAAAGAAGCCGGCTTGCCGGATGGGGTTTTCAATGTGCTAAACGGTGACAAAGAAGCGGTGGATGGACTCCTTACCCATCCAGACGTTGCATCGATTTCTTTTGTTGGATCAACTCCTATTGCCCAATACATTTACGAGACCTCTGCCAAGCACGGCAAGCGAGTCCAAGCTCTGGGAGGCGCGAAGAACCACATGTTGGTTCTTCCAGATGCCGATCTCGACCTAGTTGCAGATTCTGCTGTGAACGCGGGTTTTGGTTCAGCCGGTGAACGTTGCATGGCAATTTCTGTTGTAGTTGCAGTAGAGCCAGTTGCCGATGCACTTATTGAGAAAATCAGTTCGCGCATGTCTCAAATCAAAGTTGGCGATGGCCGCAGATCCTGCGACATGGGTCCACTTGTCACAAAGCAACACCGTGACAAAGTTGCTTCTTACATCGAAATTGCCGAGCAAGACGGAGCCAAGGTAGTTGTTGATGGAAGGGACGTTGTGGCGGACGGAGCTCCGGAAGGCTACTGGCTGGGCCCAACTCTTATTGATAACGTTCCAACTACATCCAAGGTATACAACGAGGAAATCTTTGGTCCGGTGCTTTCAGTAGTTCGAGTAAAGACCTACGAAGAAGGCCTTGAGTTAATCAACTCGGGAGCTTTTGGAAACGGAACTGCTATCTTCACAAACGACGGAGGTGCAGCTAGAAAGTTCCAGAACGAAGTGGAGGTTGGAATGATTGGTATCAACGTTCCGATTCCAGTTCCGGTTGCCTATTTTAGCTTTGGTGGCTGGAAGCACTCATTGTTTGGGGATTCCAGGGCCCATGGTGAAGAGGGCTTCCGCTTCTTCACGAAGACAAAGGTCATAACCTCTCGCTGGCTAGACCCAAGTCACGGAGGAATCAACCTAGGGTTCCCACAGAACTAGTGCTTCCAAGGCCGACAATGTCTATCTGGGAAACCGTTCATTTTCGGAAGTTTTGCTAACTGAGTTTGTAGCCAGATCCTCTAACAGTGGTTATCGCTTCGGATCCAAGCTTTTGCCTTAAGTATCGAACATAAACATCCACAACATTGCTGCCGGGGTCGTGATCTAAACCCCAGACTCGATCTAGCAATTGCTCCCTTGAGATTACTTGTCCCGGGTTTTTCATTAGCAGCTCAAGCATCATAAATTCCCTGGCAGTAAGCTCATGTTCGTTTGGGCCTACTTTTACCCTCCTCGAAACTAAGTCGAGAGAGATGTTCCCTTTGGTCAAAACCGAGTTGCTTTTTTCAGTCAAGGGTTCAGCTGACTTGGTTCTGATCCGCGTCTTGACGCGAGCCAAAAGCTCTTCAAAGGAAAATGGTTTTGACATATAGTCATCAGCGCCGCTTTGGAAGCTGGCCACTGTGGTTTCTACGCTGTCTCGAGCTGTCAGAACAATTACTGGAATGTCATTCCCGGTCCCACGCAGCTCTTCCAAAATGGATAGGCCCTCTCTGTTGGGAAGTCCGATGTCCAGAATAAGCAGGTCATACTTGGCCCGCTTTAGCCCTGGCAGCACTTGATTTCCGTCCGAAACGTGGTCTACAAGGTAGCCACTAGAAGACAGTCCTTTGACGATGAAGGATGCGATTCTGGAGGAGTCCTCGGCTAGGAAAATTCGCTGCATGCTCACTCCTTGCCTTCAAGCGAAGGCTTATCTAACTTCACTCTAAGGCCGACTTCTGCTCCTCCGAGTTTGGACTCATCAATGAATACTTCCCCGCCGTGACCTTGGGCAATGGCCGAAACTATGGCAAGGCCTAAACCTGAGCCTTCAGTATCTTCGGAAGTCCAGTTTCCTCGAACAAATCTACTTACAACTTGGCTGCGTGAGTCCTTTGGAATTCCAGGGCCGCTGTCGCCAACGTAGAATTCACAAAACTCAGAATTTAGTCGGCAGCCAATTTCTATTGAGTCTTTATCGGTAGTGTGCTTTATCGCGTTATCGACAAGCTGGATAAGGGCCTGGACCACTCTTTGTCGATCAAGGGCTAGCGGTTTAGCGTCAACTGTGTTGAGGCTCCAATTTCGCTCCGCCAGGGCTGCGGCTTTTACAAAAACCTCATCCACCACATCACCGGGAATAACTTCAGCAAGCTGGATGAACGATGGTTCGGATGATTTGGTGAGGGTCTGAAGATCTTTTACGATTCTGGTCATCCGAAGCACTTCATCTTCAATGATTGGCATACTGTTTTTTTCTTCACTGGGATTTGCTCTAATCAAGTCGAGGTGCCCGCGAATGATTGTCAGAGGGGTCTTTAACTCATGGCCGGCGTCATCAACAAATCGCTTTTGAGAATCAAAAGCTTCTGCTGTGCGGTCCAGCATCCGGTTGAAATCCTTAGCGATTCCACCAATCTCGGACTCGCTATTGAATCCACTGAGGCGCTCTGGCGCGGTCCCGTCTCGGACCCTCCTGGTCATGGCTCCGAGATCTCTAATCGGTTTCAGGATTCGACCGGCCACTATCCAGCCAACTAAAGCCGCAGCCGCTAGGGCAATCAACATGAGAATTGCAAGCTGAAGAGTAGTTTCCTGGATGGATCTCATCCTGGAATCAAGCACTATTGCGGCAACCATAAATCCGGTGTCGCTAGCAGATTGGACTGGGATTGCAACAAATCGGATTGAAGCATCCTCAAATGAATAGTTGCCCAAATATGGTTCATCCAAACTGGTCACTAGGGAAACGAATTCTGGATTGCGATCCAATCGAAGTCCCACTTCTCCCGAAGTTCTTTCTGTGACTTCTCCATTTACTATCACGAAGATTAGCTCGTCGTTGTCTGGCACCGCGCGACGAATATAGATTTCTAGCAGCTCACTTGCCCGGGTGTAGCTTTCACCTGACTCTGGATCAATCGCTCTTTCTGAAAGCAGTGATAGTTCTTGGGCCTCTTGGCTTAGTTGCTGATCGGTTTTTGTGACAACGTTTTGCGTTAGCAAGGCGCTGGTGAGTGCTAGGGCTGCAATCATTGCCAAGGAAACTGGAATCAGTACCCACCCCAAGATGCTGGTCCTTGCAGACTTCATGGTCTGGGTCACCTACCCCTGGCTCAATTTGTATTCAAAGCTTTCTCGAGCCAAGTCACCGTCATGATCCAAAATAGGAGTGTCTAGATCTTGGTCAAAACTTCCATTGCCGTTATCTAAGAACAGCTGAGCAACTAGTTTTTGAGACCTTTGAATAGGTGAGGTAAGGGTTATGGCAACTGGCTGGGTTTTCACCATTACCTGACTTGAACCTAGGACTTGTCCTTGATTATCGAAAATAACCAAAATTCCCTTGCCTAGGCTTAGGCGAACTTCTTCTATTTCCACCGATAGCCCGTCCCCTGCTTGGTCTTCCATATCCAGTTCAGCAAAGCCATCGGAAACGCGCTCTGGTTCCCTGGTGGGTTCACTGGTGGGTTCCGCGGTTGGGCTCTCTGAAGTTGTTGGTTTGGACTGGTCTGGTTGCGCCGTCTGGTCAGGCGACGGGCTAACCGAGGGAATTGGAGATTCACCTAATGATATTGATGGCAATTCGAAATCAGGTGCCGCAATCGTAGAACACCCGGTGACCAATAATGCAGTCACCAGCCCCAAAGCGGACAAGATGCTTGCTGACCTAGGACCGGTATTCATTTGAAATTTTCTCCACTGGATTTGATTTGTTCTACAAATAAGTATGCCTGCTATTCATTTTTGAAACATGAGACCTTGATTAGAGTTGTCTCAGAATTGGCATTTGGCTAACGTTCTTGCAATTACGGCACCATACTTAGACAGTGCCTACTACCAAAAAGCCCATCGTTCTTGGAGCCGCTAAGCAGCGCAAGCTAGCAAGGCTTTCGGACACCCTTCAAGTTGCAGCAGTATTCGGGATCCTGATACCGCTTCTTGCAATGATTGCCGACGGAGCCGCCAGTAATCTGAATTCTTCCTACCTATGGATAAACTTTGTGAACCGCTTCAGTGCGCTATCTGGAACCGCACTTTTACTCTTGCACCTGATACTGGTAGCCCGGGTTCCTTGGATCGAAGCCATAGTAGGTCTTGACAGGCTCACAGGCGCTCACAAACAGCTTGGCAAGCCACTTCTATACATTCTTTCGATACACGTTGCAACAGCAATTTGGGCCTCGGCTGACCAAAACGGGATTGACCTCTGGCAAGGACTGATGTTGCTGGTTGCTCACTACCAGGAAATGCTCATTGCGCTCGTGGGCTTTGGGCTCATGATTATTGTCACTGTTTCATCGATAAATGCGGCAAGGCGAAAACTGAGCTATGAGGCCTGGTATGTAATTCATCTCACCTCCTACATTGCGGTTCTTCTTGCGATACCGCATCAGTTTGAGTTCGGAAGCGAGTTCTTGGCACAGCCCTGGTTGAGTACCTATTTTGTGGCGCTATACATCTTTGTGCTGGTGAATGTTGTCTGGTTCAGAAGTTTGCACCCTGTCATTCAGTCTCTTCGCCTTGGAACAAAAGTTACCAAAGTCGAGCCCACCACCAATAATGCAACATCCGTCTATGTCTCGGCAAAGAACGCAAAGCCTTTCAACTTCAAAAGCGGGCAGTTTTACATGGTCCGAGTTATGACTCTGCTTGATTTTTGGAAACCTCACCCTTTCTCAGCGTCTAGTTCATCGGGAGAAAAGTACCTAAGATTCACCATAGGCAAACGCGGTGACTTCACTGAGAGAATGCAATCAATAAAACTGGGTACAAGAATTGTTCTCGAGGGTCCTTACGGAATCTTTACTGAAGCTAAGCGAACTAAGCAGAAAGTGACATTGATTGCTGCGGGAATTGGAGTTGCCCCGATTCGATCTCTGGCTCAGCAATTGGCATCCAAGCCCAACGATTTGACTATCTTGTATCGAGCAAACAACGCCCGTGATGCCACTTTGGCCAAGGAACTGGTTGATATTTCTAGTGAAAAAGGTCACAACCTCCACGTGCTGACCGGGGAAAGAAGTTCTAAAGTTCCTTGGCTACCCAGTTCAGTAACTGACGCCAGTGACTTGCCCGACTACGCGCTTCTGACACAGCTTGCCCCAGACATTTTGAACTCTGATGTTTATGTTTGTGGGCCGACCCAATGGACCAACGAATTTGTTGCCACTTTGAAGAAGTTGGCAATCCCCAAGAGCCAAATACACGTAGAGGAGTTTGCCTGGTGAGAAAATCCACCACAATCATTACTTCGATTGTTGCCGCTAGTGCGCTGGCAGTTTCGCTCAGAGTTGGGCAGATTGCAACCCAGGACAACATAGCGATAGATTTGCCGAACCCAAACGCAAGTTCCTCTCCAAACCCGACAGGCACACCGCCTACACCCCCGACACCCGGACCTAGCTCCTCCGCCACGGTGACTGCAAAGCCAACTAAATCGCCTGCGCCTAACCCTGCTCCAGCAGAAGTCACGATGAAATCTGATGCAATTCAGTACAAATACGGCGTTGTTCAAATTTCAGTCACAAAACTTGGGAAAAAACTAACCGCAGTGAGTCTTTTGCAGGGGGATGCAACTAACGGCCGAGATCAGGCATACAAGATTCTCATAGACGCTACTCTTCAGGTTCAAGGGACCAATTTCGGGAATGTCTCCGGAGCCACATTCACTACCGATGCATTCAGAAAAGCAGTGGATAACGCTCTACTTAAGTTCTAGCCCCCGCTTTATTGAAGGGCGGCTAGCAGTTGAGCAAAGCCAGTGGTTGAAGTTATCTTTCCGTCTTGGGATGTGACTACAGCCACGGCGTCGAGAGTTTTGCATTCCTGTTCAAAAAGTTCAAGGGCTTGCTTGCCTCCGGATATCAGCGCGGTGGCCCAAATGTCGGCGGTAACTAAATCAGTTGCAACAACAGTTGCCTGTAAATACTTTGGCGTATTGAGATCGTCTTTTGTCCAAATGTGCTCTCCTCTTTCCGAGGAACCACTGGTAGCTACCGCTCGGTAAGGACTACCCGAAAGATCTAAAATCATGTTTACTGAAGCGTCTTTTGCGGCAATGGACTTCAGGTTTGATAGCCCAACTCGGCTAAGTGGGTCGGTTTTAACTCTGGGGCCAAGATACACATCCCCGCCAGCGTTGAGCGTGAAGTCGCCGTAGCCATTTGCCTCTAAATAGACAGCCGCGTTCTTGGCCGCCCAGGCCTTAACCAATCCCGAGGGATCGTAGGTTCCCTCCGGAGATACCGGATCAAAGAATCCGCTAGTTTTGTTCTTCCACTCAGACACAAGTGTCTGTACCTCAATCTGAACCGGCGAGGCTTCAGGCCATGCCAGTGAATTGGAGTTCAGGCGTGAAGTTTCGGATTCCGGTTTGTAGAGGCTAAATCTCTC
>WLGB01000003.1 GCA_009703455.1 Actinomycetota bacterium
CTTGAAGCGACCTAACCGACGAGCCCAGCCTGAGTAAAAGTCCCAAGTAGCCCTAAGGCGTAGCTACCCAGCAAGATTTCTAAATGACGCCAGGACCTAAAACGAAATCAAATTTAGGCTGACGGACCTCGAGGCTAGCCTATGCGGCTAGGGCGAAGTCGGTGCGATTAGATTTGGCACCTATAGTTTGCAAAGAACGTTTACGAGATAACTTTGCGTTCTCGACCCGCTTCATTCAGTTTCGGCAAGTACCGTCGAAACCGATCATCCCCATGTTTAGTTTTCAAACTACCTTTCGGTAGTCTTTCAGTTTACCACGTCGGGAAGACAAAGGAAAGAGTTACCAGTCTTTACCTTTAGTAGAGATGGCCCTAGCTGTTTCTCGCTTGTCTTGCTGTTCCTTAAGAGCGTGCCGCTTGTCATAGTCCTTTTTACCCTTGGCAAGCGCAATCTCCACCTTGGCTTTGCCGTCTTTGAAGTAGATTGAAATCGGAACCAGCGTGAACCCTGATTCTTTAATTTTTCCGGTCAGCTTCGTTATTTCAATTCGATTTAGTAAAAGCTTTCTTCGACGTCTAGTTGAGTGATTGGTCCAAGTACCCTGCGTGTACTCAGGGATGTGAACGTTTTCAAGCCATGCTTCCCCGCGCTCAACCGTGGCATAGCCATCCACCAGAGATGCTCGACCGGCCCGCAGTGACTTCACTTCAGTTCCAGTTAGGACAATGCCTGCTTCGTAGACATCTTCGATGTGATAGTCGTGACGGGCTTTGCGATTGGTGGCCACAACTTGCTGGCCACGCTCTCTCGGCACGATCGACTCCTAGATTTTTAGATAGCGACGGATCGCAAGACCCGAAGCTGCTGCAGCTAACACCACGCCAGCGGCAATTAATAGCGGAACTACAAGCATGCCATCGCTAAGGCTCACAAAGCTAGTGAATGGAAGTCTTTCAGCCAAGAATCCCTGGACGAAGAAGACAACAAGGCCCAAGACAGCCCCCGCCGAGAGCAGACTTCCTATGAAAGCTGCCACCACTCCCTCAAGAATAAAAGGCAGTTGAATTGAAAAGTTGCTGGCTCCTACTAATCGCATGATCCCCAATTCACGCCGTCTTGAGAAGGCGGAGAGGCGGATTGTGGTGGAGATCAGCAGCACGCTGGAAACAAGCATCAGTAACGCAACGGAGATAGCCGCTAGTGATGCGATGTTCAAGATGTTGAAGATTTGGTCCAGATAACTTCTCTGATCGCGAACCTCTTCGACTCCAGCCAAACCGGTAAAGCTCTCGGTAATAATCTGGGACTGATTCGGGTCAAAAAGATTCACCCAGTAGGTTTCGTTTAGTTGCTCAGCCTTTACGTACTGGGCCACGGCGTTACCTGCGAACTGCTCCTGGAAGTTAGCGAATGCCTGTTCATGGTCTTCGAAGTAGAATTCCTCAATAAATGGAGCAAGGGTCGCCGAAGCAAGGCGTTCTTGAACCTGAATCTTGACATCCTCCGAAGCCTCTCCGCGGGGACAAGTTGCCTCAGGAGAAATGTCAGTGCAGAGGTAAATCGCGACTTGAGCCCGGTCGTACCAATAATTCTTCATCTGTCCTATTTGAAGTTGCAATAAAGACGCTGTTCCAACAAATGTAAGAGAGATGAAAGTCACGAGGATGATACTTATAACCATCGCAATGTTTCGACGCAGACCTTGAGCTACCTCGGAGAAAATAAAACCAAATCGCATCTCTAAGACCGAACCCCGTAGCTGCCAGTCGCCTGGTCGCGAATAATTTGACCGGCGCTTAGTTCAACAACTCGACGCTGCATTTTGTCAACTATGGAACGGTCGTGCGTTGCCATAACAACTGTGGTCCCAGCTAGGTTGATGGAATCAATCAAGGCCATGATGCCCTCGCTGGTTGTTGGGTCCAAATTTCCGGTTGGCTCATCGGCCAACAATATTGCAGGCTTGTTTACGATTGCGCGGGCAAGGGCAACTCTTTGTTGCTCACCACCAGATAGTTCGCTTGGCAGTCGGTCTGCCTTTTCGCCCAAACCAACCAAGCCCAAAACATCAGGGACTGCTTCCTGAATGAAACCCTGGGACTTGCCGATGACCTCGAGACTAAAAGCTACATTTTGCGCGACAGTTTTGTTAGGAAGCAATCTAAAGTCTTGAAAAACCACGCCCAGTTTTCTGCGAAAGAATGGGACTCGCCGAGCAGGAAGACCAACCAGGTTTTCCCCTAGGACATGAACTGATCCTGAGTTTGGCACATCCTCCCGGAGCATGAGCCTCATGAGGCTTGACTTACCAGAACCAGAAGCACCAACGAGAAAGACGAAATCGCCTTTTTCTATCTCCAAGCTCACCTGGTCAAGAGCAGGTCTTGGGGTTCCCTTATATTTCTTGGTAACGCTCTGAACGCTAATCATTGTGTCTAAAGCCTAAGCGTGGGACTGCATTCTCCAGCGGATTCCCGCGGCTATAAATCCGTCGAGTCCTCCATCAAATACTGACTGTGGGTTATTCTCCTCGTAGTCGGTCCTGAGGTCCTTCACCATTTGGTAGGGCGCAAGCACGTAGCTTCGCATCTGCTCACCCCAGGAGGCTTTTACATCCCCAGCTAGCTGCTTCTTGGTGGCTTCTTCCGCACGACGTCTAATCTCAAGCAAACGCGATTGCAGCACTCTCATTGCCGCCTGTTTATTCTGAATCTGACTTTTTTCATTTTGGCAACTCACAACGGTGCCGGTTGGGAGGTGAGTTATGCGTACTGCTGAGTCGGTGGTATTAACTGACTGGCCACCTGGGCCGGAAGAACGAAACACGTCTACTCGAATGTCAGCGTCAGGGATTTCAATCGCTTCAGTTTGTTCGACGAGGGGGACAATTTCAACCGCGGCAAAAGAGGTCTGCCTTTTGCCAGCGGCATTAAATGGACTCATGCGAACGAGCCGGTGAGTTCCAGCCTCAACGGACAATGACCCGTAAGCATAAGGGGCATCAATTTCGAAAGTTGCTGATTTGATACCTGCACCCTCGGCGTGAGAGATGTCGAGAATCTGCACAGGGTACTTTTTCTGCTCACAGTAACGTATGTACATTCGCATTAGCATCTCAGCAAAGTCTGTAGCGTCATCGCCACCGGCACCGGAGCGAATGGTTATCACAGCAGCACGCGAGTCGTACTCTCCGCTAAGCAAGGTTTGGATCTCTACTTCCCCAACCAGCTTTTCTAAGTCCGCCAATTCCTTCTTAGCTTCAGTCTTGGTTTGGATATCAGATTCGTCGTTTGCCATCTCTATAAGTACCTCTAGGTCATCGACTCGAGACTCGACCGAAACAATAAGATCTAGCTTGTCTTGAGACCTAGATAGCGCGGAAGTGATTTTAGACGCACGTTCCGGGTCATCCCACAAGTTGCCAGCTGAGGCTTGCTCTCGAAGCAGGTCTACTTCCTGCTGCAGGGAAATTGGGTCAATGACCTCTTTTATGGTTCCGAACAGCTTTCTTAGCGCTTTGATTTCGGCTGCGAGATCTAGTTCGGACATGATTTTCCCAGTCTAAGTCAGGAGCATAATTGTTAGGTGACTGCAAACCCAGAAGCCTTCAAGATTTCCAGTTTGAACCTTCCGGTTTTTGCACCTTCTTTGCTGTTTGGCATCGGTGAGGGAAGTCTTCTACCAATCATTCCAGCCAGTGCCCAACAGCTCGGAGCAAGCCTTCCAACTGCTGGAATCATTACAGGACTTGTGATGCTGGGAACTCTGGCCGCTGACATTCCCGCCGCAAGACTTATAAACGTCATCGGCGAGCGAAAGGCTATGCTCGTGGCTGCCGGGGTTGCCAGCCTGGGAATTTTAGTTTCACTTTCAGCCACCTCGCTTTGGATTCTTGGTGCTGGAATGTTTCTGCTTGGAGCAAGCGTTTCAGTTTTCGCTTTAGCGAGGCACTCTTTCCTCACCGAGGCGGTTCCATACTCACACCGAGCCAGGTCGCTTTCTATCTTGGGAGGAGTTTTTAGAGCAGGCCACTTTTTTGGTCCGATGATTGGTGCTCTTCTGATTACTCTGTTCGACATCAAGGCGGTCTTTGTGAACGCTGTGGTTTTCTGCGCACTGGCGTCACTCGTCCTGCTTTTCGTGAAGCCCGAAGTTATGCCTGATACTCCAGTGACAACCAAGGGCGCGACTTGGCTGGTTGCTAAAAGAGAATCAAAGAAGTTGGCAACTCTTGGCGTGGTTTCGGCGATTATGGGCGGTCTCCGGACCGCTCGCATTGTAGGACTTCCGTTGTGGGCGCTTCACATTGGCCTTTCGCCAGCAGCAACCGCTCTGTATATCGGAATTGCTGGAGCACTGGATTTGGCACTTTCATACACCTCGGGACAAATCATGGATAGATTCGGCCGGCGCTGGTCTGCTCTTCCAACCTTGCTCGGATTGTCTTTCACATTCGCGCTACTTACTATCGCAACTGATCCGACCACTTTTCTTGCGGTTGCGCTAGTGATGTCGCTAGCTAATGGAGTAGGTAGTGGAATCATTCTGGTGATTGGATCTGACCTGGCACCAGAGGGTGAACGAAACGAATTTCTTGCCTCCTACAGGCTTTTAGTAGACGCCGGTGTTGCCGCAACTCCAATCATGATGTCGTTAATCACGGCCATGCTTGGCCTGGCCGCAGCCATGTTTTGGCTCACCGGAACCGGAGTCATCGGGGCAGTACTGGCCAACCGCTACCTTCCCAAGCGCGCCAAGCCCTCCGAGCAAACCTTTCCGTTTTCTGAAAATATGTAGTTTTCAAAAATTGGGAACCACCTACTGCATAGTTTGACTCGAACCGTTCTTTCATCATCGACCGAAGTATCGACAAGAGTCACTTCACGCAGTCCTCGAAGCGGTAACTGACTTAGAAATCTACTGGCCATTGGTTCCAGAGGCTGAGATAAGTTGCCATTGGCTTCGGCCACTACTGACAAGGCAGTTGCTTCAGCAGCGCCAGTTAGCCGGCGATCAGTCAGATACAAGCTTCCCGCAGACAAAATCGCCAGGATAGCAGTAAGTGAAACTAGGGCAAGTCCAATCCCTAGTAGAGCGAGCGAGCCTCGCTCGCTGTCTTTACAAGCGCTGGCTCGAGTAAGCAACTGCTTGACCAATGCGAACTTCAATCTCTGCGGTAGAACCTGCTTTGAGACACGATGGATCTGGCCTGCAATTCAAGGTCCAGCTCAGCCGCTCCTTAGCTATTCCAAAGTCTTGGGCTAGTTCGGCAACTACCTGCGCGGTGTTGTTGCGATCTGGCAACAGCACATGCGCCCTGAGTGCATGTCTAGCGATGGCTTCGACTGCAAAACTTTGTTGTTGAGTTTGAACGGCTAATGTTGCAAACATCAAAATCGGAATCTGCAAAAGCACACCAAAGCCAATCAAGTCCACCATCGCCGAGCCATGCTCGAAACCAAGGCTAGTATTCCGCTTCACGTGTAGCCACCGAACTCGCTTTCAACAGGGATTGCCCCGGAACTAATGCCAGGGCAAGTTTTGAAACGAATTGAATTGACTCGGTTGTGCCAATTTTTGACACAACCCCCTCGACTTGAACTGCTGCGGCTGGACCAAGTGAAGCTGCTACAAGCTGCTTTGTTTTTGTTACCCCAGAACTAATGCTTTGATCAGCAAGCGCCGAATAGCGGGCACCTTCTATGGTGGCATCTAGCAAAACAACCTGCGCGTAAGAGCCCAAAGTTATCGCAAGAGTTGAAGAAAAAATCGCCAGCATCGGGAAAGCCACTAGGACAAAGTCCGTGACCGCCGAACCTAGCTCCTTAGAAGCTGACCACACGATTCATCGCTTGCTGGAATACTCCCTGGAGCGCGGGGCCTGCGAAAGACCACATCACTACCACCAGCCCGGCCGTCATAAGAGTTATCATCACCCAACCAGGCACGTCTCCTGATTCGTCTATCCATTTATTGCTTTCCATATTTATCTTCTCCTTTTTTTAGATGAATCCGAAATTGAGCAATTCAAGACTTGGGTAAATTGCAAACAGCACTGTGATTGGCAATATCAAAAACACCAGCGGGATAAGCATTCTGGTCTCGTTCTTACCGGCCTGTCGAAGCAGTCTGTTTCGAACCTCCGCCCGGGCACTTTGACCCTGTTCCGACAGCATCTGGGCAAGTGGCGTGCCACGCTCAAGGGCGAGTGAAACCTTATTGGTGAACTCTGCCAAAAGCGGATGAGGCAGGGCGGCAGAGGCCTTGTGAATTTCTTCCCCGAACGACGCCCCATACTCGACAGCGTGAAGGACGGAGCTAAGTTCTGTTGCCAGTTCCCCCTCGCACCTGGGCACCACGGTAGCGAAACTTCGGTAGATGCCATCTCCGGCTCTAAGACAAACAACCAACAGGTCAATAATCTCGGGTAGCTCAAGGAGGGCTCTTTCGATTCCACGCTTGTTCGAAGACCTCACGACCAATTTTTGAAACTGCTTGAAATTAACAGCCCAGTATTTGTGCACAGGCTTGCTCAGAACCAATGTTGGAGTTTGAACCCTGACTGCCAGCTCTAACTGCGGAACTGAGAATGACTGAGCAAGTAGTCCAGCAACTCCAACGCCAAAGCCAACCGCTACAAGAAATTCCACGCTCATTTTGTAAAAACCCGTCGCGGCTTTGTCAAAGTCCCAATAAGAGTGACCATCCGATACGCAGCTACTGAAACCATTAACCCAAAAAGTAGAAGACTGACACCCTCGTCGCTGTTATAGATAGCTACGTTTTCTGGCCTCGAGGATAAAATCGCAACGATAATCCAAGGAGCAACAATTGCTAGCTTCGCTGTTCCAGTGACCCAACCCTGTTTTGATTCCAACTCGCCCCAAACAGCTATTTCTGCCCTGGTTCTTTCTGCTTGGTCCCGAAGCGAGTCGAGGTAGCCAACGCCACCCGAGGTTTGAACCACACGGATCAACTCAACTAATCGATCCGCCTGAATTTGGCCGAACTGCGACTTGAACCAGTCCAGCGATGGGTCAATGCCAAATCCGCTATCGAGTCTTTCAACTAATTGCTGAAATGCTGGGCGAAGACGTTCTGGCCCAGTGCGTGCGACTTCGTCTAAAGAATCTATGATTCCAAATCCACTGGTAGCAGCCGATTGTAGGGAGTCAATCACTTCCGGCCAAAGCTTGGCTAGCTGGTCGGTTCGTTGATTGGCGCGCAGTTTTAGCGCTTCCAGGCTAAATCCTGCAACTGCCAGAAAAGCAAACAGGCTGAGCCCAAAAACCCCGAAACTCAGTTGAATCCAACTGGCGATAAAACTTGCCAAACCAAAAATGGCAAACAGCATCTGGCCGGGACCAAATCGAGAAAGCCCTGCCGCTTCGAGTTGAAGACGAAGCCACTTCATAAATTCACTTCCTGGACTTCAAGGCTTGAAAACTCATTCGACCATTGCACCGTAGCAATCTCGTCGACTGCTCGTTTGCCGTTTGGGAGCATGCGGCAATGAACCACTAAATCAATGCAATTTCCAACTGTTGGATTTACAAATTCCGAGCTGATGTTAGAACCAGCCAAAAGAGGAAGCGTGCAAAGTTTGGTGATTGCATCTTTGGCGGAGTTTGCGTGAATCGTACACAGTCCTGGAAGTCCGGAGTTTAATGCGATAAGCAAATCAAAACTCTCGGCTTCTCGAACCTCCCCAATTACTATTCGACCTGGCCGCATGCGAAGAGCTTCCTTGACAAGCCTCCTCAAGTTAATCTCACCGACACCTTCAAGGTTTGGTTGCCTCGTTTGCATGGCTACCCAATCACTACCGTTGATCCGAATTTCAAAAGTCTCTTCGACAGTGACTATTCGTTCACGCGAGGATACTTCATCCAATAATGCGCAAAGCATCGTAGTCTTGCCTGCTTGGGTTGCCCCTGACACTAAGATATTTTTTCCCAAGCTAACTTGCTCGCTCAGAAATTGAGCCTGTGATATCGACAGCGAACCCAATCCAACTAGCTGCTGCAGCGTCAACACACGGGAAGGAAACTTTCGAATGTTGATGCTCCAGTAATTTCTAGTGATATCTGGAATAACTACATGGAGCCGAGAGCCGTCCTCCAAGGAGGCGTCTACAAACGGGGTGGACCGATCTAAGCGTCGGCCGGTGTTTCGAAGCATCTTCTCTATCAACGTCTGAAGTAGTTGTTGCGCAATTGGTAGGTCCAGCTTTTTCGCTACCCCGCCCGTTGCTACGAAGACTTCATGGGTGGAATTGATCCAAATTTCTTCTATCGCTGGGTCCTCTAAAAGAGGCTGAAGAGGGCCAAAAGCCCCGAGATGCCTGGCAACTTCAAGCCTGAGACTGGCCTCGTCGACTGCGGAGTTTTGAGAAATGTTGCTCTCCATGGCTCGATCCAGAACCTGATCGATTGCGCGGTCAAGCTCCAGGCCACCTTCTACGATGCGCCTTCTTGCCTTGTTGGACAGGCTAGCTACCAGTTCAGAAATCGCTGCTCCCGAATGCTTGTGAAGTAGCTAAGTTTGCCGAATTGCGAATTTAGTCGTGGGGATTTATCCACAGCGGGAATTGGTTAGACTATATGAGGAACGCGGGAGTGGCGAAATTGGCAGACGCACTGGATTTAGGTTCCAGCGTTCGAAAGGACGTGTGGGTTCAAGTCCCACCTTCCGCACCAAAGAAAAAAGACCCACAATTGTGGGTCTTTTTTGTATCTCGAAGCTAATTTATCTATTTCAATGCACTTGTTTTGGCAAGGGCCAGCTGTGCGTTGATGATTCCCGAGCCACAGTCGGTTCCAAGGGAACATGTCGACCCCGGGGCAAAGGGTTTGACTGACTCGGAAAGAATGCTCCGCACTTTAATCGGTTTGATGTTCGGCAGCATTGAATACATAAGTGCCACTACCCCTGAGACTACCGGCGCTGCCATGCTTGTGCCTTCGGAGAGTCGGTACGTTGGCAAGTTGGTTTCATCCACCCACGCTGAAAGTATTCCACCGCGGGAATCTGGTGACTCAGTCGAACCTATTGAGAACTCTCCACCGGGAGCAGACAGGAGAGCACCTACTCCGTAGTTTGAATAACTGGCTCTATCACCAAGGGCTTGAGTTGCGACCACTGCAACCACACCTTTGCAGTTTGCAGGAAAGGAAAGAGATGCTCTTGATTCGTTTCCAGCCGCAACAACTATTGTGATTCCCTTTGCAATCGCCTTTTCAAATACCGAAGCGTATCCGCCGGTACATGGCACTGCCTCCCTGGCACCCAACGAAAGGTTGATTACCGAGACGGGAAAGCGGTTTTTAGGGATGCCAGAAATTTTCTCTCCGGCTGCCCAGTTGATGGCCTTTACAAGATCTGCGACTGTTCCCCCGTCTTTGCCCAGAGCTCTAACTGGAAGAATCTTCACGTTGGGTGAAACGCCTGCTGTGCCAACGTAATCGTGGTTTGCGGCGATGATTCCAGCCACGTGGGTTCCGTGATAACTGCTTCCACCGGCAGCGTCACCTCCCTCGTCGTTAGGGTTTGAATCCTCGGCATCTCCATCGGCAGCGCTATCTAAATCAGAGACGAAGTCATATCCGTAGATGCTACCGTCAGCGTTTCTAGTAAGTGCCTTGTCTATCTCTTCGTGGGCCTTTATTCCTGTGTCAATGACTGCAACTACTTTGTCACCGTCACCCATTGAATATTTCCACGCCGTTGGCATGGAAATTCCGTACTGGCCGTTTAGGTACCACTGAATGGGAAAGTAAAAATCATTTACTGATTCGGCATCGTTGGAGCTCGAAGTTCCACGAGAATTGGCTGCAAAAACTTCTACTGTGTAAGAGGTGTCAGGAAGCAGGTCTGGAAACCGGCACTTTGTTGCAGTGCATAAAGAGGACTCAACAGATTCGATGTCCGTTGCTGTTGCAACGGCTCGGTATCTCACCTGAGACTTGGCAGCGCCTCCGCGTTCTGAAGTCGATTGAGCAAGGTAGGTGACACTTCCTGGACCGACTCTTACTCCAGATTGGATGAAGACAGGTTTTGGTGCTGTCCTAACCAAGGCTTGGACGGTGCCGGAGCTAGCTCCTAAAACGTTACTACTTGATCCATCATGTGTGATGGCGCGGACTCGGAACCGGTAGCTAACTCCGGCTCTGATGCCGTCGCTTACAAATAGACGAGTTTCGCTGCTACCGGTGTCACCGATTAGCGTCTGATAACTTCTTCCCCCGTTAGAGGAATACGAAACCCGGTAGCCGACAATCTTTGCGCCAAATCGATTAGCTGGAGCCTGCCAGGTCAATCGGACACGAGCCTTATCTGGGGCGCTGGATGTCACAGCTGGTCGAGCAACCAGCGACCTAGGTGCGCTAGCAGGTTTGGCTTTTGCCAAAGCTGGGCCCTGGAAGCTCCTTGCGTCAATCGAGCTTTGCTCGAGAGCAAGGTTTAGATCGGCCCAAACTATTCGCTTATCCAAAACCATTCGATTCACCCAAACTCTGGCAACAGATTTCTCAATAGGGTTCGAAAGTTTTAGAACGTAGAGCCCACCGCCCAGATCTTCGCTTGTTGTGGTTCCGCGAAGGAGATTAGCTCCGGTTGGTTCTCCGTTTCTGGCAATCGGAGCAACGCCTTCGGAGTATTGAACAACAACGCCAGAGACCATCTCGGTTGGTGCGTCGGAGGAGGCGATCGCAGCCGGTGAGAATCCGCCAACTATCAGGGTTGCAAGAGCGAAGGCAGAACAAAGCCTCTTCAAGTCCATGTAAACAACCTATCAGAGGCTCTTTTGCATCAGGATTGTTCCCAGCCAACGGTCAAATTTGAAGCCCACTTTCGCCAGGTGTCCTTGATTTTTGAACCCACACTGTTCATGCAGTTTGACTGACGAATCAGCACCACTGTCCGAAATCACCGCAACTACTTCTTTAACGCCAGCGGCCTTGGCCTCAATCAATAGCGCTTCAAGCAATTTGGTACCAATACGTTTTCCCGTGGATGCTGGCCTGAGGTAGATGGTGTCTTCAACGGTTGAGCGATAAGCGGATTTCTGGCGCCAGGGTGCAACGTAGGCAAAGCCGAGGATTTCTCCCCGGTCACTAGATGCCACAATGAAGGGAAGCTTGAGTTTTTGTAAGTACTCGAGTTTGTCCTGCCACTGACCTAGCTCCATAGCCTGCTCGTCAAAGGTCACAACAGAGTTTTGAATATAGAAGTTGTAAATCTCACAAATCGCGTAGCAGTCTTTTGCTTCTGCCGCTCGAAGATTTACGCTCAGTGGTCTATCGGTGTCTTCCCTGAAACCGCGAGCGCGAAATCGCCGAATTAGTCTCCAGCGAGAGGATGAATCTAGACCCAAGGCAACTCCTAACAGGACCAATCTATCGGAGCAATCGATTTAGTCACTAGAGCTTGGTTGACTCGAGAGTATATCTTGGAGCCAAAAAACCCTCGATTTGCAGAAAGCGGACTTGGGTGTGTGGCCTGAATAACCTCTCCCAGTGTTATTGCAGTTGAAAGTTTCTTAGCGTGCTCACCGAGGCTTAGGCAGACCAAATTTCCTGAGAGTTTTTTATCCAAGGCCTCGATTACCAACTTGGTAAAACCCGCCCATATTTTGGCGTGCGATCCAGGCTTGGCAACTTGGGTTGTAAGAGCTGAGTTCAGAAGCATCACACCTTGCCCACCCCAGCGGACTAGGTCGCCTTGATTGGTGGCGGATGGGATGTCGAAAGCCAGTTCTTTCATGAGATTTTTGAGGCTTTGGGGTAGTTTATGGCTAGCTGCCACCGCAAATGCCAGTCCGCAGGCCACCCCAAAAGTTGGATAAGGATCTTGACCTATAACTAGGACCTTAATCGAATCCACAGGCTGTTCAAAAGCTCTCATAATCGATGGTTTGGTGGGGGTGATTTCCGAGTCGAAAACTAGTTGATTCTCGATTTCAGCTAGCAACTCACGGGCTGGCTCTAGTAACTCTTGCCAAGACTGATGCATCGAGCTAAACAACATGTATAAAGGGTATGGCTTCTAGGGGTGGCACAATGATTTCATGAGCCAGTCAATACTCGATCAAGCAACCGCGATGCTTCCTGAGCTTCAGGACTTGCGAAGGAAATTGCACCAAATCCCTGAGTTTGGGCTTTCTCTACCCAAGACCCTAGAAACAGTTCTTGGTGAGATTTCAGACCTAGGGGAAATTACCCTAGGCAAGTCCATCACATCAGCAGTTCTGCACATAAAAGGTGATCTTCCTGGTCCCACGGTTTTACTCCGAGCGGACATGGACGCGCTTGCAGTTATTGAAAACACTGGGGTCAATTTTGCATCGACCAATGGCTACATGCACGCCTGTGGACATGACCTACACATGGCAATGGGGGTTGGGGCTGCCAAGGTTCTTGCGTCTCGAAAAGCGGAACTCAAAGGCGATGTCATTATCTTTTTTCAACCCGGCGAAGAAGGTCATCACGGAGCAGACGTGATGATTGAAGAGGATGCTCTGATCGTTTCTGGAAGCAAACCGATTCGCGCTTACGGTCTGCATGTTTTTAGCTCCTACCCACTTGGAATGATGGGATCTCGTGCCGGTGCGCTCATGGCGTCCGCAGGAGATTTGTTAGTGACTGTTTCTGGTAGCGGCGGTCACGGGTCTATGCCGTGGCTATCGAAAGATCCAATTAGTGTCCTGAACGAAATTATGTCCGCCATTCCCACCATGGTCACTAAGCGCTTCAATGCATTTGATCCGGTCATTGTGAACATCGGCTGGGTAAGGGCGGGAGACACTGCAACTACTAACGTGATTCCTGAAACAGCCTCCTTTGGCGCAACAGTTCGAGTCTTCTCGGACGAAAACGCCAACAAACTCAAGCTCTACACCCAAGAACTAGTTAGTTCAATTGCTGAAGGTTTTGGGCTAACCGCGTCTGTTGAATTCACAAGAGCCACCAAGGTATTAATCAACGACGAGCAAGCAATTGCTTCAGTTGAAAAAGTAACTGCGGAACTTTTTGGGCCAGCAAGGTACATCAACCTTCCAGCTCCAATTGCTGGCGGCGAAGACTTCGCATCAATCCTTCAAGAAGTTCCGGGAGCCTTTGTCTTCATGGGGGCATGTCCTCCCGGGGTGGATCACACTTCTGCTGCCACCAACCATTCCAACAAGGCGGTATTTGATGATTCGGTGCTGGGAGACGGGGCTGCATTGCTGGCAACTCTCGCCATCGAGGCTCTTAGCTAACCAGTAGGCTCTTTTCAATCATGGAATTTCAAGTATCTGGGGACAGTATCCCGTCCGAATTCATCACGGACGAAATGGCCAGAAAGCTCATTGGTAAGCCTCCTGCTTCCGGTGCTTGGCGAGATGGTGATCCGGTCGGAGACCGAAAATTCACTACCTCATTTGACTTAAGACTTGAAAGTGGCAAAAAACTAGACGGCGTAAAGATTGCGTACGAAAGCTGGGGGGAGTTAAACGCAGAAGGCTCGAACGCCGTCTTGGTACTTCACGCCTTGACAGGTGACTCCCACGTTTTTGGCCCGGCAACCAGAGCTCATCCAACTGCTGGTTGGTGGAATGGCGTCGTGGGTCCAGGACTCTCAATCGATACAAATAAATTCTTCGTGGTGGCCCCAAACATGCTCGGAGGTTGCCAGGGCTCTACCGGCCCAACCTCGCTAGACAAAAAAGGAAAAGAGTATGGATCTAAATTTCCATACCTAACCATCCGTGATCAAGTAAGTGCGCAGGTCCAACTATCCAAACAGCTTGGCATGAAGTGCTGGAAAGCAATAATAGGTGGCTCCATGGGCGGCATGCAGGTCCTTGAATGGGCCATCGAATACCCAGATGCTATGGAAAAAATTGCGGTGCTAGCAGCTCCGGCATTTTCAAATGCCGATCAAATCGCCCTAAACTCTGTGCAAATTGAAGCCATCAAAGCCGATCCGGCTTTTTCCGAGGGTGATTACTACGACGCAGCCGCTGGTAAAGGCCCCTACCGAGGTCTGGCACTTGCCAGAAGAATGGCGCTACTGAATTACCGCTCTCCTGAAGAACTCAACGTACGCTTCGAAAGAGCCTGGCAGTCTAAAGTTAACCCCTTCGGCGACGGTGGTCGCTTCGCGGTCGAAAGCTACCTGGATTTTCATGGAAATAAATTCACCCGGAGATTTGACGCCAATAGCTACCTAACATTGGTCGAAGCCATGAACTCTCACGACATTTCCAGGTCAAGAGGGTCGATTAAAAAGGCGGTACAAAAGATAAAAGCCGAAATGTTGCTAGTTGGCATCGACAGTGACCGACTCTTTCCACTTGCAACTCAGGAAGTGATTGCTTCGTCTTCTCCAAAGAACCTATTCGGAAACAAATTGTTTGTAGTCAAGTCTGACTTTGGCCACGATGGCTTTCTTATTGAGGCTGAAAAAGTAGGAAAGCTTCTAAAGCGCCTGCTTGCCAGCAAGGCGTAGATTTCCGACCACAACTAGACCAAGAAGCAATAAATTCCTAAGTGTCAGTATCCATAGCGGAACCTCTTCAAGGGCCAACAAATCAAGATAGAAAATCGGATAAATCAGTTGGGTCAGAAGCAAAATCACCAGCACACTTGCCAGGGCCACCTTAAACTTAGAAACTCCTAGATAGATTCCAGCCAACAGCGGAACTGCCAGCCACAGCATGAATTGGGGAGAGCCGACTTTGTTAAATGCGATCAGCTCTGCAACTGCAGCAAGCGATGCCCAAACAAAGACGTGATTAGGCTTTTGACCATTGTGGACTGCCCGAGCTGCTAGCCCCAGCGTGATAATCAAAGCCAGCAACATAAACCAATTTGACCAAGAAGCAAGGTCTGTGACCAAAGGACCACTTACCTGATTGGTGAGCACATCATCGTCAAAGTAGATTTTCGAAAACCCTGATTTTGCAAGCCACATCCACGGGGTTGCAAGAACTGATTCGATTTGAAGTCCACGGTCTTGCTGGGAACCCACAAAACTTAAAACAGCGCTACCGCCAAAACCAAAACCAACCAGCAAAATAGTCACACTGGTGCCTGCAGCAATTACCAAAGGCCCGGTTCGAGTCCGGAAACTTGCAATCATCGAAAGAAAAAGTGCTACCGGCCAAATCTTAATCCAGCCTGCAATAGTGAACAGGAAGGCCGCCACGCCAAACCTTGCGCTAGCAATTCTCAGAATTCCAAATATCGCCATTGCCACGCTTATAGAGTCGATGCGTGAAATAGCAACTGGCCCAAGTAGTGCTATCGATAACATGAAAAACCAACTCGCTCCGGTTGGTTTAACTCCTCTTCGGCCAGAATCTATGGCCAACACAACGGCTGTGTTGATCAGAAATACCATCGCTAGCCAAGCCAGTTCATAGGACATCCCAGTGAAAAGACTCGGTAGCCAAATTGGTGCTATCGCCAGTGCTGGATAAATCCATTCGGTAGCTACGCCGTAAATTGGTGAACCTTGGTTTAGCTGAAAAGCCCAGTAGTTGTAAAGACTTAAGTCCCCAAATGCCCTGGCGTCCTCAAAAACCCGACTGAGAAAAACCAGCCAAACGTGCACCCCAAGCGAAGCACTAATTAGAAGTGCCGCACGAATAGTCCCACGGGCTTTCGACAATGTGTCCACGCTTGAAAGGCTATCTAAGATAGGACTTGTTGTGACCGCACAAGATTTATAGAGGAAAATTTCATTGAACAATTTACAAAAGGCCAGGTTTGCGGTCTTTGCCTACTTCACTATCGCTGGTGCGACTGTCACTTTTTGGGCAGTACACATTCCATTTGTTGAGGCCAAGCTAGAAATCACTCCGTCTGCAATTGGCACTTTACTGCTGGTCTTTGGCGGTGGCGCATTAGCGGCCATCCAGTTGGTTGGAAATCTCATCGATCGCGTCGGTTCTAAAACAGCCACATTTTTAGCAGCGACGTTCATGGGCGTAATGCTATTTTTTCCAGGCCTTGCAGACACCCCGGTGTTTCTAGCCATTGCACTGTTCCTTTTGGGAATTGGTGTTGGTGCCACCGACGTTGCGATGAACGCTCACGCCGTTGAGGTCGAAAAGGCCTATCAAAGACCGATTTTCTCAGCGTTCCATGCCATGTGGTCATTCGGTGGATTGATTGGGGCAAGCCTTGGAGGTCTCGCGCTTGCCAACAACTTGGATATGCAAACCACCCTGGCGGCGGCGGCAATTGGCACACTCGTGGTGGCGGTATCGATGAGGAATTGGATGCTTCCTGACAATCCCAACCATAAGCAGCGTGACAACGCAGAAGCCGCTAACAAGCAAGCTGAAAAGGAAAAACAAAAAGTAGCAAACGCCTCGAATCGGAAAGTCTTGGGCTACGTTCTGTTCCTGGGAGCAATGGCTGCAGCTGCAGCCATTGCCGAAGGAACCGGCGTGGACTGGTCGGCGTTGCACCACGCCAGGATTCTCGGAACCAGCCAAGCGCAGGCTGCAGCCGCACTGGTGGCATACACCGGAGCCATGGGAACCACAAGGCTGTTCATCGACAAACTAGTTGCAGCAAAGGGGCGAATATTTGTTATTCGCTTTGGCTCAGTGGTCTCGGCAATCGGAACCAGTGTTGTAGTTGTTTCGAGCTCATCGCCAATTGCTCTTGCTGGATGGATTATTGCCGGGGTGGGAATTGCAGGTGTTGTTCCCCAGATCTTCGCGTATTCGGCCGAGGTAGGCGAGTCCACTCACACCGGAAGAAATATGGCCAAGGTTGTTGGCATAACCTACGCTGGCGTCTTGGCTGGGCCAGCGCTAATTGGTTTCCTAACCGAACTTGTTCCACTAAATATTGCCATAGGGCTGGGCGTAGTTCTAGGTTTGTTTACAGCTGTGGGTACTCTGGTTATCACTAGAAGGAGTGCAAATGCCAAAACTATTTGAGTCAATCAAATTGCGTGACTTGGAGGTTAAGAACCGAGTCTGGATTTCTCCTATGTGCATGTACTCAGCAGAGAATCAAGATGGCATGCCGGGTATCTGGCAACAAGTTCACCTAGGTTCTAGGGCCGTCGGTGGTGCTGGCCTGATTTTTGCTGAAGCCTCCGCTGTTGCACCTGAGGGCCGAATCACACCATGGTGTGCCGGCATCTGGAACGACGAGCAAGCTGCGGCCTGGAAAATCGTTGTCGATATCTGCCACAGCCAAGGTGCAAAAATGGCCATGCAGTTAGCTCATGCTGGCCGCAAAGCTTCAGTTTACCGTGAGTGGAGCGGTGTGGGATCAGTACCGGCTATTGAAGGTGGTTGGCAAAGCGTATCGGCTACCGACGTTGCTTTCGGCGACTATCAGGCGCCAAGAAGACTTACTGTAGAACAGATCCAGGATCTGGTGCTCGCTTTCGCAGCGGCTGCAAAAAAATCGGTAGCCGCGGGATTTGATGCTGTTGAAATTCACGGTGCTCACGGCTACCTGATACACCAGTTTCTCTCACCAATTAGCAACGACCGCCAAGATCAATACGGTGGCACCCTGGAAAACCGCGCCCGCTTTCTGATGGAAACCATCAGCGCAGTTCGGGAAGCAATCCCTGAGTCGATGCCGCTATTCCTAAGACTTTCTGCAACGGACTATAAAGAAGGTGGTTGGGACCAAGATCAAACAGCGGAAGTTTCTAGTTGGGCAACCGCTGCCGGTGTTGACTTGATAGATATCTCAAGTGGTGGCCTGATAACTGGCGTGAAGATTCCAAGCGGACCTGGTTACCAGGTAGCACTTGCTGAGTATGTGGCTGAGCGAATCAAGAACCCAGTTAGCGCAGTTGGACAAATTACTACCGGTGCTCAGGCCGAGGAGATTTTGCAATCCGGGCATGTTGACGTGATTTTAATTGGTAGGGCAAGTCTTAGGGACCCTTACTGGCCGCTTCGAGCAGCTAGCGAACTCGGTGTTGAAGTTGATTGGCCAAAACAGTACGAACGAGGAAAGTGGCCGAAGGACTAACGTTTGGTGGTAGCGTCTTGAACTTCTCCTACCAAAACCTCAAGGATGTCCTCGAGGAAAAGCACTCCGTTTACATCTCCATTGGCATTAAAACTCTTAGCTAGATGCGCGCCGACCTTACGCATGGCAGCTAAAGCATCTTCGAGTTCCATTTCCTCGGGAAGTGAAATCAAGTTTCGAATTCGCTTGGTTTCGATTGGACTGTCCGCCTTGTCGTCACTTAGGTCAATAACGTCTTTCAAGTGCAGGTAGCCGATTAGCTCCTTGTCGTCGTCCACTAAAAGGTAGCGGGAGAATCCGTGTTTGGCAGCCGCCTGTTCAATCTCTCTGCCGGTGACTCCACGTTGAAAACTAACTAGCCGATCCTGACTTATTGCTACATCGCGCACTTTCTTTTCAGTGAACTCAAATGTCTTTGACAAGGTTCCGGAAGCATCAATCAAGACACCTTCTTTTGTTGAGTGCTCGACAATGTCTTCTACTTGCTCGAGTGTGAAGCTGGAAAGAATTTCGTCCAATGGCTTAACCCCAAAGAGTCTCAAAATCGAATTCGCCACGAAGTTCAAACTCACAACCAAAGGTCTCAAGATCCAAGTAATTGCGTAAAGCGGTGGCACAAGTACTAGAGCCGCCGCTGTTGGGATTGAGAATGAAATGTTCTTTGGAACCATCTCTCCCACGACCACGTGGAGGTAGGTCACTATGACAAGCGCAATCATGAAAGCAACTGCGTCAACCCAGACTGGAGGAAGTCCTGTCTGAGCTAAAGGATTTTCCAGAAGGTGGTGAATACTTGGCTCCACCACCGTCAGGATAAGTAATGAACAGAGCGTAATTCCCAGTTGGGCGGTTGCTAGCATCAGCGAAACTTTTTCCAAGGCGCGAAGAGTAATCTTTGCTGAACGATTGCCTTTTTCGGCAAGCGGTTCAATCTGCGCTCGACGCACCGAGATGGCTGCGAACTCCGAACCCACGAAAAACGCGTTCGCCACAAGCAGAGCAATGAATAGTAGTAGTGCCGCTAGGTCGCTATTCAACTTCCACCCCAACTATTGGCGTGAAACGAACTCGGTCAACTCTTCGACCGTCCATACGCTCCACAGATAAAAATCCAGTCGCAAGTTGAACCTGGTCGCCGACCTCGGGAATTCTACCGAGCTGGCTCATGATAAATCCAGCTACAGTCTCGTAGGCACCATCTTCTGGAATTGGAATAGACATCTCTTTGAGCTCGTCAGGTCGCATCATGCCAGGGAACAGTAGCGACGAGTTCACACCAAGGGTGATGCCAGCGCGCGCTCGGTCGTGCTCATCCACCAATTCACCCACTAGCTCCTCAACCAGGTCTTCGAGGGTGGCCAATCCTGCTGTGCCACCGTACTCGTCGACCACTATGGCCAGCTGAAGCCCCTTGGCTCGAAGCTCAATCATGAGTGTTTCTAACCGCATGGTTTCTGGAACACGAAGCACCTCGACCATCAAGGCGGTAGCCGGAACCTCGGAGCGCTTTTCTCTTGGGACTGCCGCGGCAAGTTTAAGGTGCACCACCCCGACTACGTCATCCGAAGAGTCTTCGATGACAGGGAATCTTGAGTGGCCAGTCTTGACCGCAAGCGCTACAACATCAGCTGCGGTTTGGTTTCTTTCTACAAAGTGCATCCTGGTCCGAGGTGTCATAACATCGGCTGCAACTAGTTCACTCAGGCTTAGGGTTTTAGTCAGCAAGGTTGCAGTCTCAAGATCAAGTGCTCCCTGCTTTGCCGAGTGCCGAACTAGAGAAGCTAACTCTTCGGCACTTCGGGTAGAGCTGAGCTCTTCTTTGGGTTCAATGCCGAATGCACGCACAAGAACATTTCCGGACGAATTCATGAATTGAATCATCCAGCCAAAAACCCAGGTGAAAACAAGCTGGAAACCAATAACTACTTTGTTTGTTGCAAGTGGCACTGAAATTGCAAACTGTTTAGGAACTAGCTCCCCAATTAGGAATGAAAAGGTGGTGACAAAGACAATTGATACCAGCCACCCAACGGTAGCCACAGCGCTTTCAGCCACCCCAATCTCAACCAGGCTTGGTCTTATGAGATTTGACATGGCGGGCTCGGCTATAAAACCAGTCAAAATCGTGGTGAGAGTAATTCCAAGCTGGGCGCTAGATAAGTGTGTGGCGGTTTTCTTCAGAGCCCGAATGGAATTTTGAAGCCCTTTTTCGCCTCGTTCTAGCCTTGCCTCAAGCTCGGCTCGCTCAAGGTTTACCAGAGAGAACTCTGATGCAACGAAGAAGCCGGTCCCTACCGTTAGAAATGCAGCAAGGGCCAGCAGAAGTAAGTCGTTCACTTAGGCGTGAGCCCCGCTAAGACTATGGTGAGATCTCGAATCCATAAGATGACAATCATACCTAAATGTCCAACCCTCCCAGAGCGTAAGATATAGGAGTCATTCAGGCCAACTACTAAGGGGTTTTCTTTGTCCGGTGAGGGATTGCAAGACGACTACGGAGCCAATTCCTGGCTTGTAGAAGAGATGTACGAGAAGTACACGCAGAATCCGGATTCCGTGGATAAGGCTTGGTGGCCGATTCTGGAACAGTATCAATCCACCCAAGGTGCCGTTGCGCCAGCGGCTTCTGCCCCAGTGCCTGCAGTATCAGACCTGACAACCTCAATTCCAGTTGTGGCCAAGACAACTCGTGTCGAAGCAAAACCTCAACCAATTCCTGCTCAAGCCCCAATTACTGAATCAATCGCAGTGATTCCGGAAACGTCCGACGAGGAGGCCGAAGATCAGGTCACCGTCCTTAAGGGGATGGCTAAAACACTCGCTACCAACATGGACCTTTCGATTGCAATCCCAACCGCTACCAGCGTCAGATCACTTCCTGCGAAGCTGATGATTGATAACCGCCTGGTGATAAATTCTCACCTATCTCGAACTCGTGGTGGAAAAGTTTCCTTCACGCACCTGATTGGTTTCGCGATTATTCAGGCACTGAAAAAGTTCCCTAGCCAAAATGTTTACTATGACGTAGTCGATGATAAACCTGTTGTTGTCCAGCCGGCCAACATCAACTTTGGTTTGGCTATTGACATTCCAAAACCGGACGGCTCACGCGCTTTAGTGGTTCCTAACATTAAGCGCGCTCAGAGGCTGAACTTTGCCGAGTACCTTGCCGCTTACGAAGAATTGGTTGCCAAGGCGCGAACCAATACCCTTACCGCAGGTGATTTTCAAGGCACCACTATTTCGCTCACAAACCCTGGTGGGATTGGCACCGTTCACTCGGTCCCGAGGCTGACCAAGAACCAAGGTTGCATCGTTGGCGCAGGAGCTCTTGACTACCCTGCTGAATTCCAAGGTATGAGCGAGGCTCATTTGGCCAAGCTAGGAATCAGCAAGGTATTAACCCTGACCTCAACGTACGACCACCGAGTCATTCAGGGAGCGGGAAGCGGTGAGTTCCTGAAGATTGTTCATGGACTGCTTCTTGGAGAAGAGCGTTTCTACGACCAAATCTTCGCCGATCTTCGAATCCCATACGAACCAGTTCGCTGGGTTTCAGACTTCGACAAAGAGGGTATCGATGACCGCGAGAAGTCAACCAGAATTCAGGAACTTATCAACTCGTATCGAGTGCGCGGTCACCTGATGGCAGATACCGACCCTCTCGAGTATCAGCAGCGAACCCACCCAGACCTAGACGTTCTAAATCACGGTCTGAGTCTTTGGGATCTTGACCGTTCCTTCCGTACCGCAGGCTTCAGTGGCAAGCAGAAGGCTCTGTTTAGGGAGATTCTGAGGACGCTTCGCGACTCCTACTGCCGAACTGTTGGTGTTGAGTATATGCACATCCAAGAACCTGCCCAGCGTAAATGGTTCCAGGAGAAACTTGAAAAGCCTTACGCTAAACCAACTCGCCCCGAGCAACTTCGAACTCTGAGCAAATTAAACGAAGCGGAAGCCTTTGAGACTTTCCTGCAAACCAAGTTCGTTGGTCAAAAGCGCTTCAGTCTCGAAGGTGGAGAAAGTGCCATCGCTGCTTTGGATGAGATTCTCCAGTCCGCAGCGAATGCAGGAATCGAAGAAGTCTGTATTGGTATGGCTCACCGCGGTCGCCTCAACGTTCTCACCAACATTGCTGGCAAGACCTACGGTCAGGTTTTCAAGGAGTTTGAAGGAAACACCGACAAAAAGAGTGTCCAAGGATCCGGAGATGTGAAGTACCACCTGGGAACAGAAGGTGTTTTCGAAAGCTTGGAGGGCAACAAGGTAAAGGTTTCTCTCGCTGCAAACCCCTCCCATCTAGAAGCAGTAAATCCAGTGCTCGAAGGAATAGTTCGTGCCAAACTCGATCGACTCGATGCAATTCCTCGCAACGATTTTCCAGTTATTCCAGTTCTTATTCACGGTGACGCGGCTTTTGCCGGTCAAGGGGTAGTCACCGAAACGCTAAACATGGCTTCCTTACGTGGATACAAAACCGGAGGAACAATTCACCTTGTGATCAACAACCAGGTTGGATTTACAACTCCCCCATCTGAGTCCCGCTCCACCGTTTACTCAACAGATGTTGCCAAGGCAATCCAAGCGCCAATCTTCCACGTCAATGGTGATGACCCGGAGGCCGCCGTCCGAGTGGCTCAGATTGCATTTGAGTACCGCCAGGAATTCAAAAACGATGTTGTGATCGACTTGATCTGTTACCGTCGTCGCGGACACAACGAAGGTGATGACCCATCGATGACCCAGCCTCTGATGTACAACCTGATTGAGGCTAAGCGCTCGGTTAGAACCTTGTACCTTGAGTCTCTAGTTGGACGAGGCGACATCACGCAGGAAGAATTCGAAGCGGCTAACTCCGATTTCCAGGTTCGTCTAGAAAAAGCCTTCGTGGAAGTTCACGAAGCTATGTCCGCGCCGGTTGAACTGATTCCACGGAAAGTTGGTATTGGAACAACCGCAAGCGACGCTCCTGAACTAACCCGAGCTACCGCCGTCTCGAAAGAAGTTGTCGAGCTAATCGGAGACGCTCACGCCAACACTCCACCAGGGTTTACAGTCCACCCAAAGCTTCAGCAGCTGCTTGCCAAGCGCGTTGAAATGAGTCATGAAGGTGGCATTGACTGGGGCTTCGGCGAGCTGCTGTCTCTTGGCTCACTGCTGATGGAAGGTGTGCCTGTTCGACTTGCGGGTCAAGACTCGAGACGAGGAACCTTTGTGCAGCGTCACGCTGTATTCCATGACCGTGCCAACGGCCAGGAATGGATGCCGCTGCGAAATCTAAGTGAGACTCAGGCTAAGTTCTGGATCTACGACTCATTCCTTAGCGAATATGCGGCGATGGGCTTTGAGTACGGCTACTCAATTGAAAACAAGGACGCTCTTGTTTTATGGGAGGCTCAATTTGGTGACTTTGTAAATGGAGCACAAACCATTGTTGACGAATTCATTTCCTCGGCCGAGCAGAAATGGGGCCAGCACTCAAGCCTTGTGCTACTTCTTCCGCACGGCTATGAAGGTCAAGGCCCGGACCACTCTTCTGCTCGAATCGAAAGATTCCTACAACTTTGCGCCGAGAACAACATGACCGTTGCTCAACCAAGCACTCCAGCTTCGCACTTCCATCTGCTTCGCAGACAAGCATTCACAAGGCCTAGGCGACCTTTGGTTGTCTTCACGCCCAAGTCGATGCTTCGACTAAAGGCAGCCTCATCGCCAGTCGAAGACTTCACCACTGGCACCTTCCAGCCTGTGATGGACGATGTTCAAGGGTTAGATAAATCCGGCGTCAAGCGAGTTCTCATGTGTTCTGGAAAAATTTACTGGGATCTAATGGCCGAGATTGAAAAACGTGGTGAGAAATCAATTGCTGTTGTTCGTGTTGAGCAGCTTTACCCCACTCCTGTGGACGAAATCAAGTCAACCTATGCTCAGTACCCAAACGCTGAGCTCTACTGGGTGCAAGACGAACCAGCCAACCAGGGCCCTTGGACCTACGTCGGTTTATTCCTACCCCGCTACATGAATGGCCAAGTTCCAACTCTGATATCAAGACCGGCTAGCGCCTCACCCGCAACCGGTTCCGCTAAACGGCACGCAGTGGAGCAAACAGATGTCATAACCAGAGCTTTGGCACTTTAGCTCAATGGACCAAGTCGAGAAGGCAGAAACTCGCATCGTCATTTTGGGCGATGAGTCAACGACTGCTATCGGCGATGTCAAGGGCCTCGGTTGGGTTGGTCGAGTCATAGCCCGAACTCCAATCGAAGACCCGATTATCGATATCTATAACGTCCCGTCCCCTGGCGAGACCAGCACAAGTTTGTCGGAGCGTTGGAGTGACGAAGTGCAGCGCCGCTTTCGGCCTGAAACCCAGAATCGTTTGGTGTTGGCTCTTGGGAATTCTGATTCCAGTCAAGGGCTATCAGTCTCGAGGTCAAGGCTTAACGTAGCCACAGTTATCGACGAGGCACGACGAAATGAAATTTCCGTATTTGTGGTTGGGCCGCCACCTAGTTTCGATAAAGTATTGAACTACGAAATTGAACACCTTGCAACCGGATATGAGGATGTCTGCCGCCGAAGAAACGTCCCCTTCGTGGACTTTTTTCATCCTCTGGTAGACCACGAGGGCTTTAACGCAGAGCTGGAAGTATCCGCTAGGAATATGCCTGCCCAGACAGGCTACGGTTTGATGGCCTGGCTTGTACTAAACCGTGGATGGTATCCGTGGTTGGGATTGGAAGAAACTCAGAGTTAGTTCGACTGGGACTGTCGAATATAGTTCAAGACTTTTTGCGCAAGCTGATGAGGTGGCTCCTCGTCACAAGATCGAGTGAGAGCCTTGTTGAGATTTACTTCAAGGTCATATTCCTCTTCGCAAGAATCACAAAGTGCCAAGTGCGTTGTGATATCTCTTTGGTCTTCAGTCTCAAGCTCGTTATGAAGATACTCGTGGACCAGTGCTTTGGTCTCTTCGCAATCAAACTCTGCCATTAGCTTTTCTCCGTTTTTGTTTCTGCAGATAAATATCCCTGTTCCATGGCGTATTCCGCAAGCAGGACTCGAAGTAGTTTTTTACCTCGGTGGAGCCTACTCATAACTGTTCCAACCGGGGTTCCCATGATTTCGGCAATTTCTGCATATGGGAGCCCGTCTACCACAGCGTAATAAACCACCATTCGAAACTCCTCAGGAATTTCAAGCAATGATTTGCGGATTATTTCTGACGGTAAATTATCGAGCGCCTCTAGCTCAGCTGACCGCGACGTGGTTGCGGTGAGGGACTTGGCGTCGCCCAACTGCCAGTCCTCAAGATCATCCAGCCCACCTTTGGAGGGGTCCTTGGCTTTTTTGTTATAGCTATTGATGTGTGTATTGGTCATGATTCGGTACAGCCAGGCCTTCAAATTGGTGCCCTGCTGATACTGAGCCCATGCCACAAATGCCTTGGCCATTGCTTCTTGAACTAAATCTTCGGCGTCGGAGGGGTTCCTGGTCCAGCGAAGGGCAGCTCCGTAGAGCTGTGGCATAAGGGGAAGAGCCTGCTGCTCAAAGTCTCGGATCTTGTCCTCGGTGGCCCTATCGGGCTTGCTGGTCATAGGCTCATACTCTACCAAGGCAGCCGATTCGGCTATTTCCAGAACTGCTGACACCTTGGGCTCCTAATGGTTTTGCATAACTGCTACTTTTGAAACCAATGACTGACGAAAGCTATTCCCGCCGCTGGCTCGCTCCCAGCACCCAGAGCCAACTTGCGGCCACTATCAGCCTCCCTGGTTCCAAGTCGCTAAACAACCGAGAGCTAGTGCTTTCAGCGCTAGCCAAAGAACCAACCACCCTGATAGATCCGCTGGTATCCCGAGACTCAAACTTGATGATTCAAGCCCTCAGACAACTAGGCACTGGAGTTTCTGAAGTTGGCAACACATTGGCTATTACTCCAAGGGCGCTTTTCGGTCCGGCCACCATTGACTGTGGGCTTGCTGGAACCGTCATGCGCTTTGTTCCACCGCTGGCAGCTCTTGCAACTGGGCAAATAGATTTCGATGGTGACTTGGCAGCTAGAAAGCGCCCGATGAAAACAACAATTGAATCGCTCGCGACCTTAGGTGTGGAAATAACTGGCGACAAGCTTCCTTTTTCAATTCATGGAGTCGGAGAAGTTCTTGGCGGAGAAATTCAAATCGATGCATCCGCTTCGTCGCAATTTGTATCGGGGCTTTTGTTAGTGGGAGCAAAGTTCAAAAATGGACTCACTGTTTCTCACGTCGGCGACCACCTTCCTTCAATGCCACATATTGAGATGACAATCGACTGCCTGCAAAAACGAGGTGTCGACGCATCTAAGACCGGGCTCGCTAGCTGGCGCGTGGAGCCCGGGGAAATTTCTGGCGGCGAGATACAAATCGAACCTGACCTTTCGAATGCTGGACCTTTTCTTGCGGCTGCAATGGTTGCCGGAGGCAGTCTGACTATTACCAACTGGCCTAAATCAACCACTCAAGTTGGAAACGATTTTGACGGTATTTTGCAACAGATGGGTGCAGCTATCAAACGGGTCGGCAGTGACTTGATTATTTCCGGCTCTGGACAAATTCATGGAATCGATATCGATTTATCAACTGGGGGTGAGCTCACTCCCGTGATTGCAGCTCTAGCCAGTCTTGCTGATTCTCAAACCCAGATCCGCGGTGTTGCACACCTACGTGGCCACGAAACCGACAGGCTCAGCGCTTTGGTCAATGAGATAAATTCCATTGGGGGCAACGCCATCGAAACCGCGGACGGCCTAATTATCAAGCCGGCGAACCTTCGTGGCGGGGAATGGAAAACCTACGAAGACCACCGCATGGCAACGGCTGGAGCAATCATTGGTCTTCGAGTTCCAGGTATTGAAATTGAGGACATCACGGTCACCGAGAAGACCATTCCTGAGTTTGTGAAACTGTGGGAGCAGATGTTGGGAACAAACGCTTGAGTTGGCTTTTCGAGCCAGAACCTGGCGAGCACGATCTGGATGAAACCGATGTTCGAGTAAGGCCCAACCCCAAAGGCAACAAACCCAGGACCAAAATCAGACCAGACCATCTAGATGCGGTTCTAGGTCTATTGGTCGGGGTGGACAAAAACCGCTATCAGGTTTTGCTGCATGATTCGGATTTGCAACTAAACGCGACTTTGGCCAAAGAGCTACGTAAGGACGGACCTGCAGTTGGGGACGTTGTTGCACTTACCGGTGACACCACTGGTGAAGATGGTGGCCTGGCAAGAATCGTTCGAATTGAGCCACGCACTAGCCTGCTTAGAAGAAGTGCTGATGACACCGATCAAGTCGAGCGAGTAATTGTTGCAAACGCCACCCAGCTGATGATTGTGATTGCTGCGGCAAACCCAGAACCAAGAACCAGACTTGTCGACAGATACCTGGCAGCTGCCCTAGATGCCGGACTAAAGCCAATCATTTGTGTAACAAAAACGGATTTGCAAGATCCAACTGAGTTTCTAGCAAGTTTTGTAGGACTCAGCATCCCAGTTGTTGAAACTAGATCCGACCAGTTTGAACTTACTGGAATCCAGCAGCTTTTGGCTGGAGAGGTCACTGTGCTGGTCGGGCACTCAGGTGTTGGAAAATCCACTTTGGTAAATGCCCTAGCACCTGATGCCAATCGCGCGGTTGGAGTTGTGAACGAGGTAACCGGTCGAGGCAGGCACACCTCGACCTCCGTTCGTGCAATCAAGCTAGAAGATGGTTGGATAATCGACACTCCCGGAATTAGATCTTTTGGGCTAGGGCACATAGATCCGAAGAACTTACTTCGATCCTTCGAAGATCTCTGGGAGACAATTCGTTCGTGCCCAAGGGGTTGCACACACCTTGCCGATTCCCCAGATTGCGCTTTAGATGAGGCAATCGAAAGTGGTGTTCTTGGGTCACGGGCTGCTTCAAGGGTTGACTCGCTTCGTAGACTTATGACTTCGCTAAGTTAGTAAGAGTGTTCACTCTCAAAAAATTCTCTAGTTCGCTTCCAGTAAGGCTCAAATCAACAGTGAAATGCATCGAAGGATGCCCTGTTTGCTTGGATTTGAGAACATATTGAGTGGACTAAAGCCCTTATCTGGCAGGCTTCTTGCCTTGGCCGGCATGCTGCTGGTTGCCCTAAACATCCGAACTGCGGTGTCTTCGTTATCGCCAATAATTCCTTTTATTCGGGATGACTTTAATCTTCCGACGCTTGCAGTGTCGTTTCTTGGCATGTTTCCTCCGTTGAGTTTTGCCTTGAGTGGGCTGATTGCACCAATTATTACCAGGCGCATTGGTCTAGAAGCTGCCCTACTTACATTGCTAGCAACAATCTCCATGGGGAGTGTGGTTCGAGCAATTTCCGGTGACTGGAGTTTGCTAAGCGTTGGCACAATGCTTGCTCTGGTGGGGATGGGAATGGGAAATGTGTTACTCCCGGTAGTGGTTAGAAAATACTTCCCAGACCGCTTAGGTTCCATGACAGCTTTGTATTTGGTGATTGTCTCAATCGGTGCCTTTACACCACCACTGATTGCAGTGCCTGTTGCAGAAACTTTTGGCTGGAGAGTGTCCTTAGGTCAGTGGGCAATAGTTGCCATGATAGCTGCGTTGCCTTGGCTATTTGAGCTTCGCTTCAACAGAGTCGAAGAAAAAGTTGTCACTGAAGCTCTTACAATTCCAACTAACGTTCGGCATGTAAGGATTTGGAAATCTCCCACCGCAATGGCGATGGTGGTCATCTGGGCGGTCTCCTCTCTAAATGGCTATGCCAATTTTGCTTGGCTACCGCAGATTTTGCTAGACGAGTCCGGGTCTACTCCTGCAGAGGCAGGAATTCTGCTAGCGCTCTACGCAGCCATGGGAATCCCGGCAGCTCTTTCCATGCCGGTACTAGCAATCCGATACCCAAATCAAGCACCACTTATTTATCTAAGTGGTGTCTTGTTCTTCGCAGGATACGGTGGATTGATTTTCTTCCCAGGCTGGTGGTCTTGGTTGTGGGTGCTGCTAGCAGGCCTTGGTCCGATCTTGTTTCCGCTTAATCTGGCTCTGTTTAACATTCGCTCGAAGTCACCAGAAACTCTGCTTCGCATCTCGGGATTCGCACAGGGGTTTGGCTATTTGGCGGCAGCCATGGGACCTCTGGTGCTGGGTATTCTGCATGAACTTACCGGTACCTGGACCAGTTCGCTGTGGTTTTTATTTTTGAGCGCCGTTCCGGCACTATTTGCTGGTTCCATCATCGCTAAGCAGCGAAGCATTGACGAAGAACTACAACAGCGCTCTTAGATCCAACGTGAACTTTGATGTTCGGCAACAATGCGCCGAATAGTCCCACTGCGACCGCGAATGACAATGCTTTCGGTTCGAATCACCGAACCCTTGCGCCTTACTCCTTCTAACAACCCGCCATCGGTGAGACCGGTTGCAATAAAGAAAGTGTTCTCGCTTTGCACAATTTCCTTGGCCTCATAGACATAGTCCATCTTGAGTCCGCTATCGACTCCTCGCTGAGCTTCCTGTTCGTCTCTTGGCATCAAAACTCCCTGAATCAGTCCGCCCAAAGCACTTATGGCGCACGCCGTTGCAACACCCTCGGGGGAACCGCCTATACCAACACATATGTCAATTCTCGAACCAGAACTAGCCGCATGAATTGATGCGGCGACGTCGCCGTCCAACAGTAGTCTGGTTCCAGCTCCTGATTCTCGAATCTCACGAATTAAATCATCATGCCTTGGCCGATCCAGAACAGCCACCACTAGTTCTGAAATTGGTTTGTTCTTAGCTTTGGCGAGGGCTCTAATATTTTCACCGATTGGTTTTCTAATGTCGCAGACGTCAACGCCCTCAGGGCCAGTGACCAGCTTGTTCATGTAAAAAATCTGAGAGGCATCTAGCATTGTTCCTCGGTCAGAAACTGCAATCACCGATAAAGCATTTTGCCGACCGGCTGCGGTTAGAGATGTTCCATCAATTGGGTCAACTGCGATGTCGCACTTCGGACCGCTGCCAGACCCAACTAGCTCCCCGTTAAACAACATTGGGGCATCGTCTTTTTCACCCTCCCCGATTACAACTAGGCCTTCGAAGTCTACGGTTCCTAGAAAAGCTCGCATGGCATCAACGGCCGCCTTGTCAGCGGCATTCTTGTCGCCTTTCCCAATAAAAGGGAAGGCGCGAATGGCTGCGGCTTCAGTTGCTCTGACGAGTTCTAGCGCAAGATTACGATCTGGGTGTTGGACGGCATTTTCTTGCTCTGACATAGCTTTACCCTAGCGATTGAATCAAGGTTTTATCTGAAGCTATGCCGGTGGCAGTCTTGCTAACCTGTTGCAATGGAGCTAGAAATCAGATCAGCAATTGATGATGACATTCCAGCCCTCATCGCCCTGGACGCCGAGTGCTTCCCGGCTGGCAATTTTGACCTGGAACCAGCTCCTTCCGGAGAGATTGAGACTGGTGTGGCCGAAGGGTCAATCTTTGTTGCCATCGACCAGGGTCAAGTCATAGCCATGCTCCAATTGGACAAAGCCAGCTCGAACGAATGGGAGCTACTAACCCTGGCAATCACCGCTGACTATCGCGGAAAAGGAATCGGCCAAGCCTTGATGGACCGTCTTTTTTCAGAACTAAGCCAAAGCCCATACTTGGTGGCCGTTTCCTGCATGACATCACCCAACAACCTGGCCATGCAAGGCCTTCTGGAAAGCTTTGGGTTCTTGCAGGTGGGGCTGCTCACCGACTACTTTGGCCCGGGAAAACATCGACTGAAGTTCCAGCTGAACTAGCCCATCAAACAAACTCTGGGCAGCGGGTCGCCAAAGAGTGCTCAATCTAGTTTTTCTTAGTTTCCTCAAGAAGCCTGAGGCGAGTTTGGATAAGCTTCCTAATCAAAGCCTTTGGTAGCGGTTTATTGATATCAAATTGCAATGCGCCTTTTGAAGTTTTGTAGTTTACTAGCTCCGCCGAAAGCTCTGAAATAACGAGAGAAGAGTGTGGGAAGAAACTGCAGTGGTTTTTGAAAGCATCAAAACCGCAGATGATTTTCCCCTTCAATTTGTAACCTGGAAAACCATAGGAGATAACCTCTTCAGCCTCTGGAATTATTTCGAGAATAATCTTACGAACGGTCTGCAATGTTGATCGATGTGGTTCTTGAATTTTGGCTAAGTGTAGGTCAACTTGAGTGCTAGTCATGGTTTTCCAAATACTGCTCGAGGTTATCTAAATAACTTTCCATGCCTTCGCGAGAAGCTTCCACCTGCTCGGAATCCATTTCACCGAACTGACTAAATTTCACCCAAGCGCTTTCGTCTAGTTTCTCGAATTCGATCACAATGTTGTGAGACTCGGCTGTCGGTTCTCTAAGTTGAAATTCCAACTGATCCTGGGAGTAAGAAAGGCTATGGGATAGTTTTTTGAATTCGATTACCTCTTCGTACCGGCCCCAAAAGTAGGCATTGAACCCATTGGCAGAAACGTCAATTCCGAGAGCCCACTGGCCACCAAGAACAGGTTCACTAATCACAGATCCGGGGATTACCGATAGATAAACAGGGCTATACCAATTTTCTAGTTCACGAGCATCGGTCCATGCGCTCCATAGGCGTTGGACAGATACCGGATATTCTCGTTCAACAAAATAAAGTAACTGCACTGCTATACGTTGAACCTAAACTCCACCACGTCTCCGTCTTGCATGACGTAGTCCTTGCCCTCGATGCGAACCTTGCCTTTGGCTTTGGCTTCTGCCATTGAGCCGGTAGCAACAAGATCATCGAAGGAAACAATTTCAGCCTTGATAAAGCCTCGCTGGAAGTCGGTGTGTATAACCCCAGCAGCCTGCGGGGCGCTCCAGCCCTGCTTGATGGTCCAGGCCCTGGATTCCTTTGGTCCTGCCGTTAGGTAGGTCTGAAGACCTAAAGTTCTAAAACCAATCCGCGCCAGCTGATCAAGCCCGGATTCATCCTGGCCCAGCGAAGCTAGCAGCTCAGCTGCTTCTGCTTTATCTAAGTCTATGAGTTCAGATTCAACCTTGGCATCCAAAAAAACCGCTTCTGCTGGCAGCACTAAGTCTGCGAGCGCCTGTTTCTTTGCTGAGTCGGTCAAGATAGCCTCATCAACGTTGAAGACGTAAATGATTGGTTTTGCCGTTAGTAGACCAAGTTCTTTGATGGGAGTGAGGTCAATTTTGCTTGAGGAGAGAGGCTTCCCGTCGTTTAGGATTGCCAGCGCTTGGTCAATAACTACTAAAGCCTCTGGCTCAGCTTTTTTGCCCTTGATCTCTTTTTCCATTCGAGGTCGGGCTTTTTCAAGAGTTTGCATATCGGCAAGAATCAGCTCGGTGTTGATGGTTTCAATATCTGACGAGGGCTCGACCTTGCCATCTACGTGAACTACATCCGAGTCACTAAAGCCGCGAACCACCTGGGCGATGGCATCAGCCTCTCGTATAGTTGCAAGGAACTGATTGCCAAGACCTTCCCCCACGGAGGCTCCCTTTACGATTCCTGCGATGTCAACAAACGAAACCGGTGCCGCCAGTATTTTCTCGCTTCCAAATATTTCAGCGAGTTTGTCTAAACGAACATCTGGCAGGTTCACCACGCCGACATTTGGCTCGATGGTGGCGAATGGGTAATTCGCCGCCAGAACATTGTTCTTGGTGAGTGCATTAAAGAGGGTCGACTTACCAACATTTGGTAGTCCCACGATTCCGATTGTTAGAGCCACGGGATACCACTCTACCCGTCGTAGGGTACTGGCAGACTAAGTCGTATGCCCCTTGACTTCACAGCCATCGACTTCGAAACAGCCAATGGTTCCCCCGCCAGTTGCTGCGCGGTAGGTCTGGTGCGAGTTCGTGACGGAAAAATTGTCGATGGCTTTGAATCTGTTTTTAAGCCTCCAGGGGTCCATAACTGGTTTAGTGCTGGGAACATAGCAGTTCATGGCATCACCCCGGCCATGGTTAGCATAGCTCCGGATTACTTCGAAGTACTTGAGCAGATGCTTGAGTTTGTTGGCCAGGACGTGCTGATTGCCCACAACGCACCCTTTGACATGGGTGTGCTTAGAGCCTCGGCTGAAGCCATCGGCGTGACGGTACCAAACCTTAGTTACAGCTGTTCACTTCAGATCGCCAGAAAGACCTACAACTTGGAAAACTTCCGACTAAATCAGGTCGCATACGCTATCGGCCATGAGGAGTTTAACCATCACAACGCCCTGGCCGACGCTGACGCCTGCTCAAGGATTGTCGTTCACGCAGCTGATCGGCATGGCGCTAACGATCTGGATGAATTGCTAACTGCGACCAAGGTTTCTATGAAGCAGCTCTATATTCAGGCCCATTGAGCTTTTATGTCTCTAGCTAATGGCATAGTTCTAAGCATGGAACTCATTTATTTAGCTATTGGTCTTGTGGCGGGCGCAGTAATCGGCCTCCTGGTTTCCACCCTCAGATTTCGCTCCAAGAGCTCAGACAGCTCGCTGGCTATCCAGCTTGCCAGCGCAGAGGCAACCGTCACGGGGCTTACTTCTGCTCTACAACGAGCCGAAGAGGATAGAAAAGAACGAGAGCTTCGAGAGCGTGAAGAATCCAGGCTGATTCAAGAGCTTGCTCCGGTCAAAGACCGATTAGAGCAAATGCAAATCTCGGTCAAGGCACTGGAAAAAGAGCGCACCGAGCAGTTTGGGACTATCCAAGAACAGCTGAAAAACGCCATTGCCTCAGATGACCAACTGAGAAAAACTACTCAGGCACTGTCTCAGGCACTCTCGTCGAATTCCATCAGGGGAGTTTGGGGTGAGACGCAGCTTCGAAAACTTGTTGAGTTAGCTGGTCTAATCAAGCACGCGGACTTTGATGAGCAGGCTAGCTTCTCAACCGACAGTGGTTCTGGTCGAGCCGATCTCATCATTAACTTGCCCGGTGGAAAATCTCTGGCGATTGATTCCAAAGTTCCTTTCAACTCCTACCAAGAAGCGTCGGCGATTTCAGAGCTGGCTGAAGGGGATGATGCTAGACGCCGAGCAGAACTGATTACTGCCCATGTCAAAGCCATGAAGGTACACATCGACGCTCTATCCGGTAAGGAATATTGGACCGGGCTAAACGCCTCCCCTGACTTTGTAATTGCATTCGTACCCTCCGAGTCGCTGTTGTCAGCTGCTCTCGATGCTGATCCAGCACTGTTGGAATATGCCTTCAAGAAAAACGTTGCTCTAGCATCTCCGGTTAGCCTGTTCTCGGTGCTAAAAACAATTAACTACATCTGGCGCCAAAATGCTGACGAGGGCTCAGTTAGAACCATGATCAAGCTAGGAAAAGAACTCTACGAACGAATCGGAAAAATTGCTGAGCACGCCGAAAAGCTGGGTCGGTCAATCACTGCAACGGTGAAGGATTACAACGTATTTGTGTCCTCGTTGGAATCCCGAGTTCTAGTCACTGCCCGAAAGCTAAATGATTTAGATGAAAATCAGCTTGGAACCGAGGAGATTTCATCTCCGCCTCCACTTGATTCAGCACCAGAGGCAATCACCGCGAGCGAGCTTCAATCCGGAGATCAAAAAGCCTAAAGTCAGCTTGTTTTGGCTTACCCTTAGGCCCTTTATGGCCCTTGCCGGCTTTGGCTATACTTTGGGAAGTGCTCACAAAGGCGTTTGCAGCTCAAAAACCGGTGAATTAAAGCTAAAAACCGGCCCCATTTGATCATCCGCAAGGAGAACCTGCATGTCTGGCAACACCGAAAAGTCCCCGATTGTTACGCTTACGCCTGCTCCAACTCTGGATCGCACATACTTTGTCACTAATTTGCATCGAGGTGAAGTAAATCGTGCTGACTCGGTCGGCGAGGAGCTTGCCGGTAAAGGAATCAACGTAGCCAGGGCACTTCAGCTTTCTGGAATTGCAGCCCCAGCAGTGGTTCCAATTGGCAATGCTGAAAAGGAAATCCTCGAAAGAACCGGCTCAAAAAACTTTTTGATTCCTATGTGGATCGAGGGCACCCTCCGAGTCTCCACAACTATTTTAGAAAAGGGTGGCCCCACCACCAAAATCAACGAGGGACCAAAGCCTTTGACTTCCGAAGAGTGGCAAAGAGTCATTGACCTAACTGAAGCGACGGTTCGAGAAAATGACGCGAAGTGGTTGGTAATCGCAGGTGCTCTTCCAATCGATCAGTCCACCGGCACATTTGTTGACCTTCATCCAGTTTTTGAGAGGATGAATGAGTTGGGGGTTCGAGTTGCTCTCGACACCTCGGGGGAGCCACTTGCCTACTGGGTAAGACAGGGTGAGGCCGCAATTTTGAAACCAAACGCCGAAGAGTTGGCATCTGCCGTAGGTCGATCACTTCTTACTAATGGAGATGTTATTGAAGCCGCTCGCGAGCTGTGTTCACACGGTGTCGAGTGTGTGCTGGCATCTCTAGGTTCCGACGGCATGCTTGCTGTCACCAAGTCAAAAGCCTGGGGAACCAGAACTACCCCAGTTGAGGTAATTAACACCGTTGGTGCCGGCGATGCCACCCTGGCCGGATTTCTTTCCGCAATCACCAAAAACCCACTTGCCAAGGACCACGAAGATATCGGGGTTAGTTTCAATGTTCCAGTTGGTGCAATGACCGCCGTCCAGTGGGGTGCTGTGAAAGTTAGCCAACCAACTAGCGGGCTTGACAACATCGATGATTTACCTGAGGTGTTCTTGACCGAAGATGTGGACCTTGCTGCAAAGCTTAGAGAACCCGCCGTTTACAAGGAGAACTAAAGATGCCAGTAGCCTCACCGGACTCATACCTAGAAATGCTTGACCGCGCCAAGTCTCAAGGCTTTGCCTACCCGGCCATCAACGTATCTTCGTCGTCAACTGCGATAGCTGCTCTTCAAGGACTGCAAGACGCCGGCTCGGATGGAATACTCCAAGTTTCAACGGGCGGTGCTGAGTACTGGTCAGGGGCGTCTGTAAAGTCAATGCCGATTGGAGCCCAGGCGATGGCGGCCTTCGTTCGGGAAGCAGCCAAAGGCTATGGAATCACCGTGGCGCTTCACACCGACCACTGCGCCAAGCATCAGCTGGATGATTTTGTTCGTCCGCTGCTTGAAGTATCGGCTGAACGAGTCAAGGCAGGTCAGGATCCACTTTTCAACTCACACATGTGGGATGGCTCGGCAGTTCCCCTTGCCGAAAATTTGGTTATTGCAAAAGAGTTGCTCGCCAAGACTCGAAGTGTTGGTTCGATTTTGGAGATTGAAGTGGGAGTAGTCGGTGGCGAAGAAGACGGCATCGAAGGTGGAATTGACGAGCACCTGTTTACCAACGTTGCAGACGGAATGGCAACAGCCGAGGCCCTGGGTCTTGGCGAAAACGGTCGCTACCTAACTGCACTAACCTTTGGAAATGTCCATGGTAGCTATAAGCCAGGAAGCGTCAAGCTAAGGCCTGAACTACTGGATGAAATCCAAAAAGCCGTTGGTCAGAAATACTCCAAGAACCTGCCTTTTGATCTTGTGTTTCACGGTGGCTCAGGTTCAACTTCCAAAGAAATCGCAGATGCAGTTAGCTTCGGTGTCATCAAAATGAATATAGACACCGACACTCAGTACGCATTCACGCGGGCCATTGCAGGGCATATGTTTGCGAACTACGACGGCGTTCTAAAAGTTGACGGTGAAGTTGGAAACAAGAAAACCTATGACCCAAGAGTCTGGGGCAAACTTGCCGAAGCTTCAATGGCCACCCGGGTCTTGCAGGCAGCTAACCAGCTTGGCTCCGCAGGTAAATCCCCAAAGGCCTAAAATGCTCAATCCTTTATACAAAAACGGAAACTCCAGGTTTACCGGTAAGTTCAACAATGGCCAGATGCACGGTGCTTGGAAATTCTTTCGAAAAGATGGTTCTCTGATGCGTAGCGGCAAATTCAATAACGGCAAGCAAGTGGGTGTTTGGACTACCTATGACCGGGCCGGCCAAACTGTAAAAGAAACCAACTTCGGCTCTTAGGGGCGCTTTACTTTATTGCTGGTGTCATGACCGGCGCTTTTCAAATCCTTGCGAAGCTCTTTAGGCAATGAGAACTGTACGTCCTCTTCAGCGGTGGTTATCTCAGTTGGGGCTCCATAGCCTCGATCTACAAGAAACTCTAGAACCTGATCAACTAGTTCTTCAGGTGCTGAGGCTCCGGAAGAAACGCCAACTGTTTCAACGCCTTCGAACCATTCTTCTTGAATTTCACTGGCGTAATCAATTCGATAGGCGGCCTTGGCTCCTGCTTCCAGAGCAACTTCAACTAATCGAACTGTGTTGGAAGAGTTTGCAGAACCAACAACTAAAACTAGATCTGACTCAGCTCCAACTTTCTTGATGGCAACCTGACGGTTTTGGGTCGCGTAACAGATGTCGTCGCTGGGTGGGTTCTGAAGAGTCGGAAACTTCTCGCGCAGTTTCAAGACTGTTTCCATTGTTTCGTCGACGGAGAGGGTGGTCTGGGAAAGCCAGACCACTTTCTTTGGATCCTTGACTTTAGCGTTGGTTACGCCGTCTTTGCCGTCGATTAGCTGAACGTGCTCTGGAGCTTCCCCAGCAGTTCCCTCAACTTCTTCGTGACCGTCGTGGCCGATAAGCAAGATGTCGTAATTTTCCTGGGCAAAGCGCTGGACCTCGCGGTGGACTTTAGTCACCAGTGGGCAGGTGGCATCAATGGTGTTGAGCCCACGATTCTCGGCAGCTTTTACTACTGCTGGGGAAACTCCGTGAGCGGAGAAGACCAAAATGGAACCCTCAGGAACTTCGTCGACCTCGTTGACAAAAATTGCTCCGCGCTTTTCCAAGCCAGTAACGACGTGCTTGTTGTGAACAATCTCTTTTCGAACATAAACCGGAGCCCCATAATGATCCAGTGCCTTTTCAACTGCGATAACCGCTCGGTCTACTCCGGCACAATATCCCCTAGGGGCAGCCAGGAGCACGCGGCGTTCGGCGGTATTGTTTATTTGGGTCACCTCTCAAGTCTACGAGAGATAATCAACCCTCCCTAAGGAATAGCCATGTCGGAGAACGAATCATCTGATTCCTCCGAATCGCGCGTATCCAGCGAGCAAACCCCTTGGTCGGTAGCAAATTTCACCAATAGCCTCAAGGATTGGATCACTCGTCTTGGGAACGTCTGGGTCGAAGGTCAAATCTCCCAAATCAGCCCGAAAAAAGATGTTTTCTTTGGAGAACTCCGTGACTTAGTAGCCGACAAGGGTTTTTCAATCCACTCTCGTAGACCTGATGTTTTGGATGCTGTGAGAGAGCTCTCCGCTGGGGATCGAGTAGTGGCACTGGTTCATCCAGATTTTTGGGAGCGCTCGGGTAAGACCAGCATGGATGTCCTTTCCATTAGGAAGGTGGGCTTAGGCGAATTACTGGAGCGCATCGAAAGGCTCCGTCAGCAGCTGATCAAAGAAGGCTTGACTTCCCCAGAGCGAAAACTTCCGCTACCTTTTTTGCCAAACCTAATTGGCCTTATTACCGGCGCTAACAGCGATGCTGAAAAAGATGTCTTGCAGAACGCCAAAGTGAGATGGCCTGAAGTCCGCTTCCAAGTTCAGCACTGCCCTGTGCAAGGAGATAAAGCAGCACCAGAGATTATCAAGGCAATTGAGCTTTTAGATTCAGACCCAAATGTCGATGTAATTATTTTGGCTAGAGGCGGAGGAAGCTTCCAGGACCTATTGGTTTTCTCTGACGAAAAGGTTGTGCGAGCGGTAGCCAACTGTAAGACTCCGATTGTCAGTGCTATTGGGCACGAAAATGATCGCCCCCTAACCGATGAGGTTTCTGATCTTCGAGCCTCTACGCCAACTGATGCGGCCAGACGGGTAGTTCCGGATGTTGTCGAAGAGCGCAAGAAAATATCTCAGGCACTAGAGCGAATTGGACTTCGGGTTTTGGGCTTTGTTCAAAATCAAATCGAGCTAATCTCTGCGATACGTTCTAGGCCAATTCTGTCGAATCCTTTCACGCTGGTCGAGGACCGAGCCATTCAGATAACTCAACTTCGGCAAAAACTTTTTAGTCAAGTCAGCAACTCACTCGAGAAGCAGCAAATCCAGATAGCTGGCTTGCGGGGACAGGTGCGAGCTCTTTCTCCCAAGCTAACCCTCGACCGAGGCTATGCGGTGGTTCGCGACAAAGATGGCCATGTTTTGACCGAACCGAAGCAGGCTAAGACTGGACAGAAGCTCAGAATTACGCTGGCCGGGGGCGATCTTGGGGCTACCGCAGATTGAAAGTAGGCTAGAACGACGATGACTGACAAGAACAAAGACGTGGCAACAATGAGCTACGAACAGGCCCGTGACGAGCTAGTAAAGGTCGTTGCCGAGCTCGAAGCAGGTTCAGCGACTTTGGAATCTTCGATGCAGCTCTGGGAGCGCGGAGAAGCCCTGGCCGATAAATGCGAGCAGTGGCTCTCCGGAGCAAGAGCTTCTTTGGATAAGGCCGCTAAGGCCAAGAAAACTTCAGCCGAATGAGCGATGCTGCCGCCCAACGCAGGGCGCGACAGACGCTAATCAATCTTTTACTCTCTCTAGTGGCAACGGTGGGGGTAATGGTTTTATTAGTGTTGGCAGTTCCGCGCGATGACTCAAATCGCGTTCAGCCTGTGGACTATAAAGCCGTTGCCACCGAAGCCGCGAAACAAGCCCCCGGAGTACTTCTAGTGCCAACCTTGCCGGTTGATTGGTATGCCAACGCAGCGCGATATAGATCCTCCGCTCAGGACGGAGTTGCCAATTGGTATTTGGGATTTGTGGGTCCAAATAATGAGTTTTTGGCGATGACCCAGGGCATCGACGTTAACTCAACCTGGACTCAACTGATGCTTGAGTCAAGCAAACAAACCGGCGAAGTCATTATTCAAGATCAGACCTGGCGCGTGTTTGAGAATGTGCGCAAGAGCAGTCTCCCAAAATCCAAAGACTACATGATGGTTTTGGACTACGGAAAGAATTCCGTGTTTGTATACGGTGTTGCAACAAAACAACAACTGGAAGACTTCGCATTATCTATAGCTTTGTTGATTAGTGACAACTGAAAATGACTCTGACACCTGCGCAGGCATACCTAAAGTTCTTCGAGGGTAATGAAAGATTTATCTCAGGTGCTCTTTCTCACCCCAGGCAAGACGTCGAGCACCGAACTGAAATTGCTGAGAGACAAGCACCCTTCGCTGCTCTTTTTGGCTGTTCAGATTCTAGGCTGTCGGCAGAAATCATCTTCGACGTAGGTTTAGGAGACTTGTTCGTGGTTCGCAATGCCGGACAGGTGCTAGCTGAAACTATCCTGGGTTCGCTCGAGTACAGCGTAGAGGTCCTGAAAGTGCCTCTTATCGTGATTTTAGGTCACGACGATTGTGGGGCTATCGATGCAACAATGCAGGCCTCTGCTGGGGAACTAAAGACAGAGGGAGAGTTTATTCAAAACCTGGTGTCCAGGATTCAGCCCACCGTGGAGGCCGCCAGATTAGCCGGTACTGGCTCAATCGACGAAATCACTGATTTACACGTGAAAGACACCGTTTCCGAGCTGCTAAGCCGCTCCACGCTAATCGATAGCGCTGTCAGAAGCGGTAAATTAGCTGTTGTGGGGGCAACTTACCAACTTGCCCTTGGAAAGGTGACACAGCTAGTCACCTTCGGAGAAATCAACTAAGACCCAAGAAAGGCTCGGTTTTCGTGGAGTACCGAATTGAACATGACACCATGGGCGAAGTTAGGGTCCCAAAGGATGCTCTTTATGCCGCTCAAACGCAAAGAGCAATTGAGAATTTCCCAATTTCAGGCACAAGGCTCGAACGAGCACAAATCTCGGCATTAGCGGAGATCAAAAAGGCCGCAGCACTAGCTAACGCCCAGCTGGGCGTTTTAGACAAGGATGTTGCCGACGCTATCGCCAAGAGTGCCGACCAAGTAATCGAAGGTTCCCTCGACGATCACTTTCCGGTCGATGTTTACCAGACCGGATCAGGAACTTCTTCCAACATGAACATGAACGAGGTTCTGGCAAACCTTGCAACCAAACTCTTGGATAAGCCAGTTCACCCAAACGATCACGTCAATGCTTCCCAGTCCTCAAACGATGTATTCCCAACTTCGGTTCACCTAGCTGTGACGTCAGCATTGATTAACGATCTAATTCCAGCACTTGACTACCTGGCTAAAAAACTGGAGGAAAAAGCAAAAACTTGGGCTGAGGTTGTAAAGGCCGGCCGCACACATTTGATGGATGCGACCCCGGTGACCCTGGGTCAAGAGTTCGGGGGCTACGCAGCCCAAATCCGCTACGGCATAGAGCGTATTCAATCTTCAATTCCTCGAGTTGCAGAAGTCCCTCTTGGCGGAACTGCAGTTGGCACCGGAATAAACACTCCGAAAGGCTTTCCACAGGCAGTGATAAAGCTCCTTGGACAGCACACCAATCTCCCAATAACAGAGGCTCGCGATCACTTCGAAGCCCAAGGTGCAAGAGATGCCCTAGTTGAAGCATCCGGTGCTCTCCGAGTTCTGGCGGTTAGCCTTACCAAGATCAACAATGACCTCCGCTGGATGGGCTCGGGGCCAAACGCCGGACTTGGGGAACTTTCTATTCCAGACCTGCAACCGGGGTCATCAATCATGCCGGGCAAAGTAAACCCGGTTATCCCAGAGGCTGTCTTGATGGTCTGCGCGAGAGTAATCGGAAACGATCAGACCGTTGCTTGGGCTGGATCGACCGGAAACTTCGAGCTCAACGTTGCTATCCCAGTGATGGGTAATTCCCTGCTTGAATCCATCAGACTGCTTTCAAACTCCTCAAGGATTTTGGCAGATAAGACCGTGGATGGACTAGTGGCAAATGTCGAAAGAGCCAAGGCCCTGGCTGAATCAAGCCCCGCGATTGTCACGCCACTAAACAAGGTAATCGGTTATGAAGCAGCTGCCAAGATTGCCAAGCTCTCGGTCGAAAAGTCCATCACCATTCGAGAAGCCGTTATAGAGCTAGGGTTTGTCGAGCGCGGTGAGCTCACGCTTGACCAGTTGGATACTGCTTTGGGCGTTCTGTCTATGACCAGACCACCAAAGTAATCGTCCCTAAAAACCCAGCCAACAGATATGGACCCAGTGCCATAGAGCCTCCAAGCTTTATGCGCTTTGAAACCAGCAGCCCCAAAGCTGTAGCGCCGGCAATGAGAAAACTGATTCCTATCGCAATAATCGGCAAGATCGGGGAGTACCAGCCAAGGCTAAGGGACATGGCTGTCATAAGTTTTACATCTCCCATTCCAAGAAGGCCTAAGTAGTTAATGGCTAATGCCAGCGCAAAGGTCACAGCCGCCGCTATAAAAGCCCAGAGCATATTGACAAAGCCTGCGCCAAAGAATCCTGCTAGCACTTGGCCAAGCCAAGTTATTGGAAATGCGGGAATAACGTACTTATTTGGAAGGCGTCGCTCCAAAATATCGGTCTTGGCTAAGGGATAGGCCGTAAGCACCAAATAGCCAAGACCGAGTGCTGAAAACAACGAGGAGAGATTTTCGAACACCTCGCCACTGTAGTAACTAACGAGATTCCAAGGGGAAAGTTATCCCCAGCTTTATTAGCGGTCTAGAAGCTCAGTAACCAGGGCTGCAATTGCGCTGCGCTCGGATCGAGTCAGGGTGATGTGTGCAAACAGAGACTGGCCCTTTAGGGTTTCAATCACCGATGCAATTCCGTCGTGCCTACCAACGCGTAAGTTATCGCGCTGCGCAACATCGTGAGTGAGCACCACTCTTGAGTTTTGTCCGATGCGCGAAAGCACCGTGAGTAAAACATTTCTCTCAAGAGACTGAGCCTCGTCGACAATCACGAAACTATCGTGGAGCGATCTGCCTCGGATGTGTGTAAGTGGTAGAACTTCAAGAAGACCTCGGTCTTGAATGTGCTCGATGACTTCCTTGGAAACCAGGGCACTCAAAGTATCAAAAATCGCCTGTCCCCAGGGATTCATTTTTTCAGCTTCGGTACCGGGCAGGTAGCCAAGTTCTTGGCCTCCAACGGCATACAGTGGCCTGAAAACCATGATCTTTTTGTGCTGGCGCCGCTCAAGCACGGATTCCAACCCAGCACAAAGGGCCAGAGCCGACTTTCCTGTTCCAGCGCGACCGCCCATTGAAACGATGCCAATTTCTTGGTCCAACAGAAAATCAATTGCTAGGCGTTGTTCGGCAGATCTTCCGTGAACACCAAACACTTCACGATCTCCACGGACCAGCTTGATCTTCTTGTCCATCGTGACTCGGCCTAGTGCGTGACCTCGTTCTGATGTGATGACCAATCCGCCGTTGATTGGAAGTTCTAGAACCTCGTCGTGGGCTATTTCTTCATTGTCATACAAGTCAGCCATCTGGTCGGCACTGAGTGCAAGCTCGCTAACACCTATCCAGCCAGATTGACTTGCTAACTCATTTAGATATTCCTCGGCTAGCATTCCAAGGCTGGCTGCCTTGACTCGCATCGGTAGGTCTTTGGACACCACTGTGACATTGAAGCCTTCATTGGTGAGGTTCATGGCAACCGATAAGATTCTGGAATCGTTATCTCCAAGCTGGAAACCAGTTGGCAGCACCGATTGATCGCTGTGGTTTAGTTCAACTCGAAGGGTCCCTTTGTCGCCAACTTCAATCGGAAAATCTAGTCTCTGGTGTTTTTGACGAAGATCATCTAAATGACGAAGTGCAACCCTGGCAAAGTAGCCGATTTCAAGATCGTGGCGCTTTTTCTCCAGCTCGTTGATAACAACGATAGGAATAACTACCTCGTGCTCCGCGAAGCGGAACATAGCCTTTGGGTCCGATAGCAGTACCGAGGTATCAAGGACGAAGGTTCTCACCGCCTGATCACTTTTCTTATCTGACTTCGCGGTGGAAATTGCTTCGACTTTAGTCACTAAACGCTCCTTGGGTTTGAGGCTTAGCTTTAAGGTAAATCCTTGAGGGCAGCCAGGTCGCTAGCAACACGCCCGAATCGGGGTGCGCTCTAGGCACCGAAACGACGGTGCCTGCGTCCAAATGCTCGGATGGCCCTTAGGAAGTCGACCCTGCGAAAATCAGGCCACAGGGCCTCTTCGAAGTAGAGTTCGGAATTGCTGGATTGCCAGAGCAAAAACCCGCTAAGGCGTTGCTCCCCCGAGGTTCTGATAATTAAATCAGGATCGGGCTGGTCAGAGGTATAGAGGTGCTTGGCTATGAGTTCGGGAGTTAGGGATTCGGCTAGCTTTTCTAGGTCCGCACCCGAAGTAATTGAGTCTCTTACTATCGATCGCATGGCGTCGGTGATTTCCTGACGGCCCCCGTAGCCAATTGCAAGATTGACTTGAGCGCCTAAAGTATCACGACTTTGATGCTCGCAGTTTTCTAACGCTTGTAGAAAGTTTGGAGGTAGCGAAGATCGGTCCCCCACTAGCCGGAGTTTCCAGCTTCCCCTTCGAACCATTTCCTCGGCTAGGTCGGTCAATATCTGCAATATATCCTGTAATTCTTCTGGGTCACGCTTTTTTAGATTCTCGGTAGAGAGAAGATAAAGAGTTACCACCGGAACTTGGAGACCATCACACCATGACAAAAAGTCAAAGATTTTATGTGCCCCGGCAACATGACCGGCTTTAGCCTTCGAGCCGTTTTTCTTCCCGGCCCAGCGACGGTTACCGTCGAGCATGACTGCGATGTGATGAGGCAAGTTGGACTTGTCTAGCTGACGCTCAACACGAGCTTCATAGAGCCGATAAACCAGATTTCGCACCCCTTAAGGTTACCGTCGCAAAACCCAACTAGGGTTGAATCATGGCAATTGAACCAACCGAGAGCTCCCCAATGCACCTACCTTTATCCGAAATCTCAGGAGAAGCAGAGCCTGAAATCAAGCCGAGCTGGCGCGGATGGATCCATACCGGAATCTTGCCCCTTGTAGTTATCGGAGGAGTAGTTTTACTGGTGGTCGCAGAAGGCCTGGTTGCAAAAATCGCCGCCGCTGTTTTTTTTGCTGGGTCAATTTTGCTGTTTGGAACCAGTGCGATTTATCACCGTTTCAACTGGGGACCAAAAGCCAAATTGGCCCTTAAACGAGTGGACCACGCCAACATATTTTTGCTAATTGCCGGAAGCTACACTCCCATTACTTTGCTGGCTCTGCCCAAAGACAAAGGTTTGATACTGATAATTGCCATATGGGCAGTTGCGCTTTTAGGTATTGGCTTTAGAGTCTTTTGGATCGGGGCACCGCGCTGGCTATACGTTGTAATCTACATCGCTATGGGTTGGGCAGCTGTTGTCTACCTACCTGAGTTTCTTGCGGCTAACCTAGCGATGATGGTGTTGATTCTGGTTGGCGGTTTGCTCTACACGCTGGGTGCAGTTGTTTACGCACTGAAAAGACCTAACCCGTTCCCGGGACATTTTGGCTTTCATGAGATTTTCCACAGTTTCACAGTGCTGGCATTCATGTGCCACTGGACCGCAGTGCTGTTGATTTCACTGTCGCCCGTAGCTGGGTCTTTCGCCTAAAAGATTTAGCGCTGAGGTTTTTCGGGAGGAGTTGGGCGCTCTGGCTTGGTCAAACCAGCAGAAGAGCCTGATGAGAAATCTTGCTCAAGCTGTTCCAAATCCAATTTCTCGGAGATTTCAGCTCGGTATCGAACCCGCCTTATTCTTCTCACTAAATCAAAAATCAATAAAACCGCAGCTGCGGCAACTCCAAAGGTTGCAATAAATCCGATTACCCCTGGGCTGTACCAGGTGTCATCAATGATTACCTCGCCAGGAACTGTGTTTTCGGTGAGAAAGGACAATAGATTCATGGTTCAAGTATGAACCACAAATCTCAGTTAACCTTGTCGGGTGAGCCAAAACCTTCTTAAGCAGCGCTATGGGGTCGGAAACACCAAAAAGCGCGACAGGTTTCTCGCAATCTCAATTGGCTCACTAGCCCTAATTGGATTCTTGATTTGGGCGATAATCTTCACGGTGGCGGACTCCAGTCGGATAAGCACTCGCGACGTGGGATTCACAGTAAACGACGAATTTTCTACTGAGGTGGTCTTTGAGGTGTCTAGAGTCGCTGGCCAGGCAGTTGTTTGTGACGTCCAGGTGCTAAACCAGAGCTTTACTGTTGTGGGGTTCAAAACCGTTGCTGTAGCGCCTTCTGGCCGCCGGTCGGTGGTGATTTCAACCACTGTAAACACCACAGAGCTTGGAACATCGGGCTTGGTTGCTGGCTGTCGTTGAAATAGGCTAGTGGGATTATGTCTGAGATGCACGAAGCCACCTGGCTCACCCAAGAAGCCTATGACAGGCTTGCTGATGAGCTCGAGTACCTGATTACAGTTGCCCGCGGCGACATTGCTAAACGCATCCAGGAAGCCCGTGAAGAGGGCGATTTAAAAGAAAATGGCGGTTATCACGCAGCCAAAGAAGAGCAGGGCAAGATCGAGTCTCGCCTTAACCGCATCGAAGAGATTCTTGCCACGGCCCAAGTTGGCGAAGCACCGAAGGCACACGGGGTTGTAGAACAAGGCTTGGTTGTGACAGTTAATCTAAACGGCTCCGAAAAAAAGTTCCTACTTGGTAGCGCCGAAATTAGCGATGAGAGCGTAGAGGTTTACAGTCCAGACTCACCCATAGGAAGTGCAATTCTGGGAAAGAAAGTCGGGCAAGAGCTTGAGGTGTTTTTGCCCAACGGGAAAGCCATCAGCGTAAAAATACTTGCGGTCGCGAACGCCTAGTCATCGCGATTTTTCTCAAGCCTCGGTCGAAGCCCAGCTTTTTCTAAAGCTCTAACAACTTCCAGCCTGTGTTCGTGACCGCTGGTCTCAACTGACAGGTTCAGCTCCACTTCACTAATCTGAAGCCCATTGCCATGCCTGGTGTGGAGAACCTCAATAACGTTTGCGTGAGCGCCAGCAATAACTTCGGCTGTTAGCGCAAGCTGTCCGGGACGATCAGGAAGCATCACTGAGAAATTGGTGTACCGGTCGGAAGCTGAGAGTCCATGTCTGATAACTCTTTGCAACAAAAGTGGGTCCATGTTTCCACCCGACAAAATGGCAACGGTTTTCCCCTTGGCTTTAGCCTTGCCGTTCATAAGCGCAGCTACCGCTACCGCACCAGCTGGCTCAACGACTTGCTTGGATCTTTCGAGTAGAGCCAAAATTGCTTGAGCTATGTCATTTTCAGAAACAGTCACTACCTTGTCGATATGCTTCTTGATCAGTTCAAATGGAATTCGACCAGGCTTTGAAACAGCGATGCCATCTGCAATGGTTGGCGTGGCTGCCACCTCAGTGATTTTCCCAGACTTCAGAGACAGCGGGTACGGAGCAACATTTTCAGCCTGGACCCCAATTACCCGTATCTTTTTGCCCATAGCCTGCGCGGTTAGCTTAGCTGCGACGGCCACACCTGCTGCTAGCCCACCGCCGCCAATTGCAACAACGATTGTTGATACGTCGGGGTGTTGTTGCATGATCTCGACCCCAACGGTTCCTTGGCCAAGAACTACGTCCATGTGATCAAACGGCGGGATAAAGATTTCTCCAGAAGTCTTAGCTTGTTCTTGAGCGGCCTTAAGCGCCTCGGCAAAAGTAGCTCCGTGAAGCACAACCTTAGCTCCGTAGTTTTTGGTTGCAGCTACTTTTGGAAGCGATGCACCAAAGGGCATGTAAACAGTTGCCTTAATGCCGAGTTTTCTGGCAGCAAGTGCTACTCCTTGAGCGTGGTTTCCGGCAGAAGCGGCAATCACGCCCTTCTTCTTTTCCTCTGGAGTGAGTTTGCTGAGTCGATTGAAGGCACCGCGTACTTTGTAGGCCCCGGTTCGCTGCAAGTTTTCACACTTTAACCACACTTCTTGTCCGAGTAGTTCGGAAAGATAATGAGAATGTAGAACAGGAGTTTCAATAGCAACTTTTCGGACATTAGCCAAGGCTTTTTCGAACTCGCTTAGCGCAGGAACAACTACCGGCGGCTGGCTGGACATCGGGGGCCTTTCGAAAAGATTACCTAGCCCCCAAGTTTAGTTAGATTAAGACTCTAGAACTTAGTTCCCATTGTCTGAATACGCTCAATTCTCTTGGGAATAGGCGGATGCGTGGAAAACAGCCTCTCAGTAAAGCCAGGCTTGATTGGGTCATTTAGGAACATGTGAGCCATCGATGCGCTTACCCGTTTCATCGGCCTACCGTATTCACCCAGCTTATTCAGCGCACTGGCTAGGCCCTCTGGATATCTAGTTATCTCGATACCGGTAGCGTCAGCCAGGTACTCTCGCTGCCTGGAAACCGCTGCGCTGACAAGTGGGCCAATGAACCAGGCAATCACACTCGCTACCACGCCGATTAGGATAAACGCCGCGCCAGCTCCATCGCGTGAGCGGTTGCCACCGGCATAAAACGCTGCCCGGATTGCAAAGTCAGCCAGAATTCCGATTGCGCTTACCAGTCCAAAGACAATAGTTGATACCCGGATGTCGTAATTTCTGATGTGAGCGAGCTCATGTGCCATTACGCCTTCCAGCTCGTTATCGTCCATAATCACAAGCAGTCCAGTGGTGGCAGCAACTATGGCGTGCTCGGGATCGCGCCCGGTTGCAAAGGCATTTGGGGCAGGGTCATTGATGATGTAGACCTTTGGCATCGGGATGCCCTCAGCAATCGAAAGATTCTCAACAATTCTCCAAAGTCTTGGATTGTCAGACTTTTGAATTTCAACGGCACCGGTCATGCCGATGGCAATTTTTCCAGCCATGTAGTACTGAAAGATTGTGTAAACCAAAACAAAGCCGACAATAAACAAGGCGGACGAGCCATTTCCTGAAGCGGTGCCCCACCAAATTGATACTCCGCTGAGAAGAGCCACAAATAGCCCCACAATAATTATTGTGTTGCGTTTGTTAGCGGCAATGGCTGAGTACATCTAGCGATTCCTAGATACTAGAAACTGGCTTTGGGCGGTTCGGAGATACCTGCGAGATCAGCCACCTCAAAGAATTCACGCTCTGGAAACCCGAGCGACTTAACAAAAAGATTCTGTGGGAACTGCAGCACCTTGGTGTTTAGTTCGCGAACTCCACCGTTATAGAACCGTCTTGAAGCCATGATCTTGTCTTCGGTGTCGCTTAGCTCAGCTTGAAGCTGAAGAAAATTCTGGCTGGCCTGAAGCTGCGGGTAGGCTTCGGCGACTGCAAACAGTGACTTTAGGGCTCCCTGAAGCATGTTTTCCGCGGCACCTGCTTTTTCGGGATGGGTTAGGGCGTCTGGCGAAACTGTCGCTGCTCTTGCTTTTGTAACTGCTTCAAATACCTGACGCTCATGAGCGGCGTATCCTTTGACGGTCTCAATTAAGTTTGGAATCAAGTCCGCGCGACGCTTCAGCTGAACAGTGATATCACTCCAGGCTTCATCAACGCGAACGTTAAGAGCGACCAACCCGTTATAGGTTGACCATAGCCAGATCCCGATTAGCAAGACTAGGCCCAGAATTACAAGTAGTGCAATCTCCACTTTTTCCCCTTAGAAAAATTTTGTCTATACAGATGCTAATTCAAGCTTGGGCAAATTGGGAGACATCTAGCCCCCATCACAGCAAACCCGAAGTAAAAACCTAGATACACGCTATGGGTCTGGCTGCAGGTTGGGATTGAAAATCTAGCAACTCATACGATTCAAGCTCTGGAATAACGGTGCCCCCGATGGGACTCGAACCCATACTGTGACGATTTTAAGTCGTCTGCCTCTGCCATTGGGCTACGGGGGCCACAATCATCGGAATCTAGCTCTTTGGCCTGGATGCCCAAGTTTCAAATGCTAAACGAGGTTCCTTTATTGCGTTGATCGAGACAACATCGCGGCGAAGTACGAAGTTTGCAACCCAGCCTCCAAAGACGCGAATTTTTCTTTCCCACATCGGCATCGCTAGACCGTGATATCCACGGTGCATTAGCCATGCTAGAAAACCAGTCACGGCAAAGTTTCGATACTGGAAGACACCAACACCAATACCCAGCCCAGCAACCGCTCCCATGTTTTTGTGGAAATAATTCTTCAGGCCCTCGCCGCGAATCGCCGCTACCAAGTTCTTAGCCATTAGTTTTCCTTGTCTAACGGCATGCTGCGCATTTGGCACGCAGTACCCAGCTACACCATCCCCGGTTAGATCTGGAACTGCTGCAACATCTCCAGCGGTCCAAGCTCCCTCAATTGGAGTGTCTCCGTCGACTACTTGAAGCGCAGGGTTAGCCAATATGCGTCCACGCTCATCGGATGGCAAATCAGTGTGCTTAGCTACAGGATTGGCCATTACTCCCGCTGTCCAGACGATCGTATCCGACTCAAACTTTTGTCCATTGGAAAGTTCCACTACTCCGTTGTGCGCGGACAACAACTGAGTGTCAAGATGCACCTTGGCATTTCGATTGGCCAAGTTCTTCAAGACCCAGTGGCTGGTTTTCAAAGAAACCTCAGGCATGATTCGTCCCATAGCTTCTACCAAGTGGAAGTTGATTTCTTCAAACTTCAAAGTTGGGTAGTAGCGAAGTAGATAGGTCGCTAGCGAAAGCATCTCAGCAAAGGCCTCGATTCCAGCGAAACCTCCTCCGATTACCACATAACTCATCAGCCTGGCGCGCTCGGGTCCTTCAGGCAAGTTTGCTGCTTTGTCAAAGTTGGTAAGGATGCGGTGTCTTACCTCAACAGCTTCCTCGATTGTCTTCATTCCGATGGCAAATTCCGCAACCCCGGGAATAGGAAAAGTTCTGGAAACGGCACCGGCTGTTACAACCACGTAGTCATACTCACGATCAAATGGAGCCAGGCCCGGAACCTCGATGGTCACTTTTTTGTCCTTGTGAGAAACGTCGCTCACCCGACCGGTAATGATTTCAGTTCGCCTAAGGTGCCTGCGGTGAGAAACCACTGCGTGCCTAGGTTCGATGGAACCTACCGCTACCTCCGGAAGAAATGGCTGGTAGGTCATGTAAGGAAGCGGGTCAACCATTGTGACCTCGGCTTCGTTCTTCCCTAGGTACTTCTCTAGTTTTCTTGCGGTATAAAAACCGGCGTAGCCGCCTCCGACGATCAGGATTCTAGGCATTGGTCTAATTCACTACTTTCGCTTATCGCTATTTGAGCCTTTGGCTTTGGGCCTAAAGGCAAAATACAAAAATGTGGCTAACAGCCCTAAACCAGCATAGCCAGCTACTGGCAGCCAGAGGCTTGGTTGTAGGTCTACTGGTTGCTCAATTTCTACCAGTGTCGAATCAATCGGCGTCAAAATCTCTCCAGGGGCTATATCTGCGGTTGATTCGGATCGATAGAGCTCAATCCATTCCGCCAGAGAGCCCAGTGGGTTCTCTGTGACCAAGGGAATCTTTGCCCCTAGAGCAGCTTCGGCATCAATAAGCCCATAGCCGTATGACGAGGAGTAGTTTTCGAACCCAACCTTTCTGGCTGATTGGACAACCCGATTGACCACATTTGCCGCGTCCAGCTCTGGGTGCAACGACCTAATCAAAGCCACCATCCCGGAAACTATTGGTGCAGCACCGCTAGTTCCTGACCAAATTCGATATTCTCCGCCAGGATATGCGGCCACTAATTCTTCTGATGGTGCCGTGACGCCGATGGTGAAACCGCTTGTCGATGATAGTTCGCTAGCATGAGCGTCTTTGTCAACTCCTGCAACGGCAATAACGCCAGGGATCGTAGCTGGGGCTGAAACCTGTTCGGTGCCATCCAACCTATTTCCCACCGCTGCAACAATCACAACGTCGTTTTCGAACGCGTACAAGAACGCCTCGTCCCATCCCGTAGGCCAAGAAACTGAATTTCTAGTTAGGGAAAGATTGATAACGCTGGCTCCGTTATCAACCGCCCAAATAATTCCCTCGGCAATTTGGGAATCGGTGTCCAAACCATCAACGCCAAAGGCCATTGAGATAGAAAGTAGCTGCGCCTTAGGCGCAGTTCCTAAAACGCCAGCCGATGAATCTTCTGGGTTGCCACGCCCTGCTAAAAGTGAAGCGACCATTGTGCCGTGATAACTGTTTTGCCCGACCGGAGTCAAGCCGTCTTGGGAACCTAGGCCTGAAACGTCTGTTCCCCCAACTACAGCCCCCTGCAGCGAAGGATGGGATGCGTCTATGCCGGTATCAATGATGGCAACTTTTACACCCTCGCCCGAAGTCAATTCCCAGGCGCTTGTAAAGCCGTAGTCACTTAGCCAGTATTGCCTATCCCTGATTGGGTCAGCGAACGCGGACTGAGAAACCGAAACCGCGATGAGTGCTGCGAGGAAAACTGAGACTACTTTTCGCATACGCACCGACTCGGGGACCAACTGCACTGCTCCAACGCAATGTCACCAATTGGGTTCACTCCCGGTCCCTTGGCTAGTGAATGAGCGACCAGCGAGTGCAGGCATTTCACGCGGGTAGGCATTCCACCTGCTGAAATTCCAGCAATCTCCTCGACTTGTCCAAGCAATGTTCGGTCTTCGAGGTAGCTCTCGTGTGCTCTGAGATAGGCCTTTGAAAGCGCGTCATCTTGCCCCAACTGAGTCTGCAAATCCATCATCAAACCAGTAGCTTCCAGTGTTGACACTGCAGCAGTTGCTGCTGGAAGAGTGAGGTAGTACACCGTGGGAAATGGGGTGCCGTCTTCGAGTCTAGGTTTGGTTTGAACTACAACAGGGTTTCCGCAAATACATCTAGCCGCAATAGCAACAATATCTCTAGCAGCTCTTCCGAGTTGATTAGAAACAGCCTCGATGTCGTTATCGGTGACTTTAGTTAGTGGCACTGTCTATTTCCTGATTTGGTTCTTCAAGTCCAGCGCGAAGTGCAGATTCCAAAAAGGCATCGACCCAGTTACCTTTATTCGCTAAAACTTCAGCACTAAAACCGCTCCGTTTACGCTTTTCCGCAAGCATTGCCCCAACCGTTCCACTGGTGTCTGAACCATCAATGCCCTCAGCGTCCATAACTAAGAAGCTAACTTCCCCCGGCATCACGAAGTAAAGGCGATCACGTGCTTGAGCGCGAATGTAAACCTCATCATCCCAACGCAGTCTCTCAGCTTCCATATCCTCAAGCTCTACCTTGGCTTGTTCTACGAGGGCTTTATAGTCAGATATTTCTTGGCGCTGCTCATACCAAATCTGAACGCTTGGGGCAAGCGTGAAAATTCCAATCAGAATTACCGCAAGTAGTGTCAGCGTGTAGCTGTTTAGCCGACCGGTGATTCTCATGATTGATTCCTAGCGGAAGTTTTTGAAAGCCTTGGCGCCCGGGTAGTAAGCCGCGTCAGATAGCTCTTCCTCTATGCGAAGGAGCTGGTTGTACTTAGCTACTCGCTCGCTTCTAGCTGGAGCGCCGGTTTTGATCTGACCTGCATTGGTTGCAACCGCAAGGTCTGCGATAAAAGTGTCCTCGGTCTCGCCAGAGCGATGTGAGATTATTGCGGTCATTCCATTGCTTTGAGCCATGGAAACCGCATCCAGGGTCTCAGTTAGGGTGCCAATTTGGTTCACCTTCACAAGAATGCTGTTAGCAGCGCCTTTTTCGATGCCGGTGGCAAGGCGCTTGGGATTTGTCACAAACAGGTCGTCGCCAACTAGCTGGACTTTATCGCCGAGCTTGGCTGTCATAGCTGCCCAGCCGTCCCAGTCGTTTTCATCCAGTGGGTCCTCAATGGAAACTAATGGGAAAGAAGCAACTAGGTCTTCATAGTAGGCAATCATTTCGTCTGCGCTACGGTCCTTACCCTCAAAGTGGTACTTGCCATCTTTGTAGAACTCAGTGGCGGCAACATCCAAAGCAAGGGCGATGTCGGTTCCCACTTTGTATCCCGCTTTTTCAATGGCTTCGGAAATTAGCTCTAGCGCTGCACGGTTAGTTGGAAGATCAGGCGCAAAGCCGCCCTCGTCTCCCAAACCGGTTGAAAGGTTCTTTGACTGAAGCAGTGACTTAAGTGAGTGGTATACCTCTGCCCCCCAGCGCACCGCCTCAGAGAAAGTTGGTGCGCCAACAGGCACAATCATGAACTCTTGAATATCGACTCCGTTGTCGGCGTGGGCTCCGCCGTTTACGATGTTCATCAGGGGAACTGGAAGTGTGTGAGCATTTGGTCCGCCCAAGTAGCGATATAGAGGAAGTCCACAGCTGTCAGCAGCTGCCTTAGCAACCGCGAGTGATACTCCAAGAATTGCATTTGCGCCGAGGTTTGATTTGTTGTCTGTTCCATCAAGTGAAATAAGGGCTGCGTCAACTAGGCGCTGGTCAGTTGCGTCGAAATCAACCAGAGCCTCGTCAATTTCTCCAATGACTTTCAGCACTGCCTGCTGAACCCCTTTGCCTAAGTAGCGAGACTTGTCGCCGTCTCTAGACTCATGAGCTTCAAAAGCACCAGTTGATGCACCTGATGGAACTCCCGCGCGACCGAATGAATCATCGTCTAGCAGGACCTCTACTTCAATGGTTGGGTTTCCTCTGGAGTCAAGGATTTCTCTGGCGCCAATGGCTTCGATAAGTGACAAGGTGTTTCTCCTTAGAAAAGTGGTGTTCGTGGCCGATTGACCATAAAGAAACTTCGTCGTTAGCTCTAGTTATTAGTTTAGTTAGAGCAGGCTAATGCCTAGCTAATTGGCTTGATATTTAGCCTTTTGAAGCCTGATTGAGGGTCCTCGAGCAATGCAAACTCTTGAAACCCTTGCTCCTTTAGCGAGTCCAGAACAACATTGAGTTTTTTGGGTGTGATCTCAAGCCGAACCAGGTATCCAGCCGTGATTGCTTCGGCTTGAGTCGCAAGGGCTGCGGCCTGGTTTTCATGATCAAAAACAATTACCAGCGACTTCAGCGAAGTTGCAGATTCAGAAACTAACTCTGCAACCCTTTCAAATCCAATGGAGATTCCTACCGCTGGGACATTGGCTCCCAACCACTTTCCAACCATCCCGTCGTACCTTCCACCGCCTCCAATAGATGAGCCAGATTCAGGATGTTCGATTTCAAAGATTGTCCCGGTGTAATAGCCCATACCCCTAACTAGAGTCGGATCAAATCTAAGTTTTCCAGGGTGAAGAATTTCGAGAGCGGTGAATATTTCCATAAGCTCAGAAGGTATTTGAAGTCCTGCCGACATCGAAGCTAGCCAAGAAGAAGTTGCGGAGGCAACTTCTTCTCCGAAGCGCTCCTTCATCTCAAGAGCAACGCCCTCAATACCAATCTTGTCTAATTTGTCTATAGTGATCATTGCTTTAGCATGCTGGGAAGAATCAACTCCAAGGCTAGAAATTGAATCTGTCAAAAGCTTTCGATGATTGATTCTTACTCGGGCATCACCAATTCCGATGGCCGAAAGCGCGTTTAAGCTGGCGTTCAATAATTCAATTTCGGAAAAGTTTGAATCGTCGCCAATGATGTCGATGTCACACTGAACGAACTGGCGGTAGCGGCCTTTCTGGGGTCGTTCTGCTCTCCATACCGGACCGACCTGAATGGCTTTGAAGACTTTAGGAAGCTTCGAGAAGTTAGTGGCGTAATACCTAGTAAGAGGGACCGTAAGGTCATAGCGCAGACCTAAATCTGATAGCGCGTCCGCACCTGAACCAATTGCCTGCTCCAGCTCTTCGCCTCTTTTGAGGACTCGGAATGCAAGTTTCTCGTTGTCACCTCCATCACCGGAGCTGAGGCGTTCGATAGCTTCAAGGGCGGGGGTTTCAATTTCCTGAAAGCCGTGTGCAGCATAACTGCCAATGATTTTGGCAAGCAAATGGTTGCGGGTGCCTTTCTCCTTCGGAAGAAAATCTCGCATCCCTCTTGGGGGATTGATTTGTGCTGCCATGGTGCTAAGTCTGGCAGACCCCCGCCAAAAAGCCTGGATACTGAGGCTTTTTGGAAAGTTATGCCTGTCCTATTACCCCAGCGTCAAAATCATCACTTAATTCGAACTGTCTGATCTCAACTTCTAACTCACGAACGGTTTCGCGAAGAGCACGCTCGGCATCCAAACCTTGGTGCTTAGCGGAAAGCACTAAAGCAAGCAGCAAACCACCTAGCTGACCCTCGTCGGCTAATTCAAAGGCTGGTTTTGCGTCGGATTCCAAAACGCCCAGCTTTTGTGCTTTACCAATTATTTTGTCCGCAAGTAGGAGTGCAGGCAGGGCACGTGGAATACCGTCCAGAACGCTTTCACGCTCTGGCTTTTCCTTCATCTTGTGCGCATCCCAGTTTTTCATGACGTCGTCGCCAGTTTCTGCTCGGTATTTTTCTAATTCCTCTTCGGTTCCAAAAACGTGAGGGTGTCGCCCTTTCATTTTTGCAATAGACAACTCAGCGACATCTTGTATGTCAAATGGCTCACCTAGCGAGCCGCCTGCTGCAAGGTCTGAATTAAAAACCACATGGTATAAAACATCCCCCAGCTCCTCGAGAATTTGCTGCCGATCGTTGGATTCAATAGCGTCGATGAGCTCGTAGGTTTCCTCAATCAAGTACTTAGTCAAGGACTCATGGGTTTGCTCGGCATCCCAAGGACAACCACCGGGGGCTCTTAGTTGATGTGCAGTTTCGATTAGCTCATCAATTTTTGTCATTTACTTCTTCTTCCCGTTGGAGGTTGGCGATAACTTCAAAAACTTCTCTTGCGAAATCAACCAGCATCTGACCAGACACCGTTTCACCGTTTTCTGACTTGGGAATAGGTAGCTGGAGTGTTTTGGCCGATTGCAAATACTTTAGCCCCAGATAATCTCTGCTGAGCTTGACCTGCTCAGATTCAGTTAGATCAATCGGAGTAATGCGGGCGACACTAGTCAAAAGGTTTACATCTTTTAGCCCAATGCGGTTGGCAATTTGACGAAGCTCGGTTACCTCCAACAAATTCCTAACCTGCTCCGGGGCAGTTCCGTAACGGTCTTCTAATTCAGAAAGAATGGCAACTAGGTTTTCCTTGCTACTTGATTCCCCTGATGCGGCACTTAGCTTGTGATAGGCCTCGAGCCTTAGGCGCTCGGAGTCTAGGTAGGTATCCGGGATATGAGCATCTATTGGAATCTCGAGCTTGAGCTCCGCTGGAGCATCCAGCTTTATGCCCTTAAATTCTGAGACAGCTTCTCCAATCATTCGGAGGTATAGGTCGAAGCCCACTCCTGCGATATGGCCGGATTGTTCTCCACCCAGTAGGTTTCCGGCTCCTCTAATTTCTAGGTCCTTCAGGGCCACTTGGATTCCAGCCCCTAGCTCGTTGTTTTGGGCGATGGTGGCAAGCCTGTCGTGCGAAGTTTCACTCAATGGTTTGGATGGGTCGTAGAAGAAGTAGGCGTAGGCGCGCTCCCTGCTTCTTCCTACCCGACCTCGAATCTGGTGCAACTGAGAAAGGCCGAAGTGTTCGGCGCGGTCAATAATCAATGTGTTGGCGTTAGGGATGTCGATTCCTGTTTCGATGATTGTTGTTGAAACTAAAACGTCAAATTTCTTTTCCCAAAAATCTACCACCACCTGCTCGAGCGCTGCCTCGGGCATTTGGCCGTGAGCCACCGCTATTCGGGCCTCTGGAACGAGCTTTGCCAAATCA
>WLGB01000030.1 GCA_009703455.1 Actinomycetota bacterium
AGCTTGACTACCGAGTGTGCCCCCACGCTCACGGTTGATTGTTCGCCCCAATTCAAATAACAGGAGCATTGGGGCTGTAAAAATCCGCCTAACGCGTCTCGGAAAACTCCGTACGCCGCACTACCGTATCGTTGTCGCCGACTCTAAAACAAAGCGCGACGGTCGAGTCATCGAAGAAATCGGTCGTTACATTCCGACCGAGAATCCATCTTTTATAGAGGTCAACTCAGAACGCGCTCAGTACTGGCTAGGTGTTGGAGCTCAGCCAACCGAGCAGGTTGCTGTTTTACTCAAGCTCACCGGAGACTTCCAGAAGTCAAAGGGTGACAAGGACGCCAAGAACACAGTTCAGGTCAAGCCCGCAAAGCCAGTTTTTGAAAAAGATACAAAGAAAAAAGCTGTCCTACTTCCTAAGGAAGAACTTGCTGCCAAGAAAGCTAAGAGTGAAGCTCCTGCCGCAACTCCAGCCGCAGAGGCTGCATCCGAAGCTGCGGAAGCTCCAGTAGCAGAAACACCAACCGCAGAGGCTCCAGCAGAAGAGGCAGCTCCAGTTGCTGAATCTGTAGTTGAAGAAGCTCCTGCCGAAGCGCCAGCTGAAGAAGTAAAGCCAGAGGCTTAAATCAAATGTTGGCCGCTGCGCTCGAGCACCTAGTGAAGGGCATCGTGGATAATCCCGAGGATGCCTCCGTAACCGAACGTTCTACTCCAAGAGGAGACCTTCTTGAGATTCACGTTCACCCAGATGATTTGGGTAGGGTAATCGGGCGAAGCGGCAGAACAGCCAAGGCACTTCGTACACTTGTCAACGCTCTTGCCGATGGCAAGAAGATACGCGTTGATGTGGTGGATAGCGATTTCTAGCAAAACCAAGCTGCGGGTTGGACGTTTAGTCAAAGCCCACGGCTTAAAAGGCGCCATCAAGCTAGAGCTATACACCGACAGCCCAGATCAGCGTTTCAAACCCGGTCAAGTCTTAGAACTCCAAGTTCCGGAAACCTCCGAGTGGTTCGGTAAAACAATTACCGTCGCAGAGTTGCGTTTTTACAATCAATCACCAGTTTTGTTTATCGAGGGTATCTCTGAGCGTTCACAGGCCGAGACATTGATCAAGGCAATTTTGTTGATTGAAACCGAAGTCGATGTGCTGCCTGAAGAACCCGAGGCTTGGTACGACCATCAGCTCGTCGGATTGAAGGTGGTTGTCGGTTCTGAAACTGTTGGGACAGTTGCTCGCGTTGATCATCTGCCAGCGCAAGACCTTCTGGCTATTGAAACCACTCATGGAGAAGTCTTAGTCCCGTTTGTAAAGCAAATAGTCCCCGAGGTGAATGTCCAATTGGGGCAGCTCACTCTCACACCTCCCGAGGGGCTGTTCGAGCTAAATCTGGAAGCTGGGTCTAAGAATGAGAATTGATGCAATCAGCATCTTCCCTGATTTTTTCCAGGTACTCGACATCTCTCTTCTTGGTAAGGCCAAGGCTCAAGACCTTATCGAAATTAACATTCACGATTTGCGTGATTTCACTGATGATAAGCACCGAACTGTCGATGACACACCATTTGGCGGTGGGGCCGGCATGCTCATGAAGGCAGAACCCTGGGGCCAGGCGTTAGATAAAGTAATCACTTCGGAAACGATTGTCATATTTCCGTCCCCTGCAGGGGATTTGTTCAAGCAGGCAACTGCCCAAGAGCTGGCTTTAGCTAAGCATCTTGTCTTTGCCTGCGGCAGATACGAAGGTATCGACCAGCGTGTGGTGGACTACGCGCGGTCCAAAGCCCAGGTTCGAACGATCAGCCTTGGCGACTACGTTTTGAATGGCGGCGAGGTTGCGGCGGTAGCAATGATCGAAGCCATCGCCAGATTGATACCAGGTGTCATTGGAAACGCGGATTCTCTAGCCGAAGAATCTCACTCGGAAGGACTCCTTGAGTACCCGAGCTACACCAAGCCAGCGAATTGGCGGGGCCTTGAGGTCCCTGAGGTGCTCCTTAGCGGTAATCACGCCGAGATAGCCAAATGGCGTAAAAACCAAGCGTTAGGGCGAACCAGACAGGTTAGGCCAGAGCTTTTGGACTAGGGCGGTTGCCCAAGTGCACCAAACTGTGGCAATATGGGAACTTCGCCGCCAGTAATGGACTCTGCCGCAGGGGAGACAAAGCGAACACCAACGCACAACACCATTCACATTATGTTTTTGACCTGCGTGCTAAGAACAGGAAGCGACACAAAATGCACATTCTAGATTCCGTAGACAAGGCTTCACTAAAGACCGACATCCCTGAGTTTCGCTCTGGTGACACAGTCAAGGTCCACGTAAACATCATTGAGGGTAGCCGCTCACGTATCCAGGTTTTCCAGGGAATTGTCATCCGTCGCTCAGGCGAGGGTGTTCGGGAGACCTTCACTGTAAGAAAAGTCAGCTTCCAGGTCGGTGTTGAAAGAACTTTTCCACTTCACTCTCCAGTGATTGACAAGATTGAGCTAGTCTCTCGCGGCCAGGTGCGCCGTGCGAAGCTTTACTTCCTGCGCGATCTTCGCGGCAAGAAGGCAAAGATTCGCGAAAAGCGCGACAACGTTTAGACTTTGTAGCGGAGCGCAATAGCGGTGAGCGACCAAGGACAACCAAACAATTCACTCAGGCCCAGAAAAAAAGGCTATTCCAGACGAGGAAAGTTTCGTCGTGTTCGTAAAAACTTCTTTGTAGCCTTTCTTATTGACCTAGTTGTGATTCTTGGCTCGGCTCTTGCCTTGTCTCTTCTAATAAAGACTTTTCTGATTCGATCATTTTTTATTCCATCGGGTTCAATGCTGGAGACTTTACAGATTGACGATCGAATAATTGTCAACCAGCTAACCCCGGCTCTGTATCCAATGGAACGTGGCGACGTGGTTGTGTTCAAGGACCCGGGAGGCTGGTTGGGGCCAGATATTGCTGAGCCGACCGACCCGGTCACGGTAACTGTTGACTGGGTCCTTTCCGCCTTTGGTATTACAGCCCCGGACAGCAAACAGCACCTAGTCAAGCGCGTAATTGGTGTGGAAGGTGACCGAGTAATCTGTTGCGACCCGGATGGATTGATTACAGTCAACGGCGTTTCGATTACCGAGCCTTACATTGCTCCGGGCGAAACTCCATCCAGCGTTGAATTTGATGTCAAGGTACCGCCGAACTCACTTTGGGTTATGGGCGACAACCGCGGCAACAGCGAAGATTCTCGCTTCCATGGTGATTTACCAAGCAAAGGATTTGTTTCCAACGACTGGGTCGTGGGAAGAGCTTTTGTAATCAGCTGGCCAGTTGAACACTGGAACAGGCTAGATAACTACCCTGATGTCTTCAAAAACGTTCCCGACGCTTCTAACTGAGTCCAGACTCTTTGAGCGAGGCAATCGCTTCGTGATTGGAGTCGACGAGGTTGGTAGGGGAGCAATCGCGGGGCCGGTTGCTGTTGGGGTATCGCTTATCGACAAACTGAACCCTCAACTTACTTCCTGGCCTGAAAAACTACAGGATTCAAAGCTAATGACTCCAAAATCGAGGGCCGAGATAATTGAGCCACTCGAAGCTTGGGTGGAGGACTATTCAGTGGGCTACTCTTCGAACGAAGAAATCGACGAGTCCGGAATCAACGAAGCATTGCGATTGGCAGCATCGAGGGCTCTTTCTGAATTACTTTCCTCTGGGCCCCTTCGGTCACAGCTTGCCACCCAGGGTGCCGTCGTGTTACTCGACGGATCGCAGAACTGGCTTGGCAAAAAAGCAGCTGGACTTGAAGTGGACATTCAGGTAAGAGCCGACACAACGTGTGTGTCGGTAGCCGCAGCTGCTGTGCTTGCCAAGGTCAAGCGAGATGGGCTTATGGAGGCTCACGATGTGACTTATCCAGAATATGGCTTCGCTGGGCACAAGGGCTATGCCTCTTCGGCGCACATTAGGGCTCTAAAAACCCACGGCCCTTCGGCTATCCACCGTCTTAGTTGGCTGACTAGGATTCTGCCCTAGAGCGGGAATAGACTAGAAAAAGATGGAAGAAAACGAGTACGAAGACTACGACAGACAGGCCGAGGTCGCGCTTTACCGCGAGTATCGGGACGTTGTTGGCACCTTCAAATATGTAATTGAGACCGAGCGTAGGTTTTACCTTGCAAACGAGGTTGAGCTAAAGCGCGTCGACACTTCCACTGATTTCTACTTCGAGCTGAACATGACCGACGTTTGGGTATGGGATATCTATCGAACTGACCGGTTTATTCAGTCGGTAAGGGTTCTAACTTTCAAGGATGTCAACGTCGAGGAACTATCCGGCAAGGCCTATGAGCTTCCTAAGGAACTTGCCGTCGGCGAATAGGTTCTCCACACCCTTACTTTTCTTAGCTAAACCAAAAGATTTTCTTGGCAGAGTTTAGTCATGCCCAAATCACAAATCCTGAGCGATCGGGAGCTGTTTCAGCTCACCGGACCATTTCAATTGGATGGATACTCCAAGGACCGAGCCCTAGAGCTAGTCGGGGCAGCCTGCCTCAGTATGTTGGTCGAACCAGGCGATCGGATGGCAGGAGCTCTTTCAAAAAACCTTGGAAATACAATTTTTCTAAATCTGCTTATTGACGGGCTTCAAACTAGCCAAGTATTAGCAGAATTGAACAACAGCGAATCGTTGACCACTGTCCGTGAAGAATTCGGCGATTTAGAATCCACAATCTCTGACTCCAGGCAGCGCTGGTTGCCGAGGCTTTCTAAGTCGAGATTAGTTCACCTGTTTTCCCAAAGCGCTGCACTGGGGTTAGGCCTAGTGACTCCCAGCGACTCGAACTGGCCTCGTGGATTGGATGATCTGCAGCATTCGGCTCCTGCGATGTTGTTTGTCGAAGGCAGTCCCTTGGTTCTGGCCAACCTCCAGCAGGCCGTCTCGATTGTTGGCTCAAGAGCCAGCACCGAGTACGGAAAACAAGTTACCCACCACCTCGTCAGGCATTTGGCTGAGGGTAAACGGTCAACTGTTTCAGGCGGAGCAGTTGGAATTGATGCCCATGCTCATCAATCAAGTATCGATAATGACATTCCTACAATCGCCGTTATGGCAGGCGGACTAGACCGAAAGTATCCAAAGTCAAACTCTGCAATGTTTAGAAACATCGAGTTGCATGGCGCGGTTATTAGCGAACTGCCCCCGGGCGTTGCACCGACGCGTTGGAGATTTTTGCAACGGAATCGATTGATTGCGGCGTTTACTCCTACCACCGTAGTTATTGAGGCTGGGGTAAGGTCGGGGTCAATTCGAACCGCAAACAATGCACTCGAGTTGGATCGTGAGCTATACGCCGTTCCGGGTTCAGTCTTATCGTCAACTTCTGCAGGCACCAATTCGCTAATTGCAGATGGCAAAGCTCTGGCACTTCACGATTTGTCGGTCTTTGCGTCTGCGCACGTGCTAGTACCGCCAAAGATCATAGAGACTGCGCTTGCAAAGCGAGCTCACGATGCAATTCGAGAACTTGGCTATCCGACCAGGACGGAGGTCGCTAGAGGAGCGGGGTTAACCGATGCTGAGCTATCAATTGCCCTACTTGAACTCTCTAAGGCAAATCAACTAATTGACGGTCGCAGTTCTGATGGTCAGGTCCATTACGCTTTGAGATATGGCCACTGAGTTTGCGTACCTGCTCGAGGAGTTCGCGACTGAGCTGACCGTGGGTAAAGGGTTTTCGCAAAATACTGTTAAGGCATATGTCTCAGACGTTTCAGATCTTCAATCTTTTATGGAGTCCAAGAGCCAGAACGAGATTGAAGATTTGGACCTTGAGTTAGTGCGCGATTGGCTCTGGCGAGTAAGTGAAAAGGGTCTTACAAAAACCACGCTCGCCAGAAAATCGGCAGCCGTCAGAGCGTTCACTGCTTGGCTGTACAAAAATGGCAAACTCCAGTCCGACCCAGGACTTAAACTTCGGTCCCCAAAGGCATCTAGGACCTTACCTAAGGTGGTTTCAAGAGAGGCCATGTCTGGCATCTTTGAGAAACTGGAACCACTGGCAACTCGCGAAAACCCATCGGCTATGCAGGATCTTTTGATGATTGAACTTCTTTATGGAAGTGGGATTCGAGTCAGTGAGCTTGTTGGGCTAGACCTTGAGGATATTGATTACGGAAGAAAGATTCTTAGAGTCACCGGTAAAGGAAATAAGCAGCGCATGGTGCCATACAGCGATCCCGCAAGCGAAGCATTGGCAGCCTGGATTCGAGAGGGTCGGATTCAGTTCGCAAACGAAGTCAGTCAAGACGCTCTGCTGATTACTTCTCGCGGTAATCGCGTTGGGGTGCGTCAGGTCTATTCTTTGGTTGCATCCTTGCTGAGTGAAACAGCTGTTGGGCAGGCAGGACCGCATGCACTTAGACACTCGGCGGCTACACACCTTTTGGATGGTGGCGCGGACCTCAGGGCGGTGCAGGAACTCCTTGGGCATTCATCACTCGCCACTACCCAAATTTATACTCACGTCTCAGTTGACCGACTAAAGCAGGGCTACCTCAAGGCACACCCCAGGGCTTAGCTTGGTCCTGATTGGGCTCTATCCAGGGTAGAAGTCGAGACGGCGATAGCTCGCCGGTAAACCACAGCGGCGATAAATACTCAGAATCTTTTCTTACCGAGAAGTGAAGACAAGTTATCTGTGGGCAGTGTGGCTGGTAGTCTTTCTCACCTTCGCAAACTTCTCCGATGAGATCTCCTTGGACAACGTCCTCGCCTGCCAAAAGGCTCGAGCACACTGGCTCGAAGGCAGTTAGCAACCCATTGCCGTGATCGATTGACACAAGCTGCCGATCCACCACCGTGCCCACAAAATGAACCTGCCCGTTGCTTGGTGCAAAGACCCCTTGGCCAATCTCAACGGAATAGTCAACTCCGCGGTGACCTGCTGAAAACTCGCTCTCAGATTGGCGGTAGTGGTTGACAACCGGGGAACCAATAACTGGCGGAGTAAGTGTTTGATTGCTGGCAAGGCTTGGGGCGGGCAGTTGCCAGCTCAGCGCCAGCACCAAGAAGCTACCCAACTGCAGCAAGGCGATGCGTTCTGGCTCAATCACAGCTCTAATCTGCTAGCAAAATCCCTGGTCCATAAGGCCTAGATAGCAGGTTGTGGATAAATCCTGGGCTGTTGAAGGCGGACTGGTGCTGGTATGCTTGGACCTAGCGGCATTCTCGCTAAAAATCAGTGATTTTGAAAATGTCGACTTCGCGTGCCGACCAAGATAGTTCCCACTCAGTGGCCCTAACGGGCTTGTGGGGAAGATCCGGCACTAGGGGTTTTTGGCAACCGCCAATAACCATTAACTGAGTGGGCGCATTTTCGCGCCGAAAGGAAGGCCGACTTTATGTCAGTCGTAACCACCCGTCAGCTGCTAGACAGCGGCGTACACTTCGGACACCAGACTAGACGCTGGAACCCGAAGATGAAAAGATACATCCTTACTGATCGCTCTGGCATCTACATCATCGACTTGCAGCAATCGCTTGCGATGATTGACAACGCCTACCAGTTCGTCAAGGACACCGTCGCAGCCGGCGGTTCAATCCTTTTCGTTGGAACAAAGAAGCAGGCCCAAGAAGCAATAGCTACTGAAGCTCTTCGCGTAGGTCAGTCCTACATCAACCAGAGATGGCTTGGTGGATTGCTAACTAACTTCCAGACCGTCAGCAAACGTCTGGCCAGACTTAAGGAACTTGAGACTATGGACTTTGCGGATTCCGCAAAGTCAGGCCTTACCAAGAAAGAACTTTTGATTCTTCGCCGCGAGCGAGACAAACTAGAAAAATCTCTCGGTGGTATTAGAAACGTAACCAAAACCCCATCGGCAATCTGGGTTGTTGACACCAACAAAGAACACCTGGCAATCACCGAAGCCCGAAAGCTAGGAATTCCGGTTATCGGAATTCTGGACACCAACTGCGATCCAGACGACGTTCAGTTCGGTATCCCAGGAAACGATGACGCAATCCGCTCAATTCAGCTTCTAACCCGCATCATCGCGGATGCGGTCGCGGAGGGGCTAATTGCTCGTCACTCCAAACCAGAAGCTGCAGCTGAACCCCTTGCTGAGTGGGAGCGCGAGCTTTTAGAGCAGGGCAAGGAAGTAACCGAAGAGAAGAAGGCGTAACTTATGGCTAACTACACAGCAGCAGACGTAAAGGCACTTCGTGAGAAGTCCGGCGCTGGAATGATGGACTGTAAGTCAGCTCTAGACGAGGCTGCCGGTGACATCGAGAAGGCTTTCGAGCTTCTTCGACTCAAAGGTCTAAAAGGTGTTTCCAAGCGTGAAGGACGCGCGACCAGCAATGGTCTCGTGGTTGCTCGCGTTTCTGGAGGAACTGGCTACCTAATTGAATTGGCTTGCGAGACCGACTTTGTTGCCAAAGCAGAACGGTTTGTGGCACTTGGCGAAGAAATTGCTGACGCAATTGTCGCTGCGGGAGCAAAGGACCTAGCCTCAGCTCTTGCCGCACCACTCAAAGGCAAAACTGTTTCAGATGCCATCAACGACGAGGCAGCAGTATTGGGCGAAAAAGCCGAGCTTCGCCGCGTAGCTTCCGTCTCTGATGTTGCAGTCGATGCATACCTACACCGAACTTCCAAGGACCTGCCGCCTCAGGTTGGAGTGCTAGTGGCATTCGACGGAAACGCGGAAACCGCCCACGATGTTGCAGTCCACATCGCAGCTTTTAGCCCTTCGGTTCTAAGCCGCGATGAGATTTCATCAGAAACAGTTGAGACTGAGCGTCGAATTGCTGAAGAAACTGCCAAGAACGAAGGCAAGCCAGAGGCAGCTCTTTCTAAGATAGTGGAGGGCCGTGTAAACGGTTACTTCAAGGAGAACGTTCTACTTGAGCAGGACTTCGCAAAGGACAACAAGCTAAGCGTCCAGAAGGTTCTTGACCAAGCAGGCACCAAGGTTTCAGCCTTCGTGCGCTTTCGCGTAGGAGCCTAACTACTTGTTTGATAAAGACTCGGCCCCGTGGGGCCGGGTCTTTTTCTTAGCCCGCCTAGACTAGTAAAAGAAACCTTTGGAGGAAGCACCGTGCCGCTAAAACGACGCAGAGTTTTATTGAAACTATCCGGAGAAGCCTTTGGGGGCGGAACTGTCGGAGTAAATCCAGACGTAGTGGCCGCGCTAGCTAAAGAAATCGCCGAGGGCTCTAAATCCGCCGAAGTGGCGATTGTTGTGGGTGGAGGAAATTTCTTCCGTGGTGCCGAGTTGTCTCAGCGTGGTATGGAGCGGACCCGCGCTGACTATATGGGAATGCTTGGAACAGTTATGAACGCACTGGCTCTCCAGGACTTTCTCGAGCAAGCAGGAGTAAGTGTCAGGGTGCAGTCTGCAATCACGATGTCCCAGGTGACCGAGCCGTACATTCCACTTCGTGCAATCAGGCACTTAGAAAAAGGCCGAGTGGTGATCTTCGGTGCCGGTGCCGGCCTTCCTTACTTTTCCACCGACACTGTTGCTGCGCAGCGAGCTCTTGAGATAAAAGCCGACGAAGTCCTGGTAGCCAAAAATGGTGTCGATGGGGTTTACTCTTCAGACCCCAAGAAGAATTCCGACGCCAAAAAGCTGGAGAAGCTGACCTATCAGGAAGCTTTAGTTCAAGGCCTCAAGGTGGTAGACGCTACCGCGTTCTCGCTTTGCATGGACAACAACATGCCAATGCGTGTATTTGGAATGCAGGGTAAAGGCAATGTCACCGACGCCATCAAGGGCAAAAAGATTGGCACCGCGGTCACCGCTTAGCCTGACAGCACAAGGAAAGAGAGCACCAAATGATTGACGAGATTCTAAAGGGCGCCTCCGAGAAGATGGACAAGGCTGTCGAATCTGCCAAGGACGACTTTGCTACTGTTCGCACCGGCAGGGCTAACCCTCAGATGTTTCAGAAGATCTTGGTTGACTACTACGGCACGATGACGCCACTGGCTCAGCTAGCTTCTCTGCAAAACCCAGAGGCTAGAACAATCGTCATCACGCCCTACGACAAGGGTGCCTTAGCAGCCATTGAAAAGGCGGTGCGAGAGGTGCCAAACTTAGGCGCCAGTCCAACCAACGATGGAACACTGGTCCGAGTAAGTCTTCCGGAATTAACCGAGGACCGTCGCAAAGAGTACGTGAAGCTTGTGAAAACCAAGGCGGAAGATCACAGGGTTTCAGTTCGAAACATTCGGCGTAGAGGTAACGACGAGCTGGAGGCGCTGAAGAAAGATGGCCAGGCTGGCGACGATGACATTGCTCGCGGGCAGAAGGAACTTGATTCCCTCACCAAGACTCATGTTGACGCTATTGACGACGCTCTAAAGCGCAAAGAAGCCGAACTACTCGAGGTGTAAAACTAAATTGTCCGAGGTGAGTGCGCCGGCCGGAAGGTCGTTATCCAAATCCGTAGCAGTAGGTTTGCTCCTCGCCGCCATTTTTCTGACTTCGATACTTGTATACAAGGAACTATTTATTCTTATGGCAATTGCCGGAACGGCAATTGGTGCCTGGGAGTTATCAACTGCGCTTCGTACGAAGGGCTGGTATGTCCCAAGGGTTCCAGCTGTAGTTGGTTCTGTAATAATCATGCCCGCAACGTATTTGGGTGGACCTGTCGTTCAGTGGCTGGTGAGCCTTGGCATAGTGGCGGCACTAATCTTGTGGCGCACAGCCCACTTGCTTTGGGAAAGACGCAAGGCAAATTTTCAGACTTTTGTTCGCACGGTACGTGATTTTGGGGCTGCTGCTTTTTTAGTTATTTACCTTCCGCTGTCTCTTAGTTTTTCAATGCTGATGCTTCGCCGGCCAGACGATGGTCAGTATTGGGTTTTGGCTTTTGTCACCACAGTTGCCCTAATTGACTCGGCTGGATATCTTTTTGGACGAGTATTTGGAAAACACAAGCTCGCGCCAGGCGTGAGCCCTAAAAAGACCTGGGAGGGGCTAGTAGCCTCTATTGCTTTTGGAACCGCCTCAGCGGTTATGTTCACCATCTTTTTGCTCGATGGCCCATTTTGGGTGGGTCTTATCCTCGCAGCTGGGATTATCTTGGCCGCGGTCTTTGGTGACCTTGCGGAATCTCTAATCAAGCGTGATCTTGGCATGAAGGACATGTCAAAGTTGCTGCCAGGTCACGGTGGAATGATGGATCGGCTCGACTCAATGTTGCCTTCGGCACTTATGGCCTATCTGGTTATGGTGGTGTTCTTTGGCTGAGGCTCCGGGATTCAGCACTGCTCAGGGCATGGGATATAACCCCGAGCAAGTCGATTCGCTTTTGGAGTTAGCCAAACGTCAGTATGAGAGCCCTGATCAGGTTGTTCTTCGGGCTGCGGATCTTCGAGGCCTGAGGTTGGATTTAGTCAAAGGTGGCTACTCGGTTTCTCAAGTTGATGCGGCTCTAGACAATCTCGAGGACCACTTCATACATGCTGAAATCTCGGCTTTTAGAGAGCGTTTTGGAGAGGCGGAGCTTCTCAAGCGCTATAAGGAATTGCAGCAGTCTTTGCTTCCTAGACTGAGCCGACAAAAGGGTAAACGTTTTGCCAAGGTGTCTTTGTTTGCGCGCGGATATGAGAAGAAAAAAGTGGATGACCTTTGCGACCAGATTATGACTCACTTCAACGGCGGAAGGAAAGTTCGCGTGACTCAAGTGCGGCGAGTCCAATTCACCGCAACTCGGTCTGGATATTCAATGTCTCAGGTTGACAGCTTCTTGGACCGGATAATTGAGGCGCTTCAGATTGAAGTCACTGAATAAAACGGGCTGGATTGCGCTTTTTGTAATTTCAGCCCTGATATATGGCGCAATATTTGGCTCCGACCAAGAGCCTGCTCCGATTCGATCTTCAACACCCGAGGCGTCCGAAGCTGTGACTCCATCACTCGAACCATCTGTGCAACCACCAATCAAAAAGAAGGGGCAGGCCCTTAAGGCCCTAGCCAAACTCCCGATCAAAGGACGTGCACCTAAAACTGGATACTCTCGGGAAATGTTTGCCGATGACTGGGATTACAGCAACGGTTGCGACACCAGAAATAGAATCCTTAGCCGAGACCTAACTCAGATAAGTTATCGCTCCGGATCTAGCTGCATTATCGAATCTGGTGTTCTGATTGATCCATTTACGGCGCAAACCATCAATTTCCAGAGAGGCGTCACCACATCCCTCGATGTTCAAATTGACCACTTGGTTTCACTAAGTGACGCTTGGCAAAAAGGAGCTCAGCAGCTCTCTGACTACCAGAGATTCCTGCTCTATAACGACTCGCTAAACCTCCTTGCCGTCTGGGGTCCAGCCAACGCTCAAAAAAGCGACTCAGACGCAGCTAGCTGGCTTCCAGCGAACAAGAGGTTTCGATGCCAGTTTGTCGCTAGGCAAATTGCA
>WLGB01000031.1 GCA_009703455.1 Actinomycetota bacterium
AATACTGCTTTGGGTCTTTCACAAACACCAATATGGTGTCGTGTTTGGCGGGCCATCTGGACTTGGACTTGCCACCATAGTCATAAGCCCAGATGATTTCATTAAGAAAACAATCTGGACCAAAAAGTGCATCAAGTAACACTTTTGCGTAGTGAGCTTCTCGATAGTCGAGGTGCAAATACAAAGTCCCTGTGGACTTTAGGACTCGATGAGCTTGTTCTAGCCTGGGCTCTAAAAAAGCCCAGTAGTCAGCAAACTGGTCGTCATAGGAAAGCACTTGGGACTTGACCGTCTCATACCTTTTGCCCTTGAAGCCGATACGGTCACCCTTATCGCTACGGCGAGTAGTTTCCTTAGATCTTTGCTGCAAACGTCCGGTGTTAAACGGAGGATCGATATAGATAAGGTCAATAGATTCATCAGCAATAGACTTCAAAACAGCAAGGTTATCTCCGAGATAGACAGTGTTTGTTTGAACTTTATTGTTTTGCTCGATCACAGGGAAAGGTTAACAGTCATGGGACCTAATGTTGTTCACAACGAGCAAGCGCACAGGTACGAGCTTTGGCTTGATGAGAAGCGCATTGGCCTTGCTGAATACAGCTCAATGCCAGGTGAGCGCCACTTCGTCAACACTGAAGTTGATCCGTCATTTCAAAACAAGGGGTATGCCGCAGACCTAATGCGAGAGGCGTTGGCCGACGTTCGAGCAAACTCCAAGGACAAGGTTGTCCCGGTTTGCTCCTACGTGGTTATGTACATGAAAAGACACCCCGAAACCCATGATCTCTTGAAGGGCTCCATCGAGGAAGCTGTGGCTGCCTGTAGGTGGCCAGGGGTTTGAAGCTAGCTAATTCTCTGGTTAATCCAGGAAATCAAATCTTCAATAATTGCGTCTTTGTTTAGCTCGTTATAGATCTCGTGTCTGCAGTCGTGATATACGAATAGCTCAATGTCTTCAATTCCAGCCTTTTTCCTATAGGCCTCAACGAGTGCCTTGTTGGAACGCTCTCCACCAATAGGGTCGGCTTCTCCAACTTGAATCAGAATCGGAAGATCAGGCCTAATGTCTTTTGATGGGCTTCCAAAAAGCTGAAGAGAGTTCTTGACTCCGAGGACCTGCATCGCCAGAGCCAAGAAGGTAAGGGGGTCGGCAACAAACTTGTTTTGAATCTCAACGTCACGGGATAGCCACTCGTAACCGGTGGAGCCGGGTAGTTTCTTCCAGACCTTATTAAAATCTCCTGTTGCAAGGTAGCCAGGCATCGTCAAGGCAGAACCCGAAAGAACGACAGCGTCGTAGGCATCGGAATTCGTGTTGATGATTTTTTGGGCGATGAAGGAACCCCAGCTGTGTCCAAGAAGAACAAGAGGTCGGTTAGGGTTTTCTTTTTTGATTAGGTTTGAAAAGTCAGCAACTTGTTTATAGGTTGCCGCCATGCCACCTGGGCCTAAATTGCCCAGCCGTTTGATTTGTTTGTTTGCTAATTGCTTTAGCCCCGTCTGACCGTGGCCTCTGTGATCATCGGCATAAACGCTAAAGCCAGCGCGGTTCAGAGTTGCTGCCATAAGGTCATAGCGTCTGGCGTGCTCGCCTAGACCGTGCGCTATTTGAATAATGGCTTTAGGTTCTGCAACCGGCCATTCGTAGAACATGATCTCCACGCCCTGGTCATCTTTGAAGGAACGCTGGATTGGTAGCTCAGTCATGATTTTTCTTTCCGTTTGGTTGCTAGAGAATTCTTGGCTTGAGTGCACCGAAGCGGTGCTGGGTAATAGATATTGATTGCTCACGAACCAGATTCAGTCCTGTCAGTCTGCCACTTAGGAGCACCTCACCGGTAATGACATGAATGTCTGGCTTGGTGCTGGCAGTTTTTACCCAGCCCTCACTTGCACCAAGCTGCCAGATGCGCAGTCCCAGAGATGGGTCGTTCACTACCCGATTTTCAAAGTCTGCTGAGTTTTCCAAAATCTGGTTTCCGTATTCCACGCTGTTTGGGTAACCCGGTGCAACGCTTATCGGAACAGTGAATCCCGAGCGCCTAATCGCAAGCAGAACACGCTCGACTTCTCGCTTGGTGGCTGTGGAGCCAACTCGCACGATCAAGTTGGCAGGTAAATACCGGCGATAGTTTCCCTCAACCTCAAGATCACCACCGTCTAGTTCCTTGGGTGCATAAAGCTCATTCCAAACTTTGTCATCTGAGGCCTTGGCGGCTTTCAAAAAAGCTGCGTCGGTAAGGTTGTTGGTTGCTGTCGGGTTTGCCCAGCTCCCGAACTGAGTTAGATAACTAGACCCTCCTGCCTTGAGTCCTGGGCCAACGGCTGACCTTTTGAACCCGCCGAAAGGCTGGCGATTGACGATAGCTCCGGTGATGCCTCTGTTGACATAGAGGTTGCCGCTGTTGACGCTGTTAATCCAGGTGAGCACTTCGTCGTCATCGAGTGAGTGGATGCCTGCGGTGAGTCCGTAGTCGGGAGCATTTTGCAGCGTGATGGCTTCAGCAAGGTCCTTGGCTTTCATGATTCCAAGCACTGGACCAAAAACCTCAGTCATGTGGAAAAAAGATCCTGGCTTGACTCCTAGCTTGATTCCTGGCCGCCAAAGTCTTCCAGTTGAATCAAGCTGCTCTGGCTCTAAAAGCCAGCTTTCGCCTTCTTCAAGGGTGGTAAGTGCCCGCTCTAACTTGCCGGTTGGTTTTTGGATAACGGCACCGATTGAAGCACCCAGGTTTTCTGGCCAATCAACGTTCATTGAATTCACTGCGTCAGCAAGTTGCCTTCTGAATTTCTTGGAGGAGTAAACAGGGCCAACCAAGATTGCAAGGCTTGCGGCTGAACACTTTTGACCGGCGTGACCGAAGGCACTTTTGGCAAGATCTCCAGCGGCAAGATCAAGATCGGCAAAAGGAGTCACAACTAGTGCATTTTTTCCTGAGGTTTCGGCAGCCAGACGGATGTCTGGTTTGTGATTCTTAAACAGTTCAGCGGTTTCAAATCCACCAGTCAAAATCACGCTGTCTACAAGATCGTGCCCGACTAAGTGGAGCCCCACTTGGTTATCTGGTACCGCAACCACCTGCAAAACACTCTTGCTGATACCTGCCTTGTAAAGTGCTTCAGATACTGCAACACCACAGTTTCTAACCTCAGGAGCTGGTTTTAGAATCACTGTGCTACCGGCAGCTAGGGCAGCTAGCACTCCACCGATTGGAATAGCTACCGGAAAGTTCCAGGGCGGGACCACCAAGGTCAATTTATCCGGGGTGAACTTGGCCTCTTTGTTTTTTACCAGCTCGGGAATAAGACTTGCGTAGTATCTTGCAAAGTCAACGGCTTCTGAAACTTCAACGTCGGCTTCTGCAATGGTCTTACCGGCTTCTGCCATCATGACCGCGATTAGCTCATCCCGGGAGTTCTCAAGAGTATCGGCTGCTTTGAACAATAGCTGCTGACGCATTTTCCAGTCGCTGGCCCATGCCGAAGCTGCGGCCAGAGCATTATCGACAACTTGGTCTATTTCCCTTGTGGACTCTAGTAGCGGTAAGCCAGCATTTTCAGTCTTCGCTATCTTCTGTGAGATTTCCTCTGAGAGGTCTCGAATATAAAGTGCATTTTCCCTGACCCAAATCATTGCCGGGTCGCTATCGGGTTGGTTGACAAACAAACCTTTCTTTGCGGCTTCTTCTGCCTCAAAAGAGTTGTCGTCAAACCGGTTTGGCTCAGTTCCAAGTTTGTTGATTAGTTTTATTGAGCTTAGGAACCGGTCACGCTCACGGATGAAGATCTTTTTGTTTGTAGTGAGTTCGAATACCCCGGACATGAAGTTGTCTGGCGATGCGTTTTCTTCGAGTCTTCTGGTCAGGTAAGCGATTGCAACTTCAAATTCTCGCGGGGCAACTACCGGGGTATACAGAAGCAAATTACCCACGGTCTTTTTGACACTTGTTGAAAGTGCCACCGCCATGCCCTTGAGCATCTCAAAGTCAATTCGGTCCACAACTCCATTTTGTTTTGCAAGTAAATACGCATAGGCCACATCGAACAGGTTGTGCCCTGCGACACCTGTTTTTACTGACTTTGCAACTTTTGGATCAAGAAGAATCTCAAGAAGTCTTTTGTAGTTGGCGTCGGTTTCAACTTTGGAGTTGTAGGTGGCAAGCTCCCAGCCGTGCCACTTGGCATCTACTTGTTCCATAGCTAAGTTGGCGCCTTTCACAAGCCTTATCTTGATCGGCGCACCGCCTTCCTTGACTCTCTTTTTTGCAAAAGCGATTAGCTCTTTGAGTGCGGCATAGGAGTCAGGTAGATAGGCCTGAATCACGATTCCAGACGCAAGGTACTTGTACTTTGGCTTCGAAAGAATGTGTTTATAGACGTCGATGGTTAGCCAAAGGTCGCGGTACTCTTCCATATCTAAATTGATGAACTTCTTATAGTGTGTGGCGTACTCGTAAAGTGGGTCTAGCCTGTTTAGAACCCTTGCCAAACTGTCTTCGTATCCCCACATCGACAACTGCGAAACAACAGAAGATACCTTGACCGAAACGTAGTCAACGTCTGGTCTTCTAAGAAGTTCAAAGGTCTTCGAGAGCCTGTTGGCTGCCTCGGCTTCACCGAGAACGGCTTCTCCAAGCAGGTTTAGGTTTAGCTGAACTCCGTCAGCTCTCACTTTTGAAAGGTGTTTGGTGAGTTTTTTATCCCTGGCGTCAGCAATCAGATGTGAGACCAGTGAGCGCAGCACAAACCTTGCAATTGGGATAACAGGGAAAGGGAAGTAAGGGGCCAGGAATCCCCCAAGTCGAATCGCAACACGGTCAGGAATTGGAAGCGTATTTGGAACTATCTTGGTGAGCTTTCTAAGCTCCAGGGCAGCAACCCTCATGCTTTCTGGTCTAATAACCCGATCAACGAAGTTCAGTGTGAACTCAAGTCCGTTGGGGTCTTTTAGAAGGGACGAAAGCCGAGCTTCTGCTGCCGAGGAGGCAGCATTACCTTTAGCGTCTTCTAGCCAACTTTCAACTAGAGAGACTGCTTTTTTGGACAGCGCTGCACGGTTCACGTCTGACTAGTTCCATTCACTCGGAGCTGGTTCTTTGCCCTTTGGCAAAGACGATGCCTTTGACCAGGCCGACACCCACTCAGGAAGTTTGGGGACTGGTCCGGTCCACGGGGTCACAGAAAGAATGTCTTCAGGGGTCACAATTCCCCTGGAGCGCTTGAGGAAGCGAATGCGAACCACGGCTCTAGCGTAAATCTCGCCTTTGACAACAAATCTTTGTTCGAAGTAAAAAGCGTCCTCGGTCCAGCCGATGACTTTGCTTTCTAGGTCAAAGGTTTGCCATAGTTCAAGGGATCTTCTAAAAGTGATGTTCTCGGCGACAACTACCGGGTACCAACCAATCTTTTTCCACTTTTTCCAAATTCCTGTTCGTTTGCCGTGGTCGTAGCGACCAAGGTCCAGAATCGTCAGAAAGACGCCGTTATTCATATGGTTATAGATATCTAAGTCGGTTGGCCAAACCCTAAAGCGCCGAATAGCAACTTCGTGAATTTGCAAAGAAGACCTTCTCTTCCAGCTAAGCAGCTGGTAGATAACCCTTAGCCAAAGTTTCATTTACCAGATACTAACTCTTGACTTTTCATCGAGCCATAGTTTGTCGGACGAAGATACCTCAAAGGCTTCGTAGAACGCATCGATGTTTCTAACAATCTGGTTGCATCGAAATTCCGGTGGTGAGTGTGGGTCGGTCGCAAGCCGCTGCAAAACGATCTCGTCTCTTCCCTTTGTTCTCCAGGCTTGAGCCCAAGCAAGAAAGAGTCTTTGCTGCCCAGTTAGTCCGTCGATCGGCTCGGGTTGATTTCCGCCGTTGTCCTTCAATGAAAGAAGATACGCGCGGTAAGCGATGCCGAGTCCTCCAAGGTCACCAATGTTCTCGCCAATAGTGAGTTCTCCGTTGACTTTGTTCTCATCGGGCAACTGCTCAGGAGAGAGTTCATTGAACTGCGAAATCAAACTTGCAGTTCTTTCTTCAAAGGCCTTTCGGTCTGCATCAGACCACCAGCTGATCAGTGCACCATCGCCGTCATACTTCGAACCCTGATCATCGAAGCCGTGGCCAATCTCATGACCGATAACTGCACCAATTGCTCCGAAGTTCACAGCATCATCAGACTCGAGCGAGAAAAAGGGTGGCTGAAGTATTGCTGCTGGGAAAACGATTTCGTTGAAGCCTGGATTGTAATAGGCGTTCACTGTTTGTGGTGTCATGAACCACTCTTCGCGATCAAGCGGTGAACCAATCTTTTTCATCTCGCGATCTAGATTCCAGGAAGTAGCTCTTTTCACGTTTCCAACCAAATCATCGCGCTTGATTTCGATGCTCGAGTAGTCTTTCCACTTCGTCGGATATCCAATCTTTGGAGTGAACTTCGTTAGCTTTACCAGAGCCTTCTTCTTGGTCTCTTCGCTCATCCAGGAAAGTTCCTCAATACTTTCCCTGTAGGCCTGAATCAAATACTCAACCAGTTTGTCCATTCGGGCCTTAGCCTCTGGTGGGTAATACTTCTCAACATAAATCTTGCCAACTGCCTCGCCCAAAGATCCTTCAACCAAAGAGACGGCTCGCTTCCAGCGGGCTCGGTTGACAGGCGCACCGGTCAACTTAGTTCCATAAAAGCTAAATCTTTCATCTACGAAGTCTTGAGATAAATAGGCAGCTTTCGAGGAAATGACATTCCAGCTCAGCCAGGTCTTTAGATCCAAAAGATTCTCTTCCGAATAAACCGCTGCCAGTCCTTCGAAGAAGGAAGGCATCATCACAATTGAGTTTTCCAAAACCTTGCCATCAATGCCTGCAGCTTCTAACCAAAGCTTCCAGTCAAATGTTGGAGTTAGTTTTTGAAGGTCAGAAAAAACTGTTGGATTGTTGGTTTTGTCAGCGTCTCTGGTTTGGACGTTGTCCCAGTGCTTTGAAGCAAGTGTTGTCTCAAACTTGCGCACTTTCTTTGCAGCTTCTTGAGCGTTGTTATTTTCCCATCCTGCGAGCGCGAACATATTGCAAACGTGACGCTCATAAGCGTCAAGAATTTCTTTGTGTTTGTCTTCGCGGTAGTAAGCCTCGTCAGGAAGACCAAGGCCACCTTGGTAAAGGTTGACCAGGTATCGAGTTGGGTCGTTCGGGTCGTTATCGACATACATCCCGAAGATGCCGCTGGTTCCGGTTCTTTCAAACTCGCCAAGAAGCTTGCTCGCATCATTCAAAGAAGCAATGCCCTGGACTCTGTCAAGGTCCTGCTTGATTGGTTCTGCCCCAAGCTCATTGGCTTTTTTCTCGTCCAAAAACGACGCGTAGAGATCTCCAATTTGCTGGCTGACTCCAGCTTTGGGATTGGCTGAGGCTTCTTCGAGAATTAGTTTGACGGCTTCTTCTGAGGCGTCTGCGAGCATGTGAAAGCTTCCATAGATGGCCTTATCTTCAGGAATTTCAGTGCTGTCTAGCCAAATTCCGTTCACATGCCTAAATAGGTCGTCTTGAGCTCTGGTTTTTGTGTCTAGGGATGAGGCGTCGATGCCCGGGGAAGGTTTCATCCCTTTATCCTAGAAGACTCGTGGCGGTAAGATTTTGCTGTGGAACTGCAAAAGATCATCCTTTACTACTGCTTTGCTCCGGTCCCGGACCCAGAAGCAATGAAGCTTTGGCAGCGCACCCTGTGTGAATCTTTAGGTCTCAAGGGCCGCATTCTTATCTCTAAGCACGGCATTAATGGAACCCTTGGTGGCGAAATGGAAGCTCTAAAGAGGTACGCCAGAGCCATCAAGGAATATCCAGGCTTTAACAAGATCGATTTCAAGTGGTCGGATGGTACCGGTGATGATTTTCCAAGACTTAGAGTTCGCTCCAGAACTGAACTAGTTGCCTTCGGGGCTCCCGAGGAACTTCAGGTAGGACCTAAGGGAATCATCGGGGGCGGTAAGCACCTCAAACCTGAGGAAGTAAACCAGCTGGTTGAAGACAGAGGCGATGAGGTTGTGTTCTTCGATGGCCGAAACGCTTTCGAGGCAAAGATCGGTAAGTTCAAAAATGCCGTTGTTCCAGATGTTGAAACAACCCATGACTTCGTTAAAGAAATTGAGTCTGGCAAGTATGACCACTTGAAGGACAAGCCAATCGTCACCTACTGCACCGGCGGAATCCGGTGCGAGGTTTTGTCAGTTGCAATGAAAAACCGCGGCTTCCAAGAGGTCTATCAAATCAAAGGTGGAATCGTTCGCTATGGCGAGAAATTTGGGGACAAGGGGCTCTGGGAAGGCTCGCTATACGTCTTTGATGACCGCATGAAGATGGACTTTTCACCCGAGGTGAAGACCATTGGAGAATGCGAAGCCTGCGGAGGTAAAACCAGCAACTTCCACGACTGCTCTTCCCTAGCCTGTAGAGATCTTGTGCTTCTATGCGATGAATGTGTGGCAAAGCCCGAAAACCTTGCCTGTAAGCCAGAGCACACTAGGGGTAAGCGGGCCAAGGCAACTGTAGGCTAGCGGGCTGAACTCGCTTTCGTTTTTTGATCCCTTCGGGATTAACCTAATTCCAAGACCTAACAAACCGTAAAGATTGGTTTCTGAAGTGGACTCACTTAACCGCCACGAAGACTACGGTCAGGAGGCCCTCGAAGAAGGGCACCTACTTGATGACCCCATTGCCCAGTTCCAAAGCTGGCTGATTGACGCTGAGGCAGCCAAGATATACGAACCGAACGCTTTTGTGTTGGGCACTGTTGGTACCGATGACCAGCCCAGGTCCCGCACAGTACTTCTTAAAGGCGTCGATAACCGAGGCTTTTTCTTTGCGAGCAACTTTTTATCTCGTAAGGGGGAAGCACTTGAGCACAACAACAAGGTGAGTGGAGTTTTCGGCTGGTATTCGATGTATCGGCAGGTGCTAATTCAAGGCGTTGCTGAAAAAGTAGGGCCTTCCGAATCTGATGAGTACCACGCCTCAAGGCCCCATGATTCTCAAGTTGCTGCTTGGTCTTCCAACCAGTCCAGCCCAATTGCATCTAGGCAAGCCCTTGATGCCCAGTTCGACCAAGCGCTCGAGCGCTTTGCTGACAAGGATGTCCCAAGACCTGAGTTTTGGGGTGGGTATCGAATCATTCCCTCTCGGATTGAGTTCTGGAAGGGACGCTCCAACCGAATGCATGACCGAATTGAATACCTAAGAACCCTGAGCCCAGATGGATCACACAGTGCCTGGGTGATCCAGAGGTTGCAGCCTTAAAGTGGTTTCTATCGAGTGCGAATGATTTGCTCGACAAAACGCCGCGGGTTCAAAAATAGGCGCCCGTTCCAGGGACTCTGAAGCAGGAGCTCCCGGTCACTGGTGACAAGAATCAACGCCTCTGTTGTTCGAACCAGATCCAGGATTAGATTGTCTTCAAAATCTTTTTGGTCATGATTAATTCTTTCTGGGTCAACAATTGAGCCCCCGGTCAAGTGGACAATCTCGCTGATGGCGGTAAGGATTGACCCGGCAATTTTGGAACTCACATTCATCTCATCCTTCAGAACCCTAAAAGCGTTAGAGAGAATGTGTGGAGAAATGTAAAGTTCGAATTCTTGCCCGTCCAGAGCCAAAGAAAGGCAGTCCGCCGCGTCATTTGACGAATGCGGGGGCACCACACCTAGGTATGGATAAGTTGAGTTGGCACCGGCAATTGCGTCAACATAAACGTTTATGTCGAAAACAACTCTGAGTTGGTTCGGGCTCAAGAAGCAAGAATCTTCTTGATCAAAAACTGGGTTTCCTCAGGAGTGTAAATCTTGCCCCCCATGTCCTCACGAGCCTCCTGCTGAAGCGTGCTCATGCGCTCCGCCAGGCGATCGCGAGCAATCTTTTTCATCGCGTAGCGCAGGAACTCTGATCTGTTTCCGCCACCATACTCGGCGACCAATTCCTCCAAAAGTGCCCTGTCTTCATCCGCTATGGCAAACCCAACGGTCTTTGCTCTCATGATTTTCCTTTCGTATGCAACGCATGTGCAATTTTACCGGAGGGATCAGACAATTCCTAGCCAGCATGCTCGAAAGCATGGTTTTTAGGCACAAACCTGACAGGGTCTTGGTCGCAGCTTTGAGGCGCGCAAGAAAAGGACACGTGCTTGGGAGAAAGCTACGTTCTGCACTGACAGGCCTAAAATCGCTTCAAGTGCAAGACTGATTTGGAGGCAATCGCGATGCAGAATCTGCCCAAAATTCCTCAGGGCGAGTTTGTAGAACGTAAGAAGAGCATCCAGAAACTGATGGAGAGCTATTCCATTGATCTTCTGTTTTTTTATGGTGACGACAGGGCAGTTTTTGGGGCTAACCACACACGTTGGTTGACAGATTATGCAGCTCATTTCGAACCTATTCTTTCTGTAATTCCTCGAAATGGAGATATCCATTCTGCTACTGGAGCAGAGAGCGAAACTTTCTACAACAACACCGCAAAAATTGGCCAGATACATGTTGTAAATGAATTCAACATGCCAGAGGAAGAGTATCCATATACAAAGCCAATAGGCTTCAAGCAATTCCTTGACATATTGGTTCAGGAGTCAGGTTCTTCAAAAGCAAAAATCGGATTTGTGGGTGAAAGTTCTTTTCCACACTGGCTAATTGAACTGATTAACTCTTTTGACTTTGAGACTGTTTCTACTAAAGAGCTTGAACTTTCCTACAGAGCGCTCCGTGCATCAAAGAGCCCAGCTGAGATTGCAGTTCTTCGCTACGGATTTGAGATAGCTGAAGCCGGTTTAGAAGCTGGTATCAAAGCGCTCGAGGTAGGCGTTACAGAGCGTGATGTTGCTGCTGAGATTGAATACACGATGCGCAAGATGGGTTCAGAAGGTAGCGGCATCGACACTATCGTCGGCTTCGGTAAGAAAAACACCTTCCCAATTCTGACCAGAACTACCTTCAATACTTTGCAAGCGGGGGACCTGGCTCTTCTCACAATTGCACCCCGATATGAGGGATACCACGGCGTTATTGCTCGACCTATCTCGATGGGTCCTGCCTCCAAAGAAGTTAGATCTGCAATCGAAAGCGCTATTGGAGCTTCGGAGGCGTCTGCAGCAATGCTCAAGGTCGGGGCGGTCGGTGCAGATATTTCTGGAGCCGGACTGGATGTATTACGTAAGGCGAATCTGATAGACCTTTGTGTTTATTCAGGAATCCATAGTGTTGGCACATCGGAGTTTGAACCGCCGATTCTCACCTCGGTATCGGACTTTATACTTCCCAACAACTCCTTCTTGTCAATTGACGTGCCCTTGTTTATGGCCTCTTGGGGCGGATTTAGAGTGGAGACTGGCTACCAAGTCAGCTCTGATGGGGTGACACGCTTCTCGAAGGCTCCTTTGGCATATCTAGAAAAGTAGGTCCTTTTTTTTCCAGCAGACATATGTTCTTCATCCGCTTCCAAGTCCAAAAGTGTCTGGCAATTTTCGTCATAGCGAAAGTTGGGAACTTCGATGGGTCGTCTCGGGCATCCTGGGCAACTAGTTGATTGAAAAGTCCAAGGTCTTAGACAGCAACATCAACCTCGATCATCTCTTTGGTCCTTAGGTTTTCCTGTGTTAGGCCTTGTTTGGCTCAAGGTCAACTTTCTCCAACGTCGAAGCCCCGAGCAAGATTTCACTCCCCTGCGGATAAACTTGTATTTCGCCACCAATCAAGGGATTCCGTTTGGGCTTTATAGACAAATTCGAGAAGACACTGGAAAAAAAGGTCACCGGCCTTTTTTCCAAGACCTTCAAATCCGGCTTAGAGCCAGTCGAAGTAGCCTCAAGCATCCGCCAGGAAATGGATGCCAAAGCATCTATCCTGAGCCGTGACAGAATTCTTGTTCCTAACTCTTATACGGTCGCCCTCAGCCCTCAAGATCACCAGAAGCTGGTGAATCTTGGAGAACCGCTCCTTGATGAACTAAAAGCTCTTGCCTCCGAGCATGCCCGGAAGCAAGGATTCCAATTTGGTGAAGTGCTCGAGATCAAACTGACCGCTTCGAGTGGGCTGGTTTTGGGTCAACTAGAGGTTTCTTCAGAGGCTAAGAAGCTGGACGTTGCCTGGATTCCGGTTCTTGAGGTCAGCGGAGTCAAGCACGAGCTTTCAAAATCCAGAACCACCGTGGGCCGTGATTCCACGGCAGATCTTCAAATCGGGGACAATGGTCTAAGTAGAAGGCACTTCGAGATCCTCTGGGATGGATCAAAGGCAGCTCTTCGAGACCTAGGTTCCACCAACGGCACCACCGTAGCTGGCAAAAAGATCGACCAGCAACAGATTTCTTCCGGCACAGTCTTTTCGGCTGGCCGAACTGAGTTTCTATTCAATGTGATTGC
>WLGB01000032.1 GCA_009703455.1 Actinomycetota bacterium
ACCGATTCCGCCACGTCCAAAGCTCGCCTTATTGAACTAATTAAGGAACTAGCTGTTGTGCAGGGAAAAGTCACACTTTCAAGCGGAATTGAAGCCGACTACTACGTTGATCTTCGAAGGGCAACCTTGCACCATGAGGCAGCGCCTCTAATTGGTGAGGTCATGCTGCAGCTGCTGGAGGATGCTGGGGTAAATCACTTCGATAGCGTCGGCGGCTTGACCATGGGAGCGGACCCGGTTGCAACGGCAATCTTGCACCAGGCAGCAGCCAAGGGCATAAACATAGATGCTTTTGTTGTTCGAAAAGCTGCCAAAGAGCACGGCATGGGAAGACAGGTCGAAGGGCCTTCCGTCGAAGGCAAAAAAGTAATTGTTCTAGAAGACACATCCACAACCGGCAGATCACCGCTGACTGCAGCAAAGGCTTTGGAGAAAGCCGGCGCAACTGTCTTGGCAGTTGCAACAGTTGTTGACAGGGCTACCGGAGCCAAGGAAGCAATCGAGACTGCCGGCTACAAGTACCTGTTTGCAATTTCCCTAAAGGACCTGGGTCTTTAATTGACTACTTCTCCAAGGCGCCTAGCGCCCTATCTATTTGTTGAGCTGTCAAACATCACAAGTGTTATCGCAGGCTCGATGGTCTTTATTGCCCTGCCCTGGCTAGCGCTTGAACTAACAGGATCTGCTGCAAGTGCTGGCGCCTTGATAGCGCTTACCTCTATACCGGGGATATTCTTCGGTCCCATTCTTGGGACCTTGATTGACCGAGTCGGAAGGCGAATTAGCGGACTTATCTCTGAGGCACTTTCAGCGGTCGCAATCTTGCTAATACCGGTAGTTCACCACTACATGGAGATCAGCTTCGTGCTACTTGTCTTACTGGCACTAGCAAGAGCGGTGGTGAACCCGGCAGCTGGAACCGCAAGAAAATCAATCATTCCTGATGTGGCAGGACCAGCTGGCCTTTCCCTGGAGCGAGCTAACTCCATCCACGAAGCGGTGTTCGCAACCGGTTTTGCAATTGGGCCAGCAGTAGCAGCAGCATTCATCGCACTCATCGGACCCTTCGATGTCTTCTACGTTGTTGCGCTGTTCTCGGCCTTTTCTGCAGTTGCGCTATTTCTTGCCAAGACAACTGAAGCTCGAGGAGATGGAGTCTCGGAGACTGGAAGCTTGTTCCAAGACACTGTTCTTGGACTCAAGACAATTCTCAAAACACCAGCAGTGCTACTGGGCATGAGTTTCGTGATGACCCTTGCGATGATTTACCTTCCAACCGAGATGGTTGTTCTCCCCGCGCACTTCAATGCAATTGGTAACGCTGAAGGACTTGGACTACTTATATCAACAATGGCAGGGGCTTCAGTTGCAGGAGCATTACTTTTTGAAAAGCTGCAGCAGAAATTTAAATACTCGACCATCTTAAAGATGGGCTTTATTGGTCTTGGCACGTCAGTGCTATTCATGTCCTTCTTGCCCCCGCTTCCGATCCTTCTGGTTCTTGGAGCTGTGCTCGGATTTAGCTGGGGACCGCTTATGCCAATGCTCAACACAGTTGTTCAACGAGTCATCCCTGAGAACATGCGAGGCAGAGTATTCGGTATTGAGATGACGATCTGGGGAGCAGGGCCAACATTGACAGCGGTAGCCGTAGGGCTGGCAGTTGATGGTGCTGGTGTTCAGCCGGTTTACTTTTTCTTGGCCAGCATTGTCTTGGCGTTGTCACTCTATATTTCCTTCGAACGTCGCAACGAAGATTTAAACAAGGCTCAGTTGCTGACCTCCTGAGCCAAGAACCTTCGGGTAGCACTATGTTTTTGAGAAAGTAAACCATTTTTCTCTTCTAGGGATAGACGAATCAGGGCGATGCGTTTATATTTGAATTTAATCCTCACAAACTAAAGAAAGCCCACACCTAAATGAACTTCTCAAGACGACTCAGACTCCCTGGAAAAAATCAAGGCGTAGCTGTTCTAGCCGCCGCCGCTCTGGTAATTACCGGGCTAGGAATCGTGCCTCTTACAGGAAACGCCGAGGACCTGGGTGTAGAAAATGGCAAGTGGGGTGCAAGCCAGGTCTTTAGTTCTCCCGAGTTTGACTTCTTTCCATCATGTGACGGATCTGACTTCAACGAGATAAACATAAACGTTAACAAGGCTTTCCAAGCTCCCTTTAGTGCTTCAACAGGTCAGCAAGTCGACTTGGGCAACAATCACATCGAAGTGACATTTGACGGCGAACTAGCTAACCCTTGGCAACTTAGGTTGTTCACACCAGGTGGCGATGAGTTACGCTTCAGCTATGAACACGAGAAATGGCTGACAGCTGATGAATTAGAACAGCTTTACCAAGAGTTTCTAACGTCGCTCGCCACCCCGTCACCGGTACCAGCCCCTGGTGACGAAGGAACCGACCCAACACCGGGTGACGAAGGAACCGACCCAACACCTGGTGACGAAGGAACCGACCCAACACCTGGTGACGAAGGAACCGACCCAACACCTGGTGACGAAGGAACCGACCCAACACCTGGCGACGAAGGAACCGGCCCAACACCTGGCGACGAAGGAACCGGCCCAACACCTGGCGACGAAGGGGTTGGAGATCCAGTTGTAGATCCAACTACCGGGCCAGCAGTTCCCGAAGTGGTTATCAGGGAATTTCCAACCTTTGCCGACCTAACCCCCTTTGCTTCCGAAGGCATGCTTTATGGAGCTTCATTTGAGGGATTCTTCCACATCGCCACCATTGGGGATCAGACATATGCAACCTATATTTCTAACAACCGCCCTGTTGCCCACGAGGTTGTTTACACACCAGATGCATCGCTAAATGAGTGTGTCGAAGGCCTTGCTGTTGTAGATGCCGACCAGATGCTCGATTGGTATGAGGCCAACCCAACCCCAAACACACAGCTGCAAGAGTTTTTATTCGCATCCGCAACGGCGAGATCCTCCGCTTCTAAGGCGTCAAAAACCGCTGCCACATATAAGGTTCTGGGTAACGCCAACCTGAGATTTGGTCACGCGAGCAGATCCGGAAACAGCTCCCAGCGGAACTCCATCACTGCCACTGGAGATTTGTCGCAGCCTTTCTACTACAATTCCGAAGCCAGCACTTGGTTCAAGCTGACGTATTCGACTCTTCCCCTGAATATGGCGATCGGAACGGGCACCGGCAGCGGGCACTGGACAGGCGGAACGGTCACGCAACTCAACAGCCCAGTGAACCAGACGATTGATTACTCACAGTGGGTGCAGACTAGCGTGGTCGGGGACGAAGGTTACGGCTACGGCGTAATAACTGTGACGACCCGCTTCACAGTAAACACTCAATTGCTAGCCGTGACGCACAAGTATTCCCTAGGGCAGTCCTCAAGCTTCGTAAAAGTTGAAACCACAGTTAAAAATGAATCACTCTCAACTGTTGCGAACATGCACATCTGGGTTGGAACATCAGATGATTATATTCGTGACACCGACCAACCAATAAAATATCGAGGAAACCTTACCCAGGCCGGTGATTTTGAGCCAGTTTCCGGAGCAACTCCTCAAGAGGAGAGAACAGCACCAGGCTCGGCGCTTCTCATCACAACCGTGAATCGTGATCAACCCGATGGGGAGGGAGTTCTTTTCTACTCCACAACTGCCGGAACCAACGTCATTGTTGAACAATATGCGGGCTCCTTTTCCCAAGTTTACAATCAAGACCCCTATAACTACGAAGCCATGCAAAGGCAGTCTCTCGATAGTGGTTTCGATGGAGCCTACGGCCTTTTATTGACTCCAGGAAATATCGCAGCTGGAAGTTCGACCAAAATCACCTGGTTTTATGCCGCTGGTTCAACTGGTGACTTAGCAGATATCGCTAGGAGTGTGGCCGCCGCCGCCGCTCCTCCTGCACCGTCAGTGACCAGAACGAATCAGTCAGTCACTCTCAACTGGACAGCCCCAGAGGTGGAGGCAGGTTCTGTTATAACCGGCTACCGTTATCGATATTCCGAAGACGGGGGGGCTACTTGGGTTGAGTCGGCAGTTCTTCCTGCCACTCCACTTAGCGCAACAGTTCCTGGTTTAGAGAATGTCGTTCCATACATGTTTCAGGTCCGAGCACTGACTGCTCCCGAGGAAGACCTCACAACCGTGACAGCGGGAGCCTGGTCAGCCTCTTCCGTTGAAGAAATACTTGGTGCTCCAAACGCGCCAGCCACACCAACAGTTGTGGGTGGCGACGGGACATTGCTAATAACATACAGCCCTGCCACAGTTCCAGCGGGAATTACGAACGCAATTACGAGTTATGAGTACTGTCTAGGCAACTGCACTGACGAGGCAAATTGGTTGACTCTCTCTGCCTCGCCTGCAACCCTAACGGGGTTGGACAATGGATTGGCCTTCGATGTGCAGATTAGAGCAAGAAACCTCAACGGGGCAAGCCTTCCATCGGAAACCGTAAGAGCAGTTAATTTCCCGGCTTGGGAAACCACACCTTCTTTTCCTGAGGAGTTGGAGAGAGATGGCTCTGTAGATTTAGGTCTGAGTGCCACTGCTGAAGTTACTTACTCCATTTCCGCGGGATCTTTACCTACTGGTCTAGTTCTTGATAGTCAGACCGGAGCAATTTCAGGTACACCAACCACAGGCGGTCCATACACATTTACCATTACAGCAACAAATGCAGCTGGGGCAATCAGCGCAACATTTACAACAACCGTCGATGGCCCCTACTGGCGACCGTCGGTAACCACTGTCTCAGGAAATGTTGGAACTTCAATTTCCTCCAACGTGACCATAGCTTCATCTGGCGGCGGGCTTGATTTCACAAGTCAAGGTGGCTCAATCGCGGTTAGCGGCCTTCCAACGGGTGTTTCCTTCACTACCTCAAATGTCAACACGCCGGGGGTTCAACCGTCAATTACTTTCTCAGGTGCACCTTTGGTTGCAGGTACTTATCAAGTGACAATTACCGTGACGGATTCAAACAATGTGGTAGCAGAGCAAGTTGTCACCTTCGAAATCGAGGCCGCAGGCGGCGGAGGCGGCGGAGGCGGCTCATCCCCAGACCCTGAGCCTACGGTTTCTCCAACTACCCGTCCAAGTGCGTCCCCAGGATCACCTTCACCTTCGCGGACTCTGACTCCTGTACCTTCGCCTAGCGCAGGTCCAGGGGCTACTGACCCGGTCTTGATGCCTGATTTGGATCCAACTCCTGGCGTTGTTTACTCTGATGCAAACCCAATTCCCGAGTTCATAATGGACATCTTGGGCCAGCCACTGGCATATATCCTTGGAGTGCTATCTGGTGATCCTGAACTACCAGAGCTTGCACCTTCAGAGTCTTTGGCCTATGAGAACGGCCAACCAGTTGTTATTGAGCTGGTAAAAACTGATTCCGAGAATGGCTACATTCTCCGAGGAGATGGCTGGGAGGTTGCTCTTGAGGCAACTGATTCGTCCGGCGAACCACTTGTCTTAGACGATGCAGGAAATATCATCTTGAACAAAGATCGCTTCGTTCAGTTCTCCGGAACTGGCTTTGCTCCTGGATCAGTAGTGAAGGTTTGGTTGTTCTCTGACCCAGCTGAGCTTTCGGATGTCGTTGCAGATGCCTCCGGAAACTTTGTGGGTCAGTCTCAAATTCCTCAAGCCATTCCTACCGGTGAACACACCATCCAGCTGAACGGTCTCACCCAAGATGGACAGCTTAGATCCGTTTCTCTAGGTGTTCTTATCCAGCCTGAGGCAGTTATTGCACCGGCACCACCGGTTGGATTCGACATCACCGGGCTTTTCAATATCCTTTGGATATTTGCAGCGGCAGCTTTGCTGTTCCTTTACATTCTCTGGAGAAGAAGAAAGAAGAATGACGAGGAAGGCATCCCTACTTCAACTGGAAGCGATGGCGATTTGATTTTTGCCAGCGAAAGCTTTCAGCCAAGCCAGCAGTTCCCAAACGACTCTCGAAGAACTGTTGGGCCCGCCGCACCTCCGAACCGAAAGCGCTTCGGCTTCAAACCTAAGGGCGCCTAAGGACCACTGAGAATCATCGCTATTGCGTAGGCTTGCAATCATGCCTGGCAATAGCGATGATTCGTTTCTGGAGAACCCAACCCCCGAGCTAACGACCTGGGGGGTGGGACCGTGGACAGGAGAACTTCCAACAGGACCTGGGTCAGAAATCTATGACCAGGAACTTCTTCTCCTGGGCGACACCAGAAATGTCGTCGACAAATATCGCTATTGGTCCATGGAGGCAATTGTTGCCGATTTGGATGCCCACCGTCACAAATTTCACGTTGCTATCGAGAATTGGCAACACGATCTCAATATCGGATCGATTGTTAGAACGGCGAACGCTTTCCTAGCTAAAGAAGTTCACATCATCGGCAATCGCCGCTGGAATAGGCGTGGTGCGATGGTAACTGATCGCTACCAACACATTTTGCACCACCCAACTGTCGAAGAGTTTGTCCAGTGGTCTCAAACGGCCAACGAAGGCAAGTCCTTGCCGATCATCGCAATTGACAATGTTCCAGGTTGTAAACAGCTCGAGAGCTATCAGCTTCCTGAAGCCTGTGTGTTACTTTTTGGACAGGAAGGGCCGGGCTTGTCCGATGCTGCGATTTCAGCCTCAAAAGATGTTGTTGAGATCACGCAGTTTGGTTCCACCAGGTCCATAAATGCAAGTGCTGCAGCAGCCATCACTATGCATACATGGCTGATGCAGCACCGCTTTAGTTCCTAGTGAGATTACTTTTTATTCTTCGGGTGGTTGGGGTCGCTAGCCGTGAAAGGAATGGCCGCAACAACTAGCCCAGTGATCAGCGGAGATAACAAAATGCTTAGGACGAAAAAGCTCAGGTAGTGCCTCTCCTTTCTTTGAGCGGCCTTGGCTATGAAGTGGCTAATGACCACCACAGCGACAAGACCAAGAAGTAAGAGAATTCCAAAGGAAGCAATAATCGCAACCAGTGCCTGACCATCAGGAGTCAGTGTGTCATTCATTTTTCCCCATTTCAATTGCCGGACGATGCTTACCCTTCATATTTTAGTTTTCCGACGCGGAATATCAGCCTTTGGGCTAGTGTTGAATAGTGCCTGCAATAGTCCTAGTTGGCGCCCAGTGGGGCGATGAGGGCAAGGGCAAAGCCACAGACTTACTCGGCGATCGAGTCGACTACGTAGTTAGATACCAAGGCGGAAACAACGCCGGACACACGGTCGTTATCGGGGACAAGAAGTTTGCTTTGCACCTTTTGCCTAGTGGCATCCTGACACCCGGAGTAGTGCCTGTGATCGGCAACGGTGTTGTTATTGACCTATCGGTGCTAGTCCAGGAACTTGACGGGTTGATTGAAAAAGGCGTTGACGTTTCAAGGCTCAAGATCTCTGCTAACGCTCACATCATCACTCCTTACCACGTCACAATTGACAAAGTCTCTGAGCGCTTTCTAGGAAAGCGCGCGATTGGAACAACTGGTCGCGGAATTGGACCGACATACGGCGATAAAGTCGGCCGTTTAGGAATTCGAGTTCAGGACTTGTTCGATGAGAGCATCCTTCGTCAAAAAGTTGAAGCAGCGCTAAGCCAGAAAAACCAGTTACTCTCCAAGGTTTATAACCGTGCCGGCATCAAGGCAGAAGAAGTTGTTCGGGAACTGCTTAGCTTCACAGACCGCATCCGCCCAATGGTTTCAGATACCGCCCTTGATCTTCACAATGCCCTAGAAGCAGGAAAGACCGTCTTGCTAGAAGGCGGCCAGGGGACACTTTTGGACGTTGACCACGGAACCTACCCGTTCGTGACCTCGAGCTCACCAATTGCCGGAGGGGCAACAATTGGCTCAGGAATTGGACCTACCAAGATCACTTCCGTGATTGGGATCCTAAAGGCCTACACAACAAGAGTTGGAGCAGGACCTTTCCCAACTGAATTGTTTGATCAGTGGGGCGAATTCCTTCGCGAGAAGGGCTTTGAGTTTGGAACCACAACAGGCAGAGAGCGGCGCTGTGGGTGGTTTGATGCCCCGGTTGCTAAGTTTGCAACTCGCATCAACGGGCTAACTGATATCTTTTTGACCAAGCTAGATGTCCTAACCGGCATCAAGGAAATCCCGGTTTGTGTGGCATATGACATTGACGGAGTTAGAACCGAAGAGATTCCCGTGTCCCAGTCCGATTTCCACCACGCCAAACCAATTTATGAAAACTTCCCCGGCTGGGATGAGGACATCACCGGAGCCAAGAAATTCGAAGACCTTCCAAAAAATGCCCAGGATTATGTTCTAGTCCTTGAGAAGCTCTCTGGAACCAGAATCTCCGCCATCGGAGTTGGTCCTGACCGTAACGCAACTATCGTGCGTCACGACTTGCTCCGCGCCTAGATAACTAATTCTTAAACAAAACCGGAATCACAGCATCTAACCAGATGCTGTTTTGGCCATCGGCTGCAGAAAAGAAAATAGCGGCGTCGGCTTTGGCGTAGCCGCCGCTTTGCAGCAGAAACCTAAAAACTCCCGGTGCATTTTCCTCGGCGACGTGGCCGAGCTTTAAACCGGAAACAAACACCGCCACTGCTGTTTTGCTGTGATAGTTGCCAGGATCCACAACCAAAAATGCAGTGTCATCCCAGTCTTGGCCATCCACCAGACCAGCGTTTTTCTGAAGCGCCGAGAAGTTTTGGGCGTAGAAACTTTCCCCAACAACTTCAAAGCTGAAGCTGTCGTCTCCCAGCAATTGGCGAGATGCTTGAGCGGTCATGGCCCGAGCAGGGTCAAGGATGTTGCCAAGTGGCTCATCTCCGACTGCCTTTAGGGTGTCGGCCTCAAGGGCTGCTCTCTTGGCTCTGGACAAGTAAATACCAAGCGCAACCAGTCCACCAAAGACAAACAGCAACCAGGGGGCGGCCTGGAAAAACTGGGCGGCCAGGGCAAAAATGACCAGCCAGGCAATGATTTTCATACAGGAGCGCATGATTTCCAATCTAGGCTACCGATCAGACAAATTCTTGGTTAACTAGTTGTTGTGACCAGTAGCGAATACGCTTCCGAGCCAGGCGACAACGATGAGGCAATCGATCGCTGGGGCTCTGCAGCAAGCGGCCAAGACCCCCTAGTTGCAAGTTTCACACTTGAGCCATACTCGATTGCCAGACCTCACGTGCCGTTTTATCGCTTCTTTCACTACCCGGATGTTTTAGATCTTCGCGGTAATGGCTTCGAGGTTGAGCGCTTCATCCCCATTTTTGATTCACTTGATAACGCCAGGTACTCCCAGGCCATCCAAATTCATCAGCTTTTAAAACACGGACAGGGTTCGATGTTTTGGAATCCAAGACGGGCTAGGGAATACGAATTCAAAATTCGTGCCGCTTTTCACCGGCATGGCATTTCCGATGTTCCAACACTTATTCGCAGAATGCTAGGACGCGCTTTTCCGGATGACTCCATCAGCTCACTTTCTGTGAGTTTGCTTAATGTTTTCTTTTGGGCCTGCCTTGCCGAGATTGCTCGCGATTACGCTTGGAGGGAGCCTTCACTGGCTCTGTACTCCGACTACCTCGACTATCCCCTGGAAATCACAGGCCTTAGCCCGCAAAGGAATCAAGACGCAGCATGAAACTTATAGCCATTTCCCTAGCCTCAGTTGTTCTTCTGACCGGATGCTCATCCATACTCGGTGGTGACTCAGAAGCCGACGTTAAGGCTTGTGAGCAACTGGTTAGTCTAACCAGTGCCGAAAATTTAAATCTTGATGCTCTCGACGTAGCAAATCTGGCTTCCGAGATCCGTTCCAAGGCATCTTCTGTTGCAGGCGAGGACTTTGCTGGACGTATTGAGGCGCTTGCCGCTGAGTTAGAAACTGACCCAATCAACACAGCTGCGACCGCGACCATCGCAGGGGAAATTGCCCTGCGATGTGCTGTGGTTGGCGTGACTTTTGACCTTTCCGGCGTGACATCTGTCCTAGGTTAGGCGAATACCCCAACTACCAGAACGGGTCTCACCAGCAGAAAGCAACAGCAAATCCTGCTTACTGTTAAAGGCGTTCACTTCCGAAGTTGAAGGCTCAATTGCAATCGCAGAAACAGCTCCTTGCTTTGTTGGCAGCACATCGGTCGTGTAGATAACGAGGTGTTTAAAAATGTCCTCCTGCCAAACCTCGACGCCTTGGCCAGATTCAGAAATCAGTTTTGTTGACGAAACTCCATTGACAAACTTCAAATCAGTGAAGCCATCATCTAGCTTGGCACCTACCACTGCTTTACCCACGCTCAGGTCCTTGGAAGTCGAAGCAGTCTTTGCTCTTCCAGTGGCAATAAGGTTCTCGTTCAGAATAAAACGTGTCTCAGCATCGTTTTGAAACAACGCCTTGCCTTCCAGCCAGCTGGTGGAAAAGTACGGGTGGAAAGCTATTCCAAACGGTGCAGTTTCTAGGGATAGGTTTTTCACCGCAAAGCTACAAAAAAGCTCGCCTTCTTCCAATTCATAGAACATCGCTAGCTTTAGATGAAATGGATACCCGTCAGTCGGAGAAATTTCTATCGATAGTTCAACTGAAGTGTCGGAGGATTTGCTCACCTGAAACGTCTGGTCAAAAACTAATCCATGCAGGGCATTGTTCCGGTCGGGTTCGTTGATTGGAAGCTGTAGCTCACGCCCGTCGGGTAGCTGCCACTTCCCTCCAGAAACCCTGCTACTCCAAGGCGCCATCACGACCCCGCTATAAAACTCTTGTCGGTCGGTGTCGACAGCTTCGATAACCCGATTCCCAGACAGCTCAAGAGCCAAAAGGCTTGCTCCAACAACCGAGATGGTTGCTGCGGAGCCTGTAGCAGGCTCAGAGAGAGTGATTATGGAGTCAGTCATTTATCGACGGAACAAAAATAGTGTGTAGGCGCCGGAGAAGACAAATCCAATGGCCGCATACAAGTAGGTGAACCAAGTAAGTTCTGCCGGGACCATAAGCGTTAACCCCCCAAGACCAAAAGCGGCAAACTGCATCACTCTGGACGCAAGTCTCACCCCTTTGAGGTTTGCGTAGAGGCTAACCATCAACATGTTCCCGGTTAGAGCTACCAAAGTCACCGCAATCATTCTCATCGACCAAACCTGGTCGGGCCCGGAAGGTAAAGCGAGTAGATCCAGGAACAATTCCGGCAGTGCCAGAAGGAAAATCGCGCTTAGGCCAAAGACGGCTGCTCCGGTTCGAAGCACAATACGAAGCGGATGTTTTTCTAGGGTTTCAGTCATAACAAAATGCTAACCAAATAAATCAGGAAGGGTATTGACCCACGGTGTCCGAAGCTCATCCAATTGCCAGATCGCCAGGTCTTGGATTTCCAGCTCCCCAGTGTTGTCTGTGACTCCGATACGAAGAACGGGAATGTTTCTGGCATCACAGAGCCCAACAAACTTTACGTCGTCTTCGCGTCCTACGCTTACTAGCACTCTTCCGGTGCTCTCCGAAAAAAGTGCCGAAGTTCTATCTAAACCATCTCTTTCACAAAGCTCAGTAATCCAAACCCTGGCTCCCATGTTGAAGCGAAGAACAGATTCAGTTAGGGCTTGAGCTAGTCCTGCCTCAGACAAGTCCGTAGCCGAGGCAATTAATCCTTGCAAGCTTGCGCCGTGTAAAAGCTCGGCCAATCGGCGTTCATACCCAAGGTCAACTTTAGGAGGCTGTCCTCCTAGGTGGCTATGTATTACCTCTGACCAAACCGAGCCGTCTAGTTCGTCTCGAGTGACCCCAAGGAGGTAAATGTTGTTGCCCTCGTCTTGCCATCCGGAAGGAATTCTTCTGGCAACATCGTCAATTACCCCGAGTACACCAACAACCGGAGTTGGGAAGATAGCAACATCACCAGTTTGGTTATAGAAGCTAACATTGCCACCGGTTACTGGAATTTCAAGCTCGAGACAGGCATCAGCAAGCCCTGTCGTGGCCTGCTTGAACTGCCACATAACCCCTGGGTTTTCTGGAGATCCGAAGTTTAGACAGTTGGTCACAGCTAGCGGCTTGGCGCCGCTGGTTGCTACGTTTCGGTAAGCCTCAGCCAGCGCAAGCTGAGCGCCCAGGTAAGGATCTAACTGGCAGTAGCGGCCGTTGGCGTCGGTTGAGAG
>WLGB01000033.1 GCA_009703455.1 Actinomycetota bacterium
CAGAAGATCTGAAAGTGATTTAAGGGCACGGTTACCGGTACCGGTAACTGCACGTCCACGACGACCGTTGTCGAACAAAGCGTCAACAGCTTCCTGAAGCATGCGCTTTTCGTTGTTCAGAATTGTCTTTGGAACAGCGCCTAGGTCAACGAATCTCTTTAGACGGTTGTTGCGGTTAATTACCCTGCGGTAAAGGTCGTTTAGGTCGGAGGTAGCAAAGCGGCCACCGTCCAACTGAACCATCGGACGAATCTCAGGAGGAAGTACCGGAAGCACATCCAAAACCATCGAAGTCGGAGGAGTGTTTGACTGCATGAAGGAGTTCACAACCTTCAATCTCTTAATGGCCTGGGTCTGCTTTGAACCCTTGGTAGTTGCAATCTGCTCGCGAAGCTCCGCAGCTGCAGCTACCAGGTCAAACTCGGAAAGTACACGTTGAACAGCCTCGGCACCAATAGAAGTATCGAAGTATTCGCCGTATGAGTAGTCGAAGTGATCGAAGATGACGTCGTTTTGGATTAGGTCGCCGGACTTGACAGTCAGGTACATTCTCCAGGCCAACTGCTCTTTTTGAAGGTTGGCAGGGCGCTCGATGCGAGCGAACTCGCGAACGATTTTGTCGGTCTTCTTCTTGAACTCAGAAATAAGCTGCTTGATCTGCTTTTCTTCAGCGGCTGGGCGAACTACCGGCGAGATTTCCTCGTCGTTAGCTTCTTCGGCCTCGGCCATTGCCTTTTTGTTCCAGAAACCCTCAGGGTTCTTTTCCTCGGCATCGATTAGCTGCTCGATGCTCTTGGCAAACTGTCCGTCAACCCAGGTTGGGGCTTCCCACAACTTGATGGCGTGCTGAAGACCAAGCCCTAGGCCCGTGAGGGCATCAAACTCTGCTTGAGCGACAGAAAGCATTTCCTGCAATCTCTCGTCAGAAAGGGTACGCATACGAGCTACGTAGTCTTCTTTTACAAGCCCAGCGTCAAAAGTTCTGTCCTCGTGGTGAATGGACATGATTCTGTATGCCGCAAAGTAAATGATTTTCTCAAGATCTTTTGGAGCCATGTTCAAGAGGTATCCAAGGCGGGATGGAACACCCTTGAAGTACCAGATGTGAGTCACCGGAGCTGCAAGCTCGATGTGACCCATGCGCTCACGGCGAACCGAGGACTTAGTGACCTCTACGCCACAACGCTCACAAACAATTCCCTTGAAGCGCACGCGCTTGTACTTTCCACAAGAGCACTCCCAGTCCTTGGTAGGACCGAAGATCTTCTCGCAGAACAGTCCGTCCTTCTCAGGCTTTAGGGTTCTGTAGTTGATGGTCTCAGGCTTTTTGACTTCACCATGTGACCAAGAGCGGATATCGTCAGCGTTAGCTAAGCCAACTCTGAGGGCGTCGAATGATTCAACTTCCATTATTTTTTCCTGATCCTTTTCTTAGAAACCGGTGAATTCGTTGTCTACTGATAAGTTCTCGTTGCGAGAAAGGTTGATGCCCAGCTCTTCAGCTGCGCGATCAAACTCGAAGTCGTCGTCTCTCATCTGAACGGCAACGCCTTCGGCGTTTAGTACTTCTACGTTCAGAGCTAGCGACTGCATCTCCTTAGCCAAAACCCTGAAGGATTCTGGGATACCTGGAGCCTGGATGTTGTCACCCTTCACAATCGCCTCGTAGGTGCGAACACGACCGGTGATGTCATCAGACTTGATAGTCAAAAGTTCCTGAAGGGTGTGTGCGGCACCATACGCCTGCAGTGCCCAAACTTCCATCTCACCAAATCGCTGTCCACCGAACTGAGCTTTTCCACCAAGTGGCTGCTGAGTAATCATGGAGTAAGGACCCGTTGAACGAGCGTGAATCTTGTCGTCAACCAAGTGGTGAAGTTTCAGAATGTACATATACCCAACTGAAACTGGAGCCGGGAACGGCTCACCACTTCTACCATCGAACAACTTGGCCTTACCGGTTGAGTCAACAAGCCGCTGACCGTCGCGGTTAGGAAGTGTTGAATCTAGTAATCCAATGATTTCGTCCTTTGATGCACCGTCGAAGATCGGAGTCGCAACTTTGGTCCCTGGCTTGCCCTCGCGCATTTCTTTCACGATGGCGTCAGCCCACTTAGCAACTCCTTCGACCTTCCAACCCTGCTTGGCAATCCAGCCAAGGTGGGTCTCTAGAATCTGACCGAAGTTCATTCGGCCTGGAATACCCAGTGGGTTCAAGATCACGTCAACTGGTGTTCCGTCTTCCATGAAAGGCATGTCTTCAATAGGCAAAATCTTTGAGATAACACCCTTGTTTCCGTGGCGGCCAGCAAGCTTGTCACCTTCGGTGATCTTCCTGCGCTGAGCGATGTGAACAACAACGCGCTGGTTGATTCCAGCACCTAGCTCTTCATCTCCTGCCTCAACGTCAAATACCTTGACGCCAATAACAGTTCCACCTTCACCGTGAGGAACCTTCAAAGAGGTGTCGCGAACTTCGCGACTCTTCTCGTTGAAGATCGCACGAAGCAAACGCTCTTCAGCTGAAAGCTCGGTTTCTCCCTTAGGAGTTACCTTTCCAACCAAAATGTCACCCGGACGAACTTCAGCTCCGATACGGATGATTCCGTTCTCGTCTAGCTGAGCCAGTGCCTCCATTGAAACGTTTGGAAGGTCGGCTGTGATCTCTTCTTTTCCAAGCTTGGTGTCTCTGGCATCAACTTCATACTCTTCGATGTGGATCGAAGACAGGGTGTCTTCTTTCACCAGGTTCTGGCTCAAGATGATGGCGTCCTCGAAGTTGTGACCTTCCCAAGGCATGAATGCAACCAGCAAGTTCTTACCCAATGCCAATTCACCTGAGTCGGTGGATGGACCATCGGCTAGAACTTCGCCCTCAACTACTGCCTGACCAACAGACACTAACGGCTGCTGGTTGATAGCGGTTCCCTGGTTGGAGCGGTCGAACTTGCGAAGCTTGTATTCCTTCTTGCGACCGTTTTCCTGCTTTATAACAATAAGGTCGGCAGCAACTTCCTCGATGACACCTCCGGCTTCAGCAACAACAAGTGCTCCTGAGTCAAAGGCGGCAGTTCTTTCCATACCGGTACCAACAAGTGGTGCCTCGGAGCGAACTAGTGGAACAGCCTGACGCTGCATGTTCGCACCCATCAGAGCACGAGATGAGTCGTCGTGCTCAAGGAATGGAATCAACGAAGTTGATACGGAAGCTAACTGACGAGGAGATACGTCAACGAAGTCAACGTCTTCCTTGTCAACCTCAACAACGTCACCGCGGAAACGAGCGAAGACCTTCTTGTTTGCAAAAGTCTTGTCCTCGTTCAATGGTGTGTCAGCACCGGCGATAGCTTTGCCATCTTCAGCAGCTGCGTCAAGGTATTCGATTTTTCCGGAAACTTTTCCGTTGGTGACTTTCAGATATGGCGTCTCGATGAAACCGAATGCGTTGATGCGTGCATAGGCAGTCAAGGAACCAATCAGACCAATGTTCGGGCCTTCTGGAGTTTCAACCGGACACATTCTTCCGTAGTGGGAAGGGTGAACGTCACGAACCTCCATCTGGGCACGCTCACGAGCGATACCGCCGGGACCAAGTGCGGATAGACGACGCTTGTGAGCAAGTCCTGCAAGGGGGTTGTTCTGATCCATGAACTGAGACAGCTGTGAGGCACCAAAGAATTCCTTGATGGCAGAAACAACTGGTCTTAGGTTGATCAGGGTCTGAGGAGTAATAGCCTCGATGTCCTGAGTCGACATACGCTCGCGAACCACACGCTCCATACGGGATAGACCGATGCGAACCTGGTTCTGGATTAGCTCACCAACTGAGCGGATACGACGGTTAGAGAAATCATCGATGTCGTCAGCAGAAACGGCAATCTTGACCGATTTGCCGTTCATCTTTACTGGGAACTCCATGCGGGCGTTCGAAAGTGATGACTGGTTGGCGATTGACTGGTCAAACAGAAGCAGGTACTTCAGGGTTCCGATTACGTCCGAGCGGGTCAGAGTGTTGACCTCTAGTGGCTCCTCGATGCCGAGCTTGCGGTTTAGCTTGTGGCGACCAACTTTTGCAAGGTTGTACCTTTTGGACTCAAAGTAAGTTGAGTTGAGCCATGCAGCTGCAACTTCGCTACCAGCTTGCTCGCCACGGACCTTGCGGTAGAGCTCACGAAGAGCGTCTTCCTTGGTCAGAACAGGATTAGCAAATACCTTGGACTCGTCGTAAGCCAAAGTGTTGGCGATTAGGTCTAGGTCATACTTCCAAGTTGGAGCTGCTGCTCCAACTGCCTTTTCGATATCAGAGAACTCAGCAATGATTTCTTCTTTGGAAAATCCAAGGGCTTTCAAGAAAATAGTTGCTGAAACTTTAGTTTTGCGATCTACCTGAACCTGAACAATCGGCTGACCAAATCTTGCGATTGGCTTACGGTCATCGCGAACCCACTCAGTCAAAAACTCTAAGTATGAACCACGGGATGGAATGATCTGAGCTTTGTTGTTTCTAACATCCAAGTTTCCTGTGGTGTTAGTTGAAACAGAGAAGTAAACACCTGGAGAACGAACAAGCTGGGACACAACTACTCGCTCGGTTCCGTTGATGATGAAGGTACCCTTTTCCGTCATCACTGGGAAATCTCCCATGAAGACTGTCTGGGACTTAATTTCACCGGTTAGGTAGTTGGTGAACTCAGCTTTGATGTAAAGCGGTTGAGTGTAGCTCTTACCCTTGGTCTTGCACTCGTCAGGAGTGTAGGTCGGGTCGTACAAAATCGGCTCACCGAAGACAAGACCCATCTTTGGATCCTGTGAAGAGTTTGCCGAGTCCTCAATCGGAGAGATTTCTTCGAAGACTTCGTCGAGACCTGTCTTGGCCTTGTTGCCTTCTTTTTCTCGCCATGCTGGTCCGCCGATTAGCCAATCAAAGCTTTCGGTCTGTAGGGACAAAAGATCTGGAAGATCAATTTGTTCCTGCACCTTCGCAAATGATGGGCGTGATGCTAGACGGGTGTTTTTTGCGTTTTTCGCAGCCAAGGGAGTCCCTCCAGGGCAATAGGTTAGTAACTGGTCAGATTAAGGGCTGTCCCGAAACCGATTGTCGCCAATATATGCGTACAGAGCGCGCCACAATATGCACACTGGTTTTTTGGGGTCAAGACCCAATCTTATAACGATTAAGCCACGTTTGTAAACACCTGGCTTAAATCCCTTGACAGGACCTTATTTGGGTGTAGGCCCCCAATTGATAGCTTCAGCTAAGACTTTAGGCCTTACTGCCCAGCTACTCGTCCAACTCTTTGCAAATATGCCAAGAAGCCAAACAGTGGGAAGGCAAGCGACAAAACACCTAGGTACACCCAGAGCAATATCGTGTTTTCTGCAGTGGCTTGAAAGCTGGCAAAGTTTTCTTCAGGAACTAGGAACCTGATAACCATCGCAATTGCAACCAGAACAAAAAATCCCGCCCAAAGAGCTGGTTTCGGCTGTGATGGTCCATCTGATTCTGCCTTGCGAGCGCCGAAGTAAGCACCTAGAGCGGGCAAAAAGATAGCAGCTCCAAACTGGGGAGCGAACCAGAACAGGATGAATCCGGCCAGAGCGATAGCCCCAAAGACGGTCATGTGCCTTTTGTAATTCATCTCTATACCCTTCAGTTTTTGTGGCGGTGACGGTGGGATTTGAACCCACGGTGCGCTTTCACGCACACAACTTTTCGAGAGTTGCACCTTCGGCCGCTCGGACACGTCACCGTCAAATAGCCTAGTCGCTAGCGCTTAGCCTCGAAAAAGTCTTTCAGAAGCTGCGAGCACTCTTTCTCCATAATCCCAGCAATTACTTCAACCGGGCTTCCAAGTCTTGAGTCCCGAAGCAGGTCATACCTAGACCCTGCTGCCCCAACTCTTTCATCAAAGGCGCCAAAGACAACCCGCGGAATCCTGGCAGCAATGATTGCCCCAGCACACATCACACAAGGCTCAAGCGTCACAACAAGCGTTAAATCCTCAAGTCGCCAGTCCCCTTTGGCTTTTCCCACCCTTTGGATAGCCAATAGCTCAGCGTGCGCGGTTGGGTCCCCGGTTAGCTCACGCTCGTTGTGCGCTGAAGCAACTAGCAGTCCCGAAGGGTCCAAAATCACGGCTCCAACGGGCACGTCCTTGCCAGAAAGCTTGGCCTGGCCCAGCGCCAGATCCATAGCCTGGTCAAAGCGGTGGTTCGTCAAAATAGTCCCGTTCGTTGGTCAGCAACTTCTACTTTAGAAGGTGTAGGGATGACTCAGCTTGATGCTTGCTGGAGCAGTAGATTTGAGGCTATGCGAGTACACGTTGCCAATCACCCACTGGTCACCCACAAAATCACTGTCCTTCGGGATAAGAACACCCCCTCCCCAACCTTCAGACTATTGGTCGAAGAGCTGGTAACGCTTTTGGCTTATGAGGCAACAAGGGAAGTTCGAGTTCACGAAATTGAAGTCGAGACCCCTCTCACTAAAACTAAGGGAGTTCACCTTTCCAACCCGCAACCTTTGATTGTTCCAGTTCTTCGAGCAGGCCTTGGCATGCTCGAAGGAATGATGAAACTTCTGCCAACGGCAGAAGTTGGCTTTCTAGGCATCAAGAGAAACGAAGAAACGCTTGAGCCTTATACCTACGCCGAAAGACTTCCCGACGATCTAACCGGAAGACAAATCTTCATCATTGACCCGATGCTTGCTACCGGTGGAACGCTTATCGATTCAATCAAGTACGTCTTTGACCGCGGAGCCACCGAAGTCACAGCAGTTTGCTTACTCGGAGCCCCTGAGGGCCTAAAGGCAGTTGAGGCCTCCGTTGGAGACAAGAATGTGACCATCGTTCTTGGCGCCCTAGATGAGAAACTAAACGAGATCGGATACATCGTCCCAGGACTTGGAGATGCTGGCGATCGACTATACGGTCTAGCTGAATAGATGTCGGATAAATCCGACTCCTTAGGTTTCAATCTCCTTGCAGATATTGAAGAAATCTCGGCTCAAGTTCTTGAGCAAATCGACAGAGGTAACCAAACCCCAATTGTCTTGATTGATGGCCGGGCAGGATCCGGTAAGTCCACCTTCGCCGAGAAGCTGCAGCAGCAGCTGTTTGTGGACGGCGAATCAGCGCCTCGCGTAATACACATGGACGCCATATTCGAGGGCTGGGATGGGCTTTCCTTGGGAGCCGATTACTTGGTCAGGTTTATCCTGAATCCGCTAGCCAGACAAGAAACCGCCTCTTGGCAGGACTGGTCCTGGGTCAGAAACGAAAGATCAACTTGGCGAGAGTTCTCAGGTGGGACACCGCTAATTGTTGAAGGATGTGGAGCCCTGACTGAAAGAAGCAAAGCTCACGCCGACATTTCAATCTGGCTAGAAGCCAGCGAGGAAATAAGGCGTGAGCGTTGGCTTTTAAGAGAGCGGCACCTAGACAAGTTTGATTTCTGGGCAGCCCAGGAGCTTGATTTTTATGCCCGAGAAAAGTCGAAGACTCTCGCCGATTTGGTTATTGCTACCGACTAGAGCTTGCGTGAAAGAGGAGCCAGTTTCTTGCCCTGGTTGTTTTTATACCAAGCACGCATGCCTGCAATCAGGGAGGCTGCGATAAAGAACACAGCCAGGAAATAGCTGAAGTTTTTTACCAGTGGAATGCTAGCTGCGTAATACCCAGCCATAGAAAGACCAAAGCCCCAAAGCACTGCCCCAACTAAGTTCGCTGAGAAGAACTTGTAGTAGTTCATCTTGCCAATGCCTGCAATCACCGGAATCAAGACCCTGGCAAAGGGTACAAACCTTGCAACAACCACCGCCCACCAACCCCAAAAGTTATAGAACTTTTCTGAGTTTGAGATGGCTTTTTGGAGCACTTCACCCCGGCGTCTTTCAAGGTATGGCCTTCCGAAGTGACGTCCGAGGGTGTAGCCAACCTGATCACCCAGCCAAGCAAAGATTCCAATACCAACTGCCAATACCCAGATGTTGATAACTTCTGGGTTATTGGCTGCAACTATTCCGGCTGCAAAAATCAACGAGTCGCCGGTCACAAAAGGAATGAATGCTCCGATAAGGAGCCCGGTTCCGGCAAAAACCAATCCCCAAACAGCGCCAACAAATAAAGCTGGCCCAAACTGGCCGTACCAGGAGGCTATTTCGTTGGCGAAGCTCACTACCTAATCTTAAGGCTTGCCATGGAGCACGATTTCAGAAAGCTCTAGCCTGGTTCGTGGAGCCAGCTCAGCTTTGTAGGCGCCGCCCTCCAAATTGTCAGCAGCAGCAATTTTGCCGACTGCAAAAACCACAATTACCTCGAGATCTTCTGAAAGCCCTAAGTCTTTTTGCAACTGGTCGTGCAAAATTCCACCCATCTGATGGGTGTAAAACTCCATGGCCTGAGCCTGAATAGACATCAGTGAAACGGCAAGACCGGCGTCATAGTGGTTGCCGGCATGAGCCTGACCGGTGTCGTCTCTCTGGGTTGAAACCACAACCAACATTGAAGCCCTAGGTGCCCAAGCCTGATTGAATCCGGTAAGACCTGCAACTGCTTTCTTGTGAAGATCGGTTCCGCGCTTCGCAACCGAGAATCTCCAAGGCTGGCCATTATTCGAAGAGGGGGCCCAGCGGCCCGCCTCAAGAATGGAAAGAATCTCCTGGTCAGAAATCTCGTGGGTCTCATCGAACGAGCGTGGACTCCAGCGTTTGACGAGTAAGTCAGTTAGGGGTGCTTGAGTGATAGGTAATTTAGACATGTAGTTATACAACTTTCAGATAGTGATTTTTGTTCCCGAAAAAGGGTCAGAGGGCAGCTTTTAGGGCTGCGAGTAAACCATCGACATCTTCTTCGGTGGTGTCCCAAGCACACATCCAGCGAACCTGACCGGTTGCTTGGTTCCAAACATAGAACCGGTACTGCTTTTGAAGCTTCTTGGTTAACGCTTCTGGCAAAACAGGAAAGACCGCGTTAGCTTCGGTGGGATTTGGAACAGTGACAGATTTATGCTCCTTCGCAATCTTCTCCACACCGTCATAAAGCCTCTGGGCCATAGCGTTGGCGTGTTTGGCATTAGAAAGTGCCAGCTTGGCGCCGTCTTGGAACAGTTCAATTAGTTGAGCCGAGACAAACCTCATCTTGGAAGGAAGCTGCATTGAGGTCTTTCTCAAAAAGGGCATAGCGTTAGCTAGCTCCTTGCCCCTGGCTGATTTGGAGTCAGTGACGATAACTGCTTCGGCCCCTAACGCGCCGATTTTGGTGCCACCCAAAGAAACCAGATCAATTCCAAGATCGGTAGTGAACTGCTTGAAAGATAAACCTAGAGCAGCTGCGGCGTTGGAAAGTCTTGCCCCGTCCATGTGTATTAGCAGACCGTGCTTGTGAGCTCGGTCTGCTAATGCCTTGATCTCTTTTGCCGTGTAAAGAGTTCCCATTTCAGTGGTCTGGGTGATTGAAACTACCCCAGGTTGTGCCCTGTGAACCACGCCCATGTCGAAAACTTGGGAGTCAATCATTTCCGGAGTTAGTTTCCCGTCAGAAGAAGCAACAGTCCAAAGCTTTATGCCACCCATCTTCTCGGGTGCTCCGCCCTCGTCGGCGTTAATGTGCGCTGACTCAACACAGATGACAGCTTCCCAGCGCTTTAGCGCTGCCTGCAGCGCAACAACATTTGCCCCGGTGCCATTGAAAACAGGAAAACCAACAGCCTTAGAGCCAAAAAGACTTCTGACTAGTTCATCAAACTCTGCCGTGACAGTATCCTCGCCGTAGGCGACCTCATGCCCGGAATTGACCGATGCAATCGCAGCTAACACCTCAGGGTGAACCCCGGCATAGTTATCGCTTGCGAAGCCGCGCCATATCTTTCGGTTTGTTAGCAAGCTAGCTCCTTTTTGTTAGTTGGAATCATGGTCTTTGGAAGTTGGTAAGACTGGAACTCGATTTTCAAATGCTGTGGACAAAACCACGGTGGTTTCTGTTCTTACGTTAGCTACCAGACGTATTTTTCCCAAAAGCGCCTCTAGGTCAGCTGGGGTAGCGACATTGACTTTCACGATGTAGCTTTCTGATCCTGCAACCGACCAGCAGCTTTCAATTTCGCCAACCGGCGCTAACAGCTCCGGAAGATTATCAGGGGCTGCCGGATCAATTGGCGTTAGGGACACAAACGAAGTCAAGCTAAGTCCAGCTTTGGCTAGATCGAGCTTTGCTCGATAGCCAAGGATTAGGCCTTTGGTCTCCAGGCGCTTTATCTTCTGATGCAAAGTAGACGATGGGATGGCTAAAGCCTCTGCCATTTCAGCCAAAGAGCGCTCGGAGTCCTCAGCTAACAGAGTCAGTATTTTTTGATCTAGCGCTTCCATAGAACCATTGTGCCAGCTAGGCAATGATTCCTTTGGTGGCAGCAACGACATCCTTGAGGTTGCGGTTGAGTGTGTCATAAAACACATTCAGAGGAAACTCGTCGTCGTGAATTACATTTACCAGCTCTTTGAGTTCGCCATCCAGCGGCAAAGCTTCTGGGCCCTTGGCCCAGATAGATGCTGGATGCGGCTGAACAAGATCAGAAACAAAATCATAGGAAGCCATCCACTGAGCCAACCGAGACCGGTCGATGCCATCGTGATATAGCGCCTCTACCTGCGAGCACAGTTCCAAAACCTGAGCGTTGACCTTGTCCCAGTCAAAACTCAGTCGGTTGTCGGTCCAGGTCAGCCCGCCGTGTTTATGTAGATAGCTAAAAACAATCTGGCCGCTCAAGCCGTCGTAGTTTCGAACTCTGGGTCCAGTGATTGGGAATCGAAACAGTCGGTCAAACAAAATGGCATAACGAATGTATTTGCCCAGTCGCTCACCTTGGGTTTCAAGAACAAAGGTTTCTCTAAAGGTCGAAAGATCACAGCGGAGCTCCTCGAGCGCATACATCCAAAACGGCATCCGCTGTTTGATCATGAATGGGTCAAAAGGCAAATCTCCCCTGGAATGAGTTCTATCGTGAATCAAATCCCACAGCACATAGGTTTCTTGAGCTAGCTGCTGGTCGTTGACCAATCTTTCGGCATCTGGAGGTAGCGGAAGATATAGCAATTCCCTGGCAGCTCGGGTAACCATGCGAAACCTTGCTGCTTCACGATCACAGAAGATGCCTCCCCAGTAAAAAGTGGCGGTTTCTCTGGTTGCAACAGTTTCTGGGAAAAACACCGCTGAGTTGGTGTCATACCCCGAGGTGAACGCCACAAACTCAATAGGAACAAAGGCACTGTTTTGATAGGCCCGCTCCCTTTCAGCAAGCCAGTCCGGCCAGAAGGTATTGGTAATCACAGCCTCAAGATTGCGGTTGGGATTTCCGTTTTGGGTATACATGGCAAAAACAGCCAGATTCTCCACGTTGTGATTGCGGTGTAAATCCGGTCGGAAAAGATCCAAGGAGTCATAAAAGTCTGGAACCTCGAAACCTCCATCGGCCCATGCTCTTATGTCTTTTTGAACCGCCGCCAAGTAATCTGCTTGGTGAGAAAAGCGTGGTGCTAGTTCAACAATTGCCTCAAGCACTAAGTCAATTTGTACTTTGGCTATAGCCAAATCGTTGCTTACAGAATCTATCGAACCATCTTTTTCTTGTAGCGGTTTTATCTGCTCGATAGCAGCTGCGAGCTTGAGCCAGCTGGGATCAGAATGAGCCCAGCTGGGCGTTTTTTTGTTTTCTGCCAGGGCAGCAGCTTTGCCGCCGGCTGCCCAGGACACTAGGTTGATCCAGAGGTTTTTGTTATCTAATTCATCGATTGAGTCATCGCCAAATACGTCGCTATCAGCAAGCACAATTACTCTGCCCATGCCATATCTAGTTGCAACAACAAGTGGAGCATCTTTAGGTAAGGCAGTAGACGAGGTCGAAGCAATCACCACAGCATCGGAGCCTTCTTGGATTTCCAATACCCCTGAACGATAAAAGGCAGCGTCGGAAACCTTAAAGCCCAGGTCAAACTCAAAGGACTGCTTGAGTTCAGCCTTAACCCAGGTGGCAACACCTTTAAAGTTGTTCTCCGAATCCTGAACTGTTTCGTTGGCGATACCGATGCCGAAGGCATTAGTTAGTTC